>NZ_JAMAWB010000006.1:0-337233 GCF_023713585.1 Paenibacillus sp. MER TA 81-3
CGGGATGGACGTACCGCTGGTGTACCAGTTGTCTCGCCAGAGGCATGGCTGGGTAGCTACGTACGGAAGGGATAAGCGCTGAAAGCATCTAAGCGTGAAGCCCCCCTCAAGATGAGATTTCCCAATTAGTAAGACCCCTTGAAGACGACGAGGTAGATAGGTTCGGGGTGGAAGCACAGCAATGTGTGGAGCTGACGAATACTAATCGGTCGAGGGCTTATCCTAAGCAATATGATTCGAAGCAGTTGAAACTTTCGCGTTCAGTTTTCAAGGTGCAATATCTTGAACTGCATATCCTTTATAAGGGATTATATTTTGCTTATGCATCACTTAAGCAAAAATGCAGTATACAGATTTATTTTCCCTGATAGCTCAGTTGGTAGAGCACTCGGCTGTTAACCGAGTTGTCACAGGTTCGAGTCCTGTTCGGGGAGCCATGGAGAGATGTCCGAGTTTGGTCGAAGGAGCACGATTGGAAATCGTGTAGGCGCCAAAAGCGTCTCGAGGGTTCGAATCCCTCTCTCTCCGCCAGTTGCGGCCCGTTGGTCAAGGGGTTAAGACACCTCCCTTTCACGGAGGTAACAGGGGTTCGAATCCCCTACGGGTCACCACTTACATCATTCAACTGGAATAAATTGAGGGTTGAAATGATTCAGTAATATCTGGTATTATATAATAGTCATCGTAAAATGGACGCTTAGCTCAGCTGGGAGAGCATCTGCCTTACAAGCAGAGGGTCGGCGGTTCGATCCCGTCAGCGTCCACCATTATCGCGGGGTGGAGCAGTTCGGTAGCTCGTCGGGCTCATAACCCGAAGGTCGTAGGTTCAAATCCTGCCCCCGCAACCAAATATGGAGCTGTGGTGTAGAGGCCTAACATGCCTGCCTGTCACGCAGGAGAACGCGGGTTCGAATCCCGTCAGCTCCGCCATTTTGGCTCGGTAGCTCAGTCGGTAGAGCAGAGGACTGAAAATCCTCGTGTCGGCGGTTCGATTCCGTCCCGAGCCACCATACAAGGCTTTGAGCCGGTGTAGCTCAGTTGGTAGAGCGGCTGACTTGTAATCAGTAGGTCGAGGGTTCGACTCCTTTCGCCGGCACTGATATTGTGGAGGATTAGCGAAGTGGCCAAACGCAGCAGACTGTAAATCTGTTCCCGGAAGGGTTCGGTGGTTCGAATCCATCATCCTCCACCACTTATATAGGGGCATAGTTTAAAGGTAGAACAGCGGTCTCCAAAACCGTTAGTGTGGGTTCAATTCCTGCTGCCCCTGCCAAGAGAATATTGTGAATATGGCGGTCGTGGCGAAGTGGTTAACGCATCGGATTGTGGCTCCGACATTCGGGGGTTCGATTCCCCTCGATCGCCCCATATTACCACAATGGGGATTAGCCAAGCGGTAAGGCAACGGACTTTGACTCCGTCATCCATAGGTTCGAATCCTATATCCCCAGCCATTTGCGGACATAGCTCAGTGGTAGAGTATCGCCTTGCCAAGGCGAGGGTCGCGGGTTCGAATCCCGTTGTCCGCTCCAGATGGCGCCATAGCCAAGTGGTAAGGCAAAGCTCTGCAAAAGCTTTATTCCCCAGTTCGAATCTGGGTGGCGCCTCCAATTTGCAATATGTGCCCTTAGCTCAGCTGGATAGAGCGTTTGACTACGAATCAAAAGGCCAGGAGTTCGAATCTCTTAGGGCACGCCATTATAAGTTCAATAACTTCATATGCCAGTGTAACGAGATGGCAGACGCGCGATATTCAAAATCGCTTTCGTCAGTCGAGAGTAAGAGTCATAAAAGCCTTGCAGTGACATAGTTTTTGAAGCATTGAATGAATCTTTTCATCTTGAGTTCTCTCTTGCTGTTCTGTATCTTTTAGAAAAGTGAAAAGAACAGTTGGGATGAATATAAATTTGCCGATGTGGTGGAATTGGCAGACACGCCGCACTCAAAATGCGGTGCCGAGAGGCTTGCCGGTTCGAGTCCGGCCATCGGTATTCCAAAAGGGTTATAAAATTGCTTGGATAAGCAATTTTATAACCCTTTTTCCTTTTTTAGAAGCACTTTATATCTTCGGGCAACTGCTTCATTAGCAGAAGATATTTAAGCGCTATATCCGGACGAGTATAGATATTGGCGCTGTTGAAAAATGACTATGACCCAGCCGCGACGGGCAGTATCTTCATATCGGGAAGAGCAATTCTACGGAGGAGCCGCGCAGCAATAATACAGAATTGCGGCGTCGCTGATTGGCTATTATAACAAAGTCATAATGAAAAAGCCTTGCGGGCGCATCTGCAATCAGGTGCTGCCCACAAGGCTTTGTTCATAAATAGTTAGATATCCATAATGGCTTGCTTATGTTAGGCTTCCGGTGTATCCGCTGCCTTAATTACAGGCGGTTTCTCTGCTGTTACTGCAACGTTAGATGCAACTGCGGCTGGAGTTGGCTTATCTTCGCCGGCTCCTTTTGTCAGCCGCTTAATCATGTGTTCGACATCGAGTCCAGAGACATCCTTTAGCATTTGCGGTGCGGTTGCCATCAACTGTGTGACATAATTGCTCACGCGTGCGGCCCCTTCGCCGTTACCCGTATCAACGACCGTCAGCTTGTCGATGGATTTAATCGGTTCAGCCACCTTACCTGCGAGTTCAGGCAGCATCTTCACGACTATGTCGAGTACCGCAGCTTCGCCGAACTTCTCGAATGCTTCTGCGAGCTTCTGCTTCGCTTCCGCTTCCGCCAGACCGCGCAGCCGAATGACTTCCGCTTCCGCGGTACCGCGCGCACGTTCTGCATCCGCTTCCGCGAGCCCTGCAAGCCGCTTCTGTTCTGCTTGCGCCTTCGCTTCCGCTTCGATGCGGTATTGCAGCGCATCTGCTTCAAGCACTTTGCGTGACTTCTCCGCTTCTGCCGCTTGAACGACCGAATAACGATCGGCGTCTGCTTTCTTCTTCACTTCAGCATCATACTGCTTCTCGCGCCGCAAAATTTCTTTACCTTCGAGGTCAATTTCCCGTTCCTTGCGTACGAGCTCGACGCGCATTTGCTCTTCCACGACGCTTTGTTTGGAGCGCGCTTCCTGAATGAAGTAGGCCTGGTCGGCTTCAGCGCGCGCCATATCTTGGTCTTTCTTGAACGCTGCAACCTTCAATTCCTTCTCCTTCGACGCCTCGGCGACGTTCGTGTCGCGAACCAGTTCTGCCTTCATTCCGTCTTCTTCCGCCTTCGCTTTCTGAATGCGGGAGTCCCGGACAGCTTGCGCCTCTGCGATATCGGCGTCACGCTTGACAGCGGCAATACGCGGCTTCCCCAGCGCATCCAAGTATCCGTGCTTGTCACGCACGTCTTTAATGGTGAACGATACGATCTGCAAGCCCATCTTCTTCAAGTCTCTGGCAGCAACCGACTGCACTTCCTGAGCGAAACGATCGCGGTTGCGGTATACTTCCTCGACCGTCATCGAGCCGAGGATAGCACGCAGATGGCCTTCCAGCACTTCCTGCGCTTCACTCTTTAACGCTTCCGATGGTTTACCCAAGAATTGTTCTGCAGCCGTTGCGATGTCTTCCACAGTACCGCCAATCTTGATGATGGCGACTGCGTCGGTCATGACGGGAACCCCTTGCTCGGTGTACACCTCTGGTGTCATGACGTCTAGCTTATGCGAAAGCAAGGACAGAAAACGCGACTGTTGGAAAATAGGCAATATAAATGCGCCTCCGCCGCGGACAATCTTCAACCTGCGCCCAGAATCATCGGCGCTTACATTTTTCGAGCCAAGATAGGAACCAGTGACAATCATAGCTTCATCTGGTCGGACCGTCTTATAACGGGCCCAGAAGGCGAGTCCGAGTAGAACGATGACTCCGACGACAATGACCGGAACCAATAATACATCATTAAAATCCATGGCATACAGCTCCCTTTAATATATAAATTTGTGGAAACACCAATGTTAGCGGCTTGGACGGAGCAAATCCTCAGTGAGAGGAGAAACATACAGTGTATCTTCCTTCACTTCAATGACGACAATGGTCGTTCCAGACGGGATGTCCTCCTTATCGAACGAAGCTGCAATCTGATTCGTTACGCCCGCCCCGATGCGAACGGTCACTTCACCGAAGCCCGCAGCTGGAATCGGCACATTCACTTCGCCTACCTTCCCGGTAAGGTCTTGGATAGAGAAGCCAACTGAATTCTCCCCTTGCTCCATCGGCCGTATATAGAAGAAATACATCATGACGGAGACGAGAATGGCGCCAGCAATGGCGATGAGCATGATGCTGGCCGACTGGAAGGCTGTATAGCGGGTAAGGAGTATTCCGATAGCACCAAGGGTCGTTAAACCGCTCACTAGAGCGGTAGGTTGCAGGAAGGAGAGGTGTCCATCGCCCACAAAGGCGTCAAAAGCGTGGCTTAACACTTCCCCGAAGATAAAGGTAATGATGGCATATAAGGCGCCGAATACGAGCAAGCCCCAATATATAGCTTCCATAGTATCTCTCCTTCGCAGTAGGTGCGTGTGGTGAGGATCAGTCGTTTGGATCCTTATGGAAATATATACGTACGTTACCACGCAGTAGTTTCACCCCCGCACATATTTTGTCTAGCATCGATTCGAACTGAGGTCGATCCCGGCCCCCGACTTCAGTCTAGGTATAAAAACCGCCCCCAGCCTGTTTTGAATAAATGCGATTCCACCTAAAATAGAGACATAAGCAAGACACAACGAAAGGTGGTGACGAACCGAATGCAAATGAACAAAGGAAATACCTTCGCTTTTATACTTATTGCACTGGGTGGCTTCATCCTTCTCAGCAAGTTCGGGCTTCACTTAGGTAGCTGGTTCGGCTATCTGCTTCCGATACTTCTGATTGGACTAGGTTACTATGGTGTGAAGGCAGGAAATTCAACCTTCGGATGGATTTTCATCATTATCGGATCGATTAGCTTAATCGGCAAGTTATCTTGGCTCATCGGTATTATCGTTGCCGTAGCAATGGTAGGATTCGGGGTATCGATGTTGTCCAGTAAGCGTAATAGACATCCTTATTAATCAAAAACGATGCAGGAAAAATGACGAATCAAGGAGGGGAAGAGCGGCATGAGCAACATTTTTAAAAGGGTTCGCGACATCACACTCGCTACGCTCAATGAGCGCTTGGATAAAGTGGAAGACCCAGTGCGCTTAATCGACCAATTTCTAATGCGCACACGGCATGATATTGCGGAAGCAGACCGTCTCTATCAACAATATGTGATGCACGCCAATCAAATGAGACATCAATTGAATCAAGCGCAGGAAATGCGTGACCGCAGAGAACAGCAAGCGATGCTGGCATTGAAGGCAGGTGAGGAATTCGCCGCAAAGATTGCTCTGCAAGAGAAGCTGATGCACGATGAGAAAGCAGTGCAGTACGCTGATTTATATGATAAGAGCAAGCAAGCGATTCTCGACCTGGAAGAGCAATTGAACCTGCTCAAGAGCGAATATCAAACGGTGTATGACAAACGCCAGTATTATTTCGCCCGTATGCAAAATATTCGACTGCAGCAGCAGATGAACCAACGCTTCGGACAATATGGCGGCGGGCAAGTCGATGGCATGTTCCGGCGTCTGGAAGACCGCGTCTCCGATATGGAATGGGAAACAGAGAGTGTTCAACAGGTTCGTCGGATGAGCGGACAGGCGGGTGGCGGTGGTTTAGGACAAGAATTGGCGCTGCAGCGTGAGATGGAACGATTAAGACAGAAATTAGACTCGACAAAGGAGTGACATGAGTCATGAACAGAAAATTGTATCGTTCGGTTCGTGACCGGAAGCTGTGCGGCCTCATCGGCGGCCTGGGCGAATGGCTCGGCTTCGATGTAACTCTGCTGCGTATCCTGTTTGTGATTGGCTGTTTCTTTTCCGGCTTCACGTTACTGTTCGTATATTTCATCGTAGCACTCGTAGTGCCAAAAGAACCTTATACTCCGTATGGTCCGCAAGGATACGGCTCGGGTCCGTACAATAACCAAAATGGCTACAATGGCGGCTATACGGCGAATGACCAAGGATATTACAACAACAACAACACTCGTCAAGGCGGGTCGTACGACAATTATGGTGGTTACAATTCCTCCAGCTACGGAAACATGAAGCAAAAAGATAATTCCTCCATTGATTCCATGATGGAAGATATCGAAAGAAAAGCAATGATGAAAGAACTACAAGAATTGCGCAATAGAGTCGCAAAGTATGAGAAAGGGGATAAGTAAAATGGGAGTATTCAAACGAATTAAAGATATGACGAAAGCGTCGGTTCATGAGGTATTGGACAAAGTAGAAGACCCGGTAGTTATGTTAAATCAATATTTGCGCGACATGGAGCAGGAAATTCATGAGGCGGAAGTGACGGTAGCGAAGCAAATGGCGAATGAGCGCCGCATTAAACACCGCTTCGATGAAGCGATTCGGATGTCTGCCGACCGTGAAGCACAGGCAGAGCGCGCGCTGACTTCAGGACAAGAGGAATTGGCACGCAAATGCCTGGAAGAGAAATTGTACTATGATCAAAAAGTGGCGGAATACAGTGATTTGCATACACAAGCCAAATCACAAGCAGACGAATTGATGCAGCAATTGCATTCCATGAAGGATGAATTCTACAAGCTGCGCAATAAGCGCAATGAATTGGCAGCCCGTGCACAAATGGCGAAGGCTCGCAAGCAAATGGCTACCATCACAAGCGTGCACGCGATTGAATCGGGCACTGCTTCCCGCGGCTTCCACCGCATGGAAGAGAAGATTATGCAATTGGAGGCGGAAGCTGAAGTGATGCGCGCTCCTTACGGCGGCTATTCTACACCGGCTTCGTACCAACAACCAGTTGATGTGGAGAAGCAAGTTAAAGTCGACGAGCAATTGGCTGCGTTGAAACAAAAATTAGGCCAAAACGAATAACCCCTTGGGGTAGGTCTCAGGTTATGATATGCTAACAAGGGAGCTCTGCGGCGATGCATTTGCATCGCCGTTAGTGGCTTCCACGATTCTTTGCGACAGGAGGTGCGGCATGAAGACAAACAACCGTTTACTTGCATATGTGCTCATTGTTGTTGGATTGCTTATTTTAATAGGCAAGTGGCTTAGTTTCGGAACGTTTGTCGCCCTCGTTATGCTCTACCTTGGCGTCCGTAAAGTTCGTGCTGCGGAATTGCGTGTCGGTTATATTTTGCTTGGTGTTGGGGGAGCGCTGCTGTTGTTGGAGCACTTGATGCTCTTTTTGGGAATTATCCTCATATCGTTAGGTATTTTCTATTCCCGGACTCGGCAGGATGAGAAGCAGGAGCGGGTCGAGAAACGGCAAAATCTGTCCGCGAGCTTGAAATGGGATCGGGAGCCTTATATTTTGCACAGCCAAAGCATGTGGCATGTCATTGGAGAGTGCGATATCGACTTATCGCTCGCCATATTGGAAGAGCCGGAGACGAAGCTGTTGTTCCAAGGCGTGATGGGAGATATGGACATTACGATTCCTGACGATGTCGGCGTAGAAATTGAAGCTACCGTCTTATGCGGACAGATCGATGTCGGCCGGGATAAAGAGACGGGATTGTTTAATAAATGGACTTGGCGTTCTCCTAATTATGATTGGGCGGATCAACGAGTGAAACTATACATCTCTTATATCGTAGGAGATATAGACATCAAATTGCACGTGTAGATGGTGTTCAAAAAACTTTTGATCACTTACGAAAACTTGTACTTCTCGGTGCTGAAAAGTGACCTTTTTGAACACGTATTTATAGCGAATGGAAAAAAGAAAGGAGATGCAATAGCCGGCGATGGAACCGAAGAAAAATGCGAACATGGTTATGCGTTTAGTGGGCGAAACGCTTCTCCTTTCATGTATTTTATTTTTTATCATCGTATATTTATTACAGTCCTACGGCTACGTAAAACCGTTTGAGACGTGGCTTGACGGCGTGAAGGCGACGTTGTCAGCCTTAATCGTAGTTGCCATCATTGCGACGAGCTACGGCTTCTTTCAAGGATATCGATTGAAACGCCGCATTGAGCTGCTGCGCGAATCGATGCTGCTCTTGGAGAAGGGGAACTTATCCCGGCCGATGCCCGACTTGGGTGAAGATGAAATCGGTCAATTGGCCGATCAATTGGGGCGGGTCAGCAAGCGTTGGGAAGAACAGGTCACATCCCTGCAAAGGTTGTCGACGAACAACGCTCAACTGGCCGAGCAAGCCCGAATTTCGGCTATTATTGAAGAGCGGCAACGCTTGGCGCGGGAGCTGCATGATGCGGTAAGTCAGCAGCTGTTCGCCATTTCGATGACGGCAACGGCCGTAAGACGCACGCTGGATAAAGATTTCGACCGCGCCGAACGGCAGGTGGAGCTTATCGAAGAGATGGCTTCGGTTGCTCAATCCGAGATGCGGGCTCTGCTGCTGCATTTGCGGCCCGTTCACTTGGAAGGCAAAGGATTGGCTCAAGGGATTGCGGAATTGATTCGAGAGCTGCAAAGTAAGATTCCGATTGAAATCCTATGTGAAATGGATGAGCACATCGAGCTTGTTAAAGGCGTAGAAAATCATTTATTCCGGATTGTGCAGGAGGCGCTATCGAATACGCTGCGGCATTCTAAGGCAACCCGCATGGAGATTAAGCTGCAGAACCGTGACGATTTCGTGCGTCTGTTCATTCGGGACAACGGCGTAGGCTTTGACTGGAGCGATAAAAAGCAAGCGAGCTACGGACTTCGAATGATGCAGGAGCGTATTAATGAGGTGGGAGGTTCCATTCAATTCATTACTGCTCCGGATAAAGGTACCCGTATCGAGATACGCGTACCTGTTGTCAAAGAGGAAAGTGGCTTGAGGGAGGAAGAGGGTAGCGATGGAAATGGAAGCATCCATGATGGAGACACCCATTAAAGTATTGCTGGTAGATGATCACGAAATGGTTCGTATCGGTCTGGCAGCCGTGCTGAGCACCGAGGACGGCATAGAAGTCGTAGGGGAAGCAAGCAACGGCGAGGACGGCATTCGCCTTGCACAGGAATACAAGCCGGATGTCGTGCTGATGGACCTGGTAATGGACGGGATGGACGGCATCGAAACGACGCGTAAACTGCTGCAACTATATCCGGATTGCAAAGTCATCGTGCTTACCAGTTATTTGGATGATGAGAAGATGTATCCCGTCATAGAAGCGGGCGCGTTCAGCTACTTGCTTAAGACATCGCGCGCTTCCGAGATCGCAGAAGCGATACGGGCCGCTGCCAGAGGACAATCTGTTCTAGAATCTCAAGTAGCATCCAAGATGATGAACCGGTTCCGCCAACCGAAACAGTCACTGGCGGCGCATGAGCAGCTGACAGAACGCGAGATGGACGTTCTTCGCTTGCTCGCACAGGGGAAGTCGAATCAGGATATTGCGGACGATCTCTTTATTGGAATCAAGACCGTGAAGTTCCATGTCACGAATATATTAGCGAAGCTCGGAGTAGAAGACCGCACACAGGCGGCGATTTACGCCTATAAGAATGGTTTGGCTGAATGAAAAGAACCCGACACTTTCTGAGGAAAGCGGTCGGGTTCTTTGTTCATGAACAGGAAAGGATAAGATAGATGCGCCTTAAAGCTTGCCCTGTACGCCTTGCAGACATGAGGTATCCACGTAGTACAATGGACGTCCACACCGCTTCTGCTTGGTTACAGGGATGCAAAGCAGGATTATTTAGATAAAAAGCAGAAGCAATAATGTTACCACAGCTAGATCTAAATCAACGCGGGGACCGTAATTATACGGGGCGTATGGATAAGGATAATACGTACCATATGGAACGACGGCGTTGGTGTGTGCCTTCGGGGCTGTTTTTTCGGATCTTGCTGCACTTGGTGTATTTTGTCTCGAACCTTTTTTCTTTCTCTTAGCGGGAGCGAGCGATTGTTGCTTGGCGGCAGAAGTCGCATCGGCGTTCAGCACAAGCTTACCCCTTCGGCATGAGCTCAGCCGTCCGATATAACGCTGCCCGTCTTGCGTCTCGACATAAACCGTACGACCGCAATGATGTTGGATGGTTCGTTCATCCAATGGAACAGGAACCATGTTAATATGCCTCCTTCTTCCTTCCGGGACGTTTATGACAACAGTCTATTCCATAGAGGATAATCTTGTATGGTTATTCACCTAGGAGAGAAGCGCCTATTTTACCAATAAGGAATGTTTAAGTTATGTGAAGCGATAAAGTGCAACCAAAACATATCTTATGGTGATATAACCTAGATCTGAACGCGGTCGCTTATCTTTGGAAGGCTCGATAGAGGTTTTCTCAAGAAGTTCACGCACTTTTAAAGATTTCGATTCACAATTACTGTAAAGGCAAGGTGATCGAATGTCGAAAGTGGTCCGCCGCACGGGGGCGGCAGTTATCGGATTAGTAGTGCTTGCGCTCTGCGGCGCTTGGGTGACGGTGTGGAACAGCGGGGAATGGCGCTCCGCCTCTTTACAAGAGAAGGAGTCTGTTGACATGATGAAGCGGGTTCAGATGCTGTGGGTGCTAGCCGAGTTAAGTGGCGAGCGACAATTCAACACAATCGTCACAATTCATGGCAGCTTTATCGCGGAGGGAGAACCGTATGACGAAGTAATTCGCTGGCGGGAAGCAGGAGGAGTTAGAGAATCTTTGGCACCGGTGCAGGAGCGGGGCAGGGAAGTGTATCGCGGCCGCTACGCGACATCTTCGTATTATGGTGACATGCTGTTGTTCCAAGAAGCGGACGGGCGGATATACTATACCGTTAAGATTCAAGGCCCTGCCAAAGGCGGGATGTCCGCATCCGCACAAGAGGGAGAACGGCTTATTAACGCGCTATCCGACAACAATTTCAAGCCGGATTGGAACGCAACGGTACGGACGGTCACCGCCGCTTCCCTTCAGCAAAGCTTTGACAGGGCAGAGAAAGCGCTGCGGGAATGGGGACAAGCGGAGCCGCTTGACCGATATGAGGATGAGCGAACCATTAGTGTGTCCTATGACACCGACTATATGGGACAAGGCGTAAAGATGAAGCAGGGCCACGCTAACTTGCAGCTTGCCGTACATGAGAACCGTGAGAAAGGGGAGACCCGTATTTCGTTCGGTACGCCGCTTATTGCTGGAGAATATTAGAGATTTGTCTCCTCAATGACTTTTCTACTTGACGAGAAGGAAGGCATAGCATCTATGCTTTAAGTATGCTAAAATGGCATCACATTCGAAATGTGATATATTTAGATCTATAAACGAGTGTAAGGATGATGGAGAGAGATGACTGTGATGCAGAATCAAGAATCCCAATTGGCTGAGGGCGCCGTCTATTACATATTCGGTGCAACCGGCGACCTGGCGCGCCGCAAATTGTTCCCGGCAATATACAGTTTATATCGCGAAGGCAAACTAGGTGAACGCTTCGCTGTCATTGGACTGGCTCGCCGCGAACGCACGAACGATCAATTTCGTGAAGATGTGCGCGCATCAATTGATGAATTTTGTCGTTACCCGATTCAGAACGAGGAAGAGTGGAGTGGCTTTGCCAAGCATTTTGAGTACAAACCGCTCGACATCAACAATGTGGAAGGCTTCCGCGAACTGCTGGTCCAAACGGAACATATCGAACGGGAATATAATATTCCGGGTAACCGCTTGTTCTATTTGGCTCTCGCACCTGAACTCTTCGGCAGCGTGTCCCATAACTTGCGCGAGGGCGGGATGCTTAACAGCACTGGGTGGCATCGTCTTGTCATCGAGAAGCCATTTGGTTATGATCTGCCGTCGGCGCAGAAGCTGAACGAAGAAATTCGCCAAGTGTTCAAAGAGGAAGAAATATATCGCATTGACCACTATCTCGGCAAAGAGATGGTTCAGAACATTGAAATGATTCGCTTCGCGAATGCTTTCTTTGAACCATTGTGGAACAATAAGCATATTGCGAACATTCAAATCTCCTTGTCTGAAACGGTGGGAGTAGAAGAGCGCGGCGGCTATTATGATCATGCAGGCGCGCTGAGAGACATGGCGCAGAATCATATGCTGCAAATGCTGACGATGATTGCGATGGAGCCGCCTAGCCGACTTCATCCAGAAGATATTCGCGATGAGAAGGTGAAGGTGCTTCGCTCGCTTCGTCAATATCATACGGGAGAAGAAGTGCGGCGCAATGTCGTCCGCGGGCAATATTCCGCAGGGTCCTTGAACAGCAAGGCGCTGCCAGGATACCGCGAAGAGGACAAGGTTAATCCGGCGTCCGTTACGGAGACGTATTTTGCCGCACGCGTATATGTGGATAACTTCCGCTGGGCTGGTGTACCGTTCTACATTCGTACAGGCAAGCGGCTACCAGTGAAGACGACCGAAGTCGTCGTGGAATTTAAAAATATGCCGACCAATGTGTATCTCGGACAGAAGCACACGCTCGAGCCGAACTTGCTCGTCATTCGTGTTAATCCGATGGAAGGCATCTACATTAAGATTAACGGTAAGAAGCCTGGTGCTGAAGGCGGCGTTCAACCGCTCGCCATGGATTTCTGTCAAAGCTGCATGATCGGCATTAACACGCCAGAGGCGTATGAGCGTTTGATCTTTGATGCGGCACGAGGGGATTCCACCTATTTCACGCGTTGGGACGAAGTGGCTTCGGCATGGACTTTCGTTGATCGCATCGCTAACGCATGGAAGGAAGACAATAACGATTTGTTCTTGTATCCGGCTGGATCTTGGGGACCGACGCAAGCAGACGAGATGTTGGCGGAGGACGGATTCCATTGGTGGCCGGTTAACGGGCAAGAGGAAAGCCAAGTGGTGTGGACGAAATAACAACAATTGGAACTGAGCCCGCCCGGGCTTGTAGTATTGATTGATGTTGGTGGACAGGCTGTGCTCTTCGGAAAGAGCGCAGCCTTTTTGCTGCTATATATCGGTTTCTTCGTGCTTTCCCTCGTTAAAATGTTTAATTCCTATAAATTAACTCGGAAAAAAAGATTGCTATCTGAAAAAAGATCGTTATACTAATATCATACTCTAGTTTACAAATTTCAGGGGGAATCGACATGAAACGCAAGAACATCTGGATTACAGGTCTGTTATCTCTTCTCGTTCTCTTCATGAGCGCCTGCGGTAACAGCTCGACTCCTGCACAGGATCCTAATTCGACATCGTCGACAACGGCAGAGGGGACAGGCCAGCCGAAGGACGGCGGCAATATTATCATCGCCGTGCATGAGGATCCCCGCGTATTGAATCCATTATACTCGAATGACCGGGTAACGTTAACGATTAACCAATCGTTGTTCGCACCGTTATATACAATTGAAGATGGAGGCGAGAAGAAATTCGTGCTCGCAGAAAGCCTGACTCCATCGGAAGATTTTCTGACGTATACGCTGAAGCTGCGCGAAGGGCTGACATGGCATGATGGCCAGTCGTTGACGGCTGACGACATCGTGTACACGATGAACAGCATCTTGGATGAGAAGCAGAACAGCTCTCAGCGAGGCTCCTTCGTATTCAACGGCAAGCCGTTGACCGTGAAGAAGGTGGACGATCGCACCGTTGAATTCGTGCTTCCGCAGTCATCGGCATCCTTTGAAGCGATGCTGGCAACGTTAAAGCCGATTCCGGAGCATGTATTTGAAGGGGAGACGGACTTAGAGAAGAGCGGTAAGAACAGCAATCCGATCGGTTCGGGACCGTTCAAATTCAAAGAATACCGTCCAGGTGAATATGTGACACTCGAGCGATTCGACAATTATTTTGGCGGTAAAGCTCATTTGGATTCCGTCACATATCGGATTGCTAAAGATCCGAATGCGGCCAACCTGGCGCTGCAAAATGGTGAGCTGAATATGCGCAAAATTGACCCTGCGGATCATAACAAGCTGAATGGAACTGGAAAATTCAATATGGTTATTTATCCGGAAGGCCGTCTGAACTACATGGTATATAATTTTAATATCGATGCGCTGAAAAAGAAAGAAGTCCGTCAGGCGATTGGCTATGCACTCGACAAAAATGAATTGATTGCGACCGCATACGGATCATCTGAATTTGCCGAGCCGGGAACATCGATTTTCACACCGGATACGCAATATCAATCGGCAGACCACGAACAGTACAATTACAATGCGGACAAAGCGAAAGAACTGCTTAAGGCAGCGGGCGCCGAGAACTTGAAGCTTCGCCTCGCCTATGCGAACTCGAACAAAATCCAAGAGGCTCAAGCTCTTGTTATTCAGCAGAAGCTGAAAGAAGTGAGCATCGAGGTGGAATTGATGCCGCTGGATTCTACGGCATACAGCAATATGTCATTGGATCCAAATAACACGAAGTTCGACCTGTCGTTCAATGGTTACATTATGGGTGTCGAGCCAGATGCTTATAAATCGCTGTACTTGAGCGATGCGGCCTACAATTACTCACATTATAAAAATGCAGATCTCGACAAGCTGTGGGATCAAGCTGCAGTTGAAATGGATACGGCAAAACGCGCTGAGCTGTACAAGCAAATCCAGCAAACCATAGCCGATGATATGGTTGTCTATCCGATTGCGTTCGACAAGGCGATTATCGCAGTGGATAAGCGCTACGGCGGACTGGACGAAGCTCGTCCGAAGCCGGTCTTCATGTTCGAAGATTTGTCCAAGCTCTATTTGAATTAATACGGCCTATAAGGTACTGAACTATACAACAAGAAAAAGAGCGCCGGTGATGTCACCGGCGCTTGTTCGGAGGGAACCCCTTTGCAGAAATACATCTTGCGACGAGTCCTGCAGGCGATTCCGCTTCTGTGGTTCATCTCTATCGTATCGTTCGCGCTCATTAAGCTTGCACCGGGTGATCCGGTGCTTTCGTTCGTCACGCCAGACATGGACGCGGAAGCCGTAGAGAGAGTTCGCCAAAGCTTGGGACTGAACCAGCCGATCTACATTCAGTATTGGATTTGGCTCAAAAATGTATTTATGGGTAACTTGGGCTACTCTGTATCCAATCATCGGCCGGTGCTGACGCTCATCGTGGAGCGCCTACCGGCTACTATTGGATTAATGGGGTCAGCCCTCTTATTGTCGCTCATTATTTCCATCCCGCTCAGCATGTATGCAGCGTCGAGACAAAATCGTCCGGCAGACCGCGTATTAGGCTTGATTTCCTATATCGGAATTTCCATTCCTAGCTTCTGGTTCGGCATCATGCTCATCTATTTATTTGCGGTAAAGCTGAATTGGCTGCCGAGTATGGGGATGCGGACGATCGGCGTTGACTCGATATGGGATATAATGAAGCACGGCATCTTGCCGTGTACGGTGCTCGCCTTTATGAATGTGTCGGTCTATATGCGTTACATCCGATCACACACGATTAGTCAACTTGAAGAAGACTATGTCCAGATCCAGTACGCTTATGGCGCGACCCAGGGCACCGTGCTGCGTCGTCACGTGCTGAAGAACGTGTTGCTGCCGATCATTACGATATTGGGAATGTCTTTTCCTGAACTTATCGCAGGGGCGTTCATTACGGAGTCGGTATTTTCGTGGCCAGGTATGGGATTGCTCGGCATTAATTCGGTGTTCTCTCTCGATTATCCCGTCATCATGGGGATCACCATGATATCGTCAGTGATGCTTGTCATAGGGAATTTGGTGGCAGACGTACTGTACGGCGTGGTTGATCCACGAATAAAGACGATGGGGTGATGGAAAATGAACCGAATGAAATGGCGTAACGTACTGACACAGTTAAAAGAACAGAAAGCGGCGCTTGCCGCACTCATCATACTCGCCGTATTTGTCCTCATGTCCGTCTTGGCCTTTCTGTCGCCTTACGATCCGAACAAGATTATGCCGATGGACAAGCTGCAGGCACCGAACGCATCCCATTGGTTCGGAACGGATGATTACGGACGGGATTATTTCGCCCGCGCGTTATACGGCGGACGGGTATCGCTCTCGGTCGGCTTCTTGTCCATGGCGATAGCCGTCTTAGTCGGAACTGCCGTTGGGACGGTTAGCGGATATTTTGGCGGATGGGTTGATAATGTGTTGATGCGCATGGTCGACGTATTGATGTCGATTCCGTCTTTCTTCTTAATGTTGATTTTAAATGCGTATTTAAAGCCGAGCATTAGCACGATTATTATTATTATCGGTATGCTCAGTTGGATGAATATAGCGAGGATAGTGCGCGCGGAGACATTGTCTGTCAAAGAGCGTGAATATGTGCTCTATGCGCGAGTCTCTGGCCAGAGCAGGCTTAATATTATTTTGAAGCACATCGTACCGAACATTATGCCGACCATTATCGTCGCGGCCACGATTAACATCGCATCTGCCATTTTGATGGAATCGTCGCTTAGCTTTCTTGGTCTTGGCGTGCAGCAGCCGAATTCGTCGTGGGGCAGCATGCTGAATAACGCACAGGGTTATATCGGGGAAGCTCCGTATTTGGCGTTGTTCCCGGGTATGTTCATCTTGTTGACTGTTCTGTCTTTCAATTTCTTGGGCGACGTATTCCGTGTTGCATTCGAACCAAGAGCGAATCGACGATAAACTTCTGGCACGGAAGCTTTAGACCATGTAGTAGCAAGTGTAGAGGATGCGGCCCGACGGTACGTTGGGAATGGCGCAATGATTATATACAACGGAGTGAGACTTATGACTGAATTGCTATCCGTTCAACAACTGAGAACTTCGTTCATGACACGGGGTGGGGAAGTGCAGTCTGTCCGGGGCGTCAGCTTTGACGTGCGCGAAGGAGAAGTTATCGGCATTGTCGGCGAATCGGGCAGCGGCAAGAGTGTTACCGCCAAATCGCTCATCGGTCTTATTCCGCCACCAGGACAAATCAAGAGCGGGGAGGTATGGTTCCGCGGCGAAAATATTTTGGCCATGTCCGAAAAAGAACTGCGCCGCATCCGCGGCAACCGTATCGCTATGATATTTCAAGATCCGATGACCTCGCTCAATCCGGTAGTCAAGGTCGGCGCGCAAATCATCGAAGTGCTGCAGCGCCACAAGAAGCTCGGCAAGGCGGAAGCCCGTGCCCGGGCTATCGAATTGCTCCGTCAGGTGGGCATCCCGTCTCCGGAGACGCGCATCGACCAATATCCGCATGAGTTCAGCGGCGGCATGCGGCAGCGTGCTATGATCGCCATGGCGTTGTCCTGCCAGCCGGAATTGTTGATTGCGGACGAGCCGACTACCGCCCTGGACGTCACGATTCAGGCGCAAATTCTCGGTTTGATGAAGCAACTGCGGGATACGACCCGCACAGCCATCTTGCTAATTACACATGACTTGGGCGTCGTGGCACAGGTATGTACCCGTGTAGTTGTCATGTACGGCGGACTCATTATGGAAGAGGGCTCGGTGGAAGATATCTTTGAGAGACCACAGCACCCATACACGCAAGGTCTGCTGCGTTCCATCCCGAAAGTGGCGGACGGTCAGCGTGAAAGATTGGCTACGATTGAAGGCACGCCGCCTAATCTGCTGGATCCGCCCGAAGGCTGTCCGTTCATGGAACGGTGCGCCTATGCCACTGAGCAGTGCCGCCAGATGCCGCCTTATGTGACGACGGAACCGGGGCATCGTTCGCTTTGTTGGCTGCTGGATGAACAGAACCAAGACGGCGCCAATCAGCAGCGGGGGGAGGATGCCAAATGAGTAAAAAGGAAGACGTGCTGTTGGACGTTCGCGGGCTAAAGAAATATTTTCCTGCTTCTAAAGGGTTATTCGGCCGCAGACGCGAAGTGTTAAAAGCGGTGGATAATGTAAGCTTCCACATTAACCGCGGCGAAACGTTCGGTCTTGTGGGAGAGTCAGGCTGCGGCAAATCGACGACAGGACGTTCCATCGTCCGCTTATATGATGTGACAGACGGTGAGATATGGTTCGATGGCAGCAATGTAGCTGGCATGCATGAAGCTCAGCTGAAGCCGTTCCGCAAGCGGATGCAGACGATTTTTCAAGATCCGTATTCGTCACTGAACCCCGGGATGAACGTCACGCAAATCATTAGCGAGCCGATGGAGATTCACGGGTTCGGAAGCCCACAGGAGCGTCGGCAGACGGTGTTGGAGCTGTTGGACAAAGTCGGATTAAAGCCAGAGCATGCCGAACGTTATCCGCATGAGTTCAGCGGCGGACAGCGACAACGCATCAGCATTGCGCGAGCATTGTCGGTCAGACCGGAATTTATATTGTGTGATGAGCCGATATCGGCATTGGATGTATCTGTCCAAGCGCAGGTTGTTAATATGCTTGAAGACTTGCAAGCGGAGTATGGCTTGACCTATTTGTTTATAGCTCATGATTTATCGATGGTACGGCACATTTCGAATCGAATCGGCGTCATGTACCTGGGCAAGCTGGTGGAGGTGGCGGAGAGCGATGAGTTGTACCGTCACCCCGCTCATCCGTACACGCAAGCTCTGCTCTCGGCTATTCCCGTGCCTGACCCGAAAGCGGTGGGCGGAGCTTCATCCGCCATGCTGCAGGGGGATTTGCCGAGCCCAATGGATGAGATTCACGGGTGCAAGTTCGCTTCGCGGTGCCCGTTTGCTACCGATCGGTGCCGTGATCAAGAGCCGGAGTGGCGGGAAATAGCTCCGGGCCACTATGCAGCTTGCCATCTGCATGACGGACAACAATAATAGTCGTCTGCGCGGATAAGGTGGAAGCGGCTTTTAGAGCAAGGCTGGAATGGAGAGGCCTGCTTGGCCGCCTAATGGTGGTCAAGGACGGCTGGGGATGTCAACTCGATAATAACTGTTTATGGACAGGGAAATGGGAAGGTGTCATAGTTGGCTAACGGAATTTTGTTGTCGCAAAATACAGCAATTATGTTGGAACGGGCGCGTCGCAAAGGCTTTACGGACGAGCAGCTGCTGAATATCATCCGTACTGAAGACAGCAGCGAACTCATCCGGATCAATGAGGAATGGTTCACGTACGATGATTTTTTGTCCTATGCCAAAGAGCATGGCGAATCGCTGGAGCAGGCCGTCTTGGAAGGCTACCGTATCACGTTCAATACGATGAACGGATTGAAAATTTGGTTGCAGGAACGATTCGGTGTGGAGGAAGGCACAGATTTCTCCCGCGGAGAGAGACAATACAACGGGTTGAAGCTGTCTGATGCCAACCTGGATGCGCTGAAATCGACACTTGCGGCGAACTGGACCGTCATCGAGGAAGAAGCGGCTATCGGTTCAGAACGAACGGTTACGCTCGCAGTGCGCGCTTTTGTTGGACAACAGGCTTAAATATTTGAAGACCGCAAAGCGTCTGTTTCTCCTTAAGAGGAGGGCAGGCGCTTTTTTATTAGAATGTTGGAATAGAAGACGTCTTCGTTATGAAGTCCTTTCAAACAGAGTAGCAGTAACCCTCGCTTACAAAAGAGGATAGGTAGTTGGCTATGGCTATACGTTCAAATTCTCTTATCGTCAATCTCCCGTTCGGTCAGAAAAGAAAATATATAGTTGGTCATGCGGGTAATGCTCCTTAGCTTCAATCTCCCATTCAGTCAGGATGGATAGAGGTCAGGTATTACATGTAGTTCTATGTAGATAACAGCTAATTACAGTAGTTTGAATCAAAGACGTCTTAAGGGCATGCCGTATTCTGATGGAGAGGGAGAACGAAGCAAAGGGGGTACAAGGCCTTCCTTTGCTTGCAAAGGAGAACATGTAGACGGGAATCATAGGTGCAATGTCCCTTTGCCTCATTCTCCCGTGAAGTCAGAATGGATGGATAACGTCGAAGATAAGGTTCCAGTGCCGTTCCGTAAAGATATTAGTCAAGAAGTGGCCAATTACGATGGGAATGAAACTAGAGACATCTCTGGGTATGCCGTGACCTGATAGATTGGGAGAACAAAGCAAAGAGGCCTATGAAGCAAATCCCCGTCAGATTGATCGTTCCCCCGGCACGTACGGCACACTTCGTGTATTATAAACACTGCTGGCATAAGCAATGCTATTGATGGAAATTCTGGTTTAGGCTCATTAGCGGCGAGCGAACAGTACTTTCGATCCAAGGAAGCTGCCAGACCGGCGACCCGACTTCATGTGGCAAGGGGCAACCGCAAGCTCTGCTATCGGGCTCAATTAGAGCACCCTGTCGCTTGCAGAGAGCTCTGTGGCGAGCCGCTTGGCATCCGGGCCCGCACCGCACAGCAGCGCAGAGCTGCGCGCATGCTGCCAGGGCATGCCGATGACGTACAGCCCGTTCACGGGGGTGCGATGCCCAGTGTACATAAGCTGGCCATGTTCGTCGAACAAGGAAGGGAGCTGCAGCCAACGGTTGTCATTGCGGAAGCCGGTGGCCCAGATGACGGTGGCAGGCTTGCAGCTCGACCGATCCTTGAACAGGACGGCAGTACCTTGTTCATTAATGCCGACGGCTTCCGGCTTGAGCTGAAGCTGGTCTGAGCGAACAGCTTCCCGCAACGCATACCCGAATATAGGGTCTCCCTTGCGTCTGAGCCAACGAGCGCGTCTCCCGTCCGCTTGCGCATGGAGCAAAGTCAGCTTATCCATCCATTCGAAGGTGCTTCGGTTAAGGATATGGAGCGGGAGCTGGCGGATAGTTCCACGTACGGCAAGGGAGGTCGGGTGAGACTTGGACAGCTCCACCGCAATGTGTGCGCCGGAGTTACCGCCGCCCACGACGAGCACCGGACCTGACGGCAGCTGTGATGGACGCTTATATTGGCTGGAATGGAGCTGCATGACGTTGTCATGCAACGATTGAGCCCAATCTGGGACATAAGGCGTACGGAACGGCCCGGTTGCGAGCACAAGTCGTCTGCAGCGAATAGGTGCGTCTTGTCCATGCAGGTATACATGGAATGTTGCGCCGCTAGCTGAAGAGGCAGCGGCAAGAGCCGGATCGTGCTCGACTCGTTCGACTTGGCTTCCGGTCCGCACAGACAGCTGCCAATGCTTGGCATAATGCTCCAGATAGTCTGCGACTTCATCACCCGCAGGAAACCCATCTGGATCTCCTGCCATGGACAGCCCGGGCAGTTCGCTATATTTTCTCGGTGTGAACAATACGAGCGAATCGTATCGTTCGCGCCAATTGTCGCCAACTCGCCGGTGGCGTTCTAACAGGAGGGTGGATAGTCTGGGCTGGAGCAAGCTCACCTGCGCGCCTAAAGCAAGTCCTGCTTGCCCTGCACCGATAATGACCACATCAATTATTGGATTTGACTGAAATGAATGCATATATGCTCACCCGCTAACTAGTCTATTTTTTAATCATTATAACATTCAAAATAATGTTTGAATATATTTTTGTGGTATCAGCTCTAAATATCTTTATACCGGTCTGCCGAAACAAACAGAAATAAAATATTTATAGGTTATCGCTCATGTTGTTCGCTTTCCCCATTTATGGGCTTACCTGTTTTGTGATACAATAACAGATACGTGATTTTGTGATGAGAGGGCTAAAAATATGAGCAAATCGTTATCAGAACAATTAAAGCAAGAAGTGGAGAAACGCCGCACTTTTGCGATCATTTCCCACCCTGACGCAGGTAAGACAACGTTGACAGAGAAGCTGTTGCTGTTTGGGGGCGCTATTCGCCTGGCAGGAACGGTAAAAGCTCGTAAAGCGAACAAGCACGCGACGAGCGACTGGATGGAAATCGAGAAGCAGCGGGGAATTTCCGTTACTTCTTCGGTAATGCAGTTCGATTTCAACGGACACCGGATCAACATTCTCGATACGCCGGGTCACCAAGACTTCAGTGAAGACACATACCGTACGCTTACAGCTGCGGACAGCGCCGTCATGCTTATTGACGTGGCCAAAGGGGTCGAGGCGCAAACGATTAAGCTGTTCCAAGTGTGCGCGAAGCGAGGCATCCCGATCTTTACGTTTATTAACAAGCTGGATCGGGAAGGACGGAATCCGTTCGAGCTGATGGAAGAAATCGAGCAGGTGCTCGGCATTCGTTCGGTTCCGATGAACTGGCCGATCGGTATGGGGCGCGAGCTGTGTGGCGTCTATGATCGGATGAAGAAGCAGGTGGAGCAGTTCCAAGGGGACGACCACTCTGTCATCAAAGTAGAAAAAGTCGAGGATTACCGCGATCCGGTCATTCGGGAAATGGCGGGCGATTATTTGCATGATCAATTGTGCGAAGAGCTCGAGCTGCTCGATGTGGCGGGCGATGAATTCGATTACGAGAAAGTGAAGCGCGGCGAATTGACTCCGGTCTTTTTCGGCAGTGCGATCAATAACTTCGGCGTACAGACATTTCTGGAGAACTTCCTGCAATTGGCGCCGAAGCCGGAAATCCGCCAGTCGACGGAAGGGCCGGTTGAGCCGACCGATGAGAAATTTACAGGCTATATTTTCAAAATTCAAGCGAATATGAATCCGGCACACCGTGACCGCATTGCTTTTTTGCGTATTTGTTCGGGCAAATTCGAACGCGGCATGAGCGTGAAGCACGTGCGCGCGGGCAAAGAGATCAAGCTGGCGCAGCCGCAGCAATTTCTGGCTCAAGACCGGGATATTGTTCAGGAAGCGTTCCCGGGAGATATCATCGGCTTGTTCGACCCGGGCATCTTCCGTATCGGAGACAGTCTGAGCCAAGGTTCGGAAGTGACGTTCGACGAAATGCCGACGTTTTCTCCGGAGATTTTTGCACGGGTTACAGTTAAAAATGCTTTGAAGCATAAACAGTATCAAAAAGGTGTAGACCAACTGACGGAAGAAGGAACCATTCAAGTGTTCCATGCGACGGGCGTATTCGACGAGACGATTCTGGGCGTCGTCGGTCAGCTCCAGTTCGAGGTGTTCGAATACCGCATGAAAGCGGAGTACGGCGTTGAAGTGCAGCTTCTGCGTCTGACGTATCAATTTGCGCGTTGGGTGGCAGGGGCATCGCTTGATCCGTCGAAGTTCCGTATTAACTCGCAATTGGTTACAGATAAGAATGGAAATTATGTCGCGCTATTCGAGAATGAATATGCGATGCGCACGGCAATGGACAAAATGCCGGATGTGACATTTTCGGAGACCGCGCCATAAGCGGAGAATGACAGTACTGGAAGTAAAGCAAGACCCGCTGTTATATCAGCGGGTCTATTTCTTATTCTTGAATCCACATGCCTGTGAAGGATGGCAGCAAGACAGTTCCATCAGACTCTTGCCGGAGCATACGAAGCACTTCTTTGCCGAAGAACCATTCTGAGAGCGATTCAGCCTCATGGAGATTCGGAAAGCGAAAGTCGGTTTGTAGGATGGCATGACGAAAATGATATCGTTCCTCCATAGCTTCGATATAGCCGCGTAATGCGGGGAGAACTGCGGGGGCGTCGACACCGGTGCCGAGCGTTTCCCAGATGACTATGCGCCCACCCGGCCGCAGAATGCGACGGGCTTCTTCCATGATGGACGGCAGCATATTGTTCTGATGCTCGTGCTCCTCGCTGCAGGCGTAGCATATGGTCCAGCCAGCCAGCACCAAGTCGACGGAACCAGCAGCTAGAGGGAGACGATGATGCGGTGCCGTCACGGTACGCACCATATTGGCCCGCACGCTGTTATAATGTCCATCCTTCACATCACGTCGCACATTCGCTTCCAATTGTCGCAACATGGAAGCAGAGGCGTCACAGGCGGTGTATTCAGCTAACTGAGGAGCATATTGCAGCACGAGGCGCGTCAAGCGTCCTGTGCCTGCTCCAAGCTCTGCAACGCGGCCATGTGCTTCCGATTGCAGAAGCTTGCTGAGCGCTTGCCTCAATTCCAGCTTATCGTCTTCGCACTCGATGAGACGATCATATTGAGCTGCTTGATGCTCGTAGATGAAGACATGATCGGGAACGGCAATATGGTCCGATGCTCGCTGCGATGCCATCGTTCACACTCCTTTCCTTTTTCGTACAACAAGCAAATGCATCAAGTGATTGAGCTGAGCGGCGGTTACCTCGTAGCGCTGCTCCAGCCATGAGATTAAGCGGGAGCGATCCGCAAAAAACTCGTCGTGAATCGCTTCAACGGAACACGTATCTCCCTTTGCTTCCAGATCAGCAATAAATGCTGCCCGGTGCGCTTGATCAATGAACATTAGATCAGCAACAACGAGACGCCCCTCTGAATCGAGCAGTCGTCCCATCTCTTCAAGAGCGATTTCTTTCTGTTCATCTGTCAAGTGATGGAGCGCATAGCTTGTCACGATAAAATCGAACTTCTCGTCTGCAAGCGGCAAGGCCATCATATTGCCTTGAAGGAGCCGGATGGATGGCCATTTCTCCTGACAGCGCTCCAGCATCGCTGCAGATTGATCCACCCCTGTCATCTCTGCTTCAAGGAGCAGGCAGCGCCCCGCTAAGTTGCCTGTCCCTATACCTACTTCCAGCCCGCGCTCTCCCGGCTTCGGAGCGGCTTCTTGGCATACGCGATCCAATATCTGTTCGTAATCGGCATGTACTCTGAGCGTGTCTGTATTCATGTACACAGCGTTATCGTATTGAGTAGCCTGCGCATCGAAATTCCAGCGATCGGTCCAATCGCTGCGCAGCTTCTGATAGCGGCGTGATTGTTCGCCAATATGATGCAATTCTTTCACAACAACCTCTCCTTTTTGGTTATGATCCATATCGAGTAAATTATCCAGCAGTCCAAGCAAGCGCTTCAGCTCCGTATATTGCAGAGCAAGTGCTTGGCGCTTCTCTGTTAAATAAGGACGTAACGCCTCCATTTGACCGGCTTCTGCCTCATCGATGCAACAACGAATGTGCTCCAAGGATAAATTGAGTTCGCGCAATGCACCGATAGTACGCAATCGGTCGATGTCTGCTTCTCGAAACACGCGATAGCCATTATCTTCTTGCTTCATAGGGGACAGCAGCCCCTTCTGTTCATAAAAACGCAGCGCCCTTGTCGTCATGCCCAACGCCGCCGCGGCTTCTTGGATTTTCATGCATTCAACTCCTTTTGCCATCATTGTACCGCTTGACGCTGCGTCAAAGTAAAGACATCTACGATAAAAATAAAAATAATAGCTTGATAACTCGTTAAACAACGGAAAAAGACACGGAATAGGCGCCGGCTGGCACGAGCCGATCCTTTTCCGCGTCTGAGGTTCATGAGTCTGCGCTTAACAAGCAAAGAAGCATAGGTTATTGTGGGCCTTGTCCTTCGTGCAGCTTATGCTGCAACGTATCGACAAGTTGTTGACGCATTGTATTGTCGCTTTCTTTCCAGATCATTTCGAACAATACGCCAAGTCCAGGAAGCGCACGTTCGTCATAATCGATAGAGCCCTCGATCATTTCGATAATGTCCGCATCTGGCTTATTCGTTACTTTTTGGACGATGGCTTGACGCAAATTAAGGGTGACGGCCATTGGGTATTCCTCCTTCCTTCACGTTCCGCATGTTCGCCGGTCTGTTCGTATACATATAGCCGAAGTCCTGTTTTATTCTCTTTCTCAAAAAATGGGGGTGTGAGTCGCACAAGATGTACGCAAGACACGGTTACACTACATACAGAAGGTTACCTTGCGGCTTCGCGTATAACGTTCCCTAAGGCTTTCGTCCTCATGCATCGATTGTCAGACAGACAAATTTCAACAAACGGGATGAGCATGGTATAATAATTGCATTGATAAGTGTCGGTATATGGGGAAGGTGAGTCTATGGCTGCAAAAAAACAATTTGCAATTATTGGTATGGGGCGATTCGGTTCCAGCATCGCGCAAAGCTTAAGCAAGATGGGCTTTGAAGTGCTTGCAATCGATTCGAGCGAACAGAAAATACAAGAAGTCGTAAATATGGTGACGCATGCCGTATCCGCAGATTGTACAGATGAGGAAGCTCTTAAAGCGTTAGGTGTCCGTAATTTTGACGTTGTCGTAGTGGCCATCGGACAGGATATTCAAGCCAGCATTTTAACGACGTTAATATTGAAGGATCTCGGCGTGCCGAAAATAGTGGCGAAAGCGCAAAATGAGCTGCATGGTAAAGTGTTAAGCAAAATTGGAGCCGATAAAGTAGTGTTCCCGGAACGAGACATGGGGACACGGGTAGCGCATAATCTGATTTCTCCTAATATTTTGGATTACATCGAGCTATCGGATGACCACAGTATTATTGAAGTGCGCGCATCTTCGCTCATGGTTGGCAAGAACTTGAAGGAATTGGACATTCGCGCCAAATACGGCTGTAACGTGATGGCGATTAAAAATAATGGCAAGACAAATATTTCTCCTTATGCGGAGGATCGCATCAAAGAGGGCGATATATTGGTCATTGTTGGCCTTAACGATCATTTGCACAATCTGGAGTTGGCATATTCCGAATCATGAGAGAACAGACAATTACATCGCTGCAAAATATAAGAGTGAAGCAATGGGCTCAGTTGAAAGAGCGCAAGCATCGAAATAAGGAAGGCCGGTTCATCGTAGAGGGAATCCATCTCGTGCTTGAAGCGCTTCGTTCTGACGCCAACGTCGAGACGATAGTCTACGATTTGGAAGCCGGCATTCCGCAAGAATTGATCACATATGGGCCCAGCAATATTTATAATGCTGCCTTAGGCAAGGCTCAAGACGACAGTGCTGCCCCTGTAAACGTGGAATGGATTGCGGCTACGGACGCCATTATTCGCAAATGCTGTGATACAGATACGCCCCAGCCTGTTTTTGCCGTGGTGCAGAAACGGGAGGCAGATAGGCTTCAAGCTTTGCTTGGCGCCAAGTCTGCGCTTGTCGTAGTCGTCGATGGAGTGCAGGATCCCGGCAACTTGGGAACGATTATACGAACGGCTGATGCGGTCGGGGCGGACGGCGTAGTCATAGGTAAAGGAACGGTCGATCTATACAATGCTAAGACCGTGCGTTCTACTATGGGATCGTTATTTCATCTGCCAGTTGTGGAAGGGAATTTAACGGCACTGCTGCCGGAAGCGAAAGCCTGCGGGGCGCGGCTTGTGAGTACAAGTCTGCAGGCGTCTCATTCGTGCTATAGCTACAATTATTGCGCTGCCACCTGGATCATCGTGGGGAATGAAGGTCAAGGCGTATCTGACGCGGTGCAGGCGTTGGTGGATGACACCATCATCATACCGATGCGCGGTCAAGCCGAATCGCTGAACGTCGCGATGGCGACGACCGTGCTGCTGTACGAAGCGATGCGTCAGCGTCATTATTCTAAATAAGTGCCTCATGCGGCAAAATACTGTACGCAAACCGACACTGGCCTTAGTATAATACGTTTAGCCCCCCAGCATGAAACGGGCTTTTTATGATAACGAAGACGGGGACAGGAGTGGGAACGAATGCTCTTGCTCCCGTTTTTTCGCTCCATCGATACCTCTTTTTTCAAAGGAATATAGGAAGGGAGAGTATGTTGATAATGGCAGAACGAACTAGAGTTATCGAGGTTGTTCCTTACGATGCGGAATGGAAAGAACAACCTATCGCCATTAAAAAACGAAAAGAAAAAGGTATCAACAGAGTGAAATCACTCCATTGATACCTTTTATTAATTATTGCACCAACCTTGCACTTGCCAGATCTGTGTTACCCAGTCTTCGTAAAAGTCCGGCTCGTGAGAAACAAGCAGAATTGTGCCTTTATAATTTTTGAGTGCCTCTTTAAGCGCATCCTTGGCACGAACATCCAGATGATTCGTCGGCTCATCCAATACAAGCACATTGCTTGCTGTCAGCATCAGCTCACATAAACGAACCTTACTCTGCTCTCCGCCGCTTAATGAGCTTAGCGGCTGCCGTATATGCTTGTCTGTGAGGCCAGACATTGCTAATGTTTGCCGAATTTCTTTTTGCGTCAAATCAGGCCGGTATGACCATAATTGTTCGAGCGCTGTGAGGGTTGAAGCGAAATCCTCTTGTGCAAAGTAAGCTGCTTGTACTCGTTCGCCTAATTGCACAGTGCCGCTTATCGGCTGCAGATGCCCTAATAATGTTTTGAGCATTGTGGATTTTCCAATTCCGTTATAGCCAACGATCGCAATTTTTTCACCGCGTTTGATTAGTAAATCAATCGGTCCGAACAGTGGCTCTGAATAGCCAATCTGTATATTTTTTGCCTCTATAATCCGGTTCACGGGATCGGTGTTTACTTGAAACATAAAACGAGGCTGTGGCCCAGATGTCGGTCTATCGATGCGGTTTATTTTCTCGAGCACCTTTTCACGGCTTTTCGCTTGCTTAGCTTTCCGATTTCGATTTTTTTGTATAAAGCTTTCCAGCCTGTCAATTTCTCTTTGCTGCCTTTCATATCCAGCTTGAATCTGTTGTTTGCTTTGTTCGTAGCTGCTGAGAAATGCTTCATAATTCCCTGTATACCGCTTGAGCGTTAGATGCTCTAAATGGTAGATCACAGTTGTAATTTCATTTAAAAATCGTTCGTCATGCGACACAACAAGGTAAGCATGTTCGTAGCTTTTTAAATATCCGATAAGCCAATCAATGTGTGAGTCGTCCAAAAAATTTGTCGGTTCATCAAGCAACAGCACGTGCGGCTCTTCTAATAGCAGCTTACCTAATAACAGCTTCGTACGCTGGCCACCGCTAAGCTTCTCCACATCACGGTCTTTGCCTAGCTCTAAAATGCCCAATCCAGCAGCAATTTCTTCTATTTTCGCATCAATCTGATAAAAATCAGAATGCTCCAGTTTATTTTGCAGCTCACCATACAGTGCCAGCCATCGTTCGAGTTCATCATCTGCTTCAGCCATTTTCTCTGCGATTTGCAGCATGCTTTGTTCTATCTCATACAGATGAGCAAAGGCGCTTCGCAAATATTGCATAATGGTAGTACCCGGCTTCAAATCAATGTGCTGCTGCAAAAAGCCAATGTTAACATGAGGATGCCATTCCATCGTCCCTGCATCAGGAAGCAGTTCTCCAGTCAAAATGCGCAGCAGTGTCGATTTTCCAGCTCCGTTGCTTCCGACGAGTCCGGCGTGCTCTCCTGGAAGCAATCGAAAACTGATATCTTGAAATATTTTTTTATCGCCGTACATATGGGTAACTTGTTCAACAGTTAATATACTCATTTTATTCTCTCCTTTTCGCTTCACGTTCAAAGCCAACCGAGAGAACAGCATCTTAAAGATCGTATTCAATTTGTAACATTCAAAATAAACAAAAAATGGGTAAGGTGAACGCACACCTTACCCATTACAAAGCTATCTTGTAAGAAAGGAATATGGTTCTTTATCTACTGTTCTTCGGTTGGCTTAGATGAAAAATGGGCAGATCTCTCCCGTGCTAAGCCAAATTCCGTTTTAGAACAGTCGATAAAATCATCATTTCCTTTCCACCTCATTAAAAATTATTGTCGTTACATGGAGAAGTATACTTAGCCGCCCGGTGCCATGTCAAGCGAACGCATGCCCAATTAAAGAATTCCACTGTGTGCACTCTCATTTTTTTGCCCCTAACATGAAAGACACTGCAAAACCGCTAAGAAGAACGAATGCAGCTAAGCTGTAAGGCAAGTTGATATTCAAGTCGATCAAGATACCTGCCAGAGCCGGTCCGATGATGTTACCCAGGCTTGTATACGTGGAATTCATTCCTGCGACAAAGCCTTGATCTTTATCTGCCGCCAATGTGGATAGCATCGATGTAACTGCAGGACGCAGTAAACCGCAAGTCAAAAATACAACAAAGGTAACAGCCGAAATTATCCAAAATCCTTCGACGAATATGGAGAGAAAAATAAAAACTGCGGCGAGAGCAAAATTTGCTTGAATGAGTTTGATTTCGCCAAATGTCTTAACGAGCTTATTAAAAAAGATAACTTGCACAACCACTCCGAGAACACCACTGACTGTAATGATTCCTGATATTTCTTTCGGGGTAAAGCCGAACTTGTTGGAAACAAACAATCCTAGCATCATTTCATACGATGACAATCCAAAAGCGAGTATGAAGACAATAATGAAAGGCACAAAATATAAAGGCTGAAACGATTTTTTCATTTCTTGCATAAAACTTGTCTTTATTTTACTTGCTATCATTTCATTTCGCTTTGCTGCAGATAATGGCTCCTTAAGTATCGTTAACGACAAAATAGCTGCCATTAATCCGATAGCAGAGGCAAAAAAGAAAGGAACGCGCAAGCCGAAATCTGCAATAAATCCACCGATGCCTGGACCGATAATATAGCCGCCGCTAATTGCGGCTGATAGAAATCCAAATGCTTTAGGCCGTTGCTCCATCGTTGTTATATCAGCTATAAAAGCGGTAACCGCAGGCATGATGCACGCAGCGCTGAATCCAGCCAATATTCTAGAAGTAAAAAGCATTCCTACGCCATTTCCAATCCCAAACAGAAATTCAGCAAAAGAAAAGAGCAATAAGCCCAAAACCATCATTTTCTTTCTTCCGACTTTATCAACCCAGACTCCAGTAATTGGAGAAAAAATTAATTGGGCAAAGGCAAAAACTGAAAACAGGTAACCCATCACTTCGCCATTTAGCTGCAATTGTTTCATATAGGATGGCATGACAGGGACGACAAGACCAATTCCTAAAAATGCAATGAATATATTCGATAACACCAAAGATAACGATACCCCTTGTTTGTTCGTCAAACTCCATTTTTGTTCCATGTTTGCTGACATCTTATTCTCTCCTTTTCGCTTTGCGTGCAAAGCCAACCGAGAGAACAGCATCTTAAAGATCGTATTCAATTTGTAACATTCAAAATAAACAAAAAATGGGTAAGGTGAACGCACACCTTACCCATTACAAAGCTATCTTGTAAGAAAGGAATATGGTTCTTTATCTACTGTTCTTCGGTTGGCTTAGATGAAAAATGGGCAGATCTCTCCCGTGCTAAGCCAAATTCCGTTTTAGAACAGTCGATAAAATCATCATTTCCTTTCCACCTCATTAGAAATCTATAGTTATACGTTAGCAAGTATACGTAGCTGCCACCTGTTATGTCAAGATAGTTTGGGTTCCCCGACAAGCTCACGGTCTATGGACAGGACCGTTCTTCTTTTTTTGTGGCTGTCCGCATACACTGGGAACGTACAGACTGCTCATTTCAAGCCGAGCCAGAAGGGGGGGATATGATATGAGCAGATGGCGGCCAGGATGGCGCTCGGGATTTCGTACGCGCAGATGGCAGCTGCCCCAAATATCGTTCAGCAAAAGGCGCGCTTCCGGATGGCGTTCAACAGGCTGGCGCAAAGGTGTCCGCCCATTGGGAAGCGGAAACGCGAACACCGCGCTGCAGTGGCAAAATCGGCCGGCTAAGCCGCGCCGCAAGCGGAGGCTATTCTTTATTGCGCTCGTAATATTTGTGCTGCTGTCAGTGCAAATGTTCGTCTATGTGGATAAAAATGTACGGGGACCGTTAATGCATCTTGCGAAAATACGGGTGAAGCAAATTGCGACGCAGGCGATTAACAAAGCGATAACCGAGCAGGTGATGCGGGGCAGAGAGCTCAATAAATTAATCGAATGGAAGACGGATTCACGCGGCAAGGTGACCAGTGTCGCCTTAAACTACAATGAGCAAATGCGAATTACGGCTGATACGGTCGATGTCGTCCAGTCGACGCTGAATCAAGCAAATGAGCTTAAGGATCACATTCCGGTCGGTCAAGCGTTGGGCAGTCCGCTGATTGCATCGTTCGGGCCGCGCATTCCGGTGCGGATGGAGCCGCAAGGAGCAGCGAAGGTCGAGCTTAATACCCGTCCTATGGACGTCGGCATCAATATGGTAATCATTGAAGTCTATATAAAAGTAGTGGAGGAAGTGGCGATTGTCATTCCATTCGATTTGGAGCCTGAGGTGGTGGAGACGGAAATCCCGATTTCCTATCTGCTCGTCGTAGGCGATGTGCCGATGTATTATTATGACGGCAAAGGACAACCGGTTGGCACTAACCGTGAGAAGGCGCCTGCGCTGTCATTGCCGATGCAGTCCTCGCCAGGGGGGGCGATAGGCACATCTGTGCCTCAGGACGGCGTCAGCGTTCCTTCACAGACAGAGACGCATACAGAGCCTTCACAGCCAGTTGAGGCAAACACAGAACCATCTGTGCCTGTGCAAGGACAGGGACACGAGTAAAGTGAAGGAAGCGGCCCAGAGGCCGCTTCCTTCGTTTCAATTCTTGTGCGCCAGCGCATTATGGCTGCATGCGGCATTACTTTTTTGTCTCTTTTGCAGGTTTAGCAGTAGAATCTTGCTTCACTTTTTTCGGCTGTTTCAGCTTTCGCTTGTCCGCTTGCTCCCATTGATGAAGCAGCGGGTACGGATCGAACGCGTATTCCACCAGCCCCCGATCCCGGTAGACGCCATAATGCAAATGCGGCGGGAACTTGCCTGATGTCCCCGGCTTTCCATACCCTGAGCTTCCGACCCACCCGATCGTTTGTCCTGGTGTGACAATATCACCGATTTTAATATTTTTCTCATAGCCGGATAGGTGGGCGTAGTAGTGATACAGGTTGTTCAAATCGCGGATTCCAATTCGCCAACCGCCGTAACGGTTCCAGCCTTTCACTTCAACAATGCCGTAGCAGGTGCTGCGCACGGGCACTCCATAACCAGCAAATATATCGGTGCCTTCGTGAATTCTGAATCCGCCGTAATGCCGTCCCATGCCCCAAGTGCTGCGGTATGAATAGGTGGACTTTACTGGCAGCGGGAAAGCGTGTTCGAACAGCTGCAGTTGGTCAAAATGTTCATAGATGCGTGCGAATTGTTTCACCCGCTGCACTGCTCTGGGATTGGAATAATAATTCCATAAACCCCTGCCGAAGTCGTCCTCGTGCGGCCCGTAAGACCCAATTAATGAAGCGACACTGTACAGCAGGTCGGTATCATTGTTAGCATCGGCACGTTCATCTCCTGAACCGTCGCGTCCAACCCCTTTGAACAATGAGATCGATTTCGGATTTTGATCCTCAATATCCGGGTTCATGAGGCCTACCCATTTCGGGGGCTCGACGAAAACGCCGGTTAACCGTTTTGGATGCTCTCGTTTTTTTTGATTGGCCTTCGTCAATGTTCGTTCGTATTGATCGATAGCCGCCAGACGATACCAGGGTATACCGGTGACCACGCTCATTTTTTCATATAAGTCTCGTCGTTCCCTCCATACCTCGCCACCTGAATCGGCTGTTGCAGGCAACTCATCTGCAAAGGTGCGAACCGACATTTCGTTACGGCCCAAGGAATGCGCTGGCGATGCGCCAAGCGGTGAGCTAAAGCAAATCGATAAGGCAAGACTTGCAAGCAATACAGATGCAACTTGTCTCATGCGGCATTTCCCTCCTACTTCCATATCCGAAAGGAATGATTTAATGTTAGAATGTGCGTTGATAGCCTTTTTATCCAAGGAGATGGACACGCAGGTATGGATTTTTGAGGGTTCATGGTATAATACTGAATTAGGTCAAGGTTAAGCGAACAGAGAAGGAAGGGTACACTTCATGAAAACGATAGAGCAGAAACCAGACTGGATACGCATCAAACTGACCACGGGAGAGAATTACACCGAGATTAAAGATATGATGCGCTCCAAGACGCTGCATACGGTATGTGAGGAGGCGCGTTGTCCGAACATATACGAGTGCTGGGCTAATCGCACGGCAACGTTCATGATTTTGGGTGATATTTGTACGCGTGCTTGTCGCTTCTGTGCAGTGAATACTGGTATGCCGACTGAATTGGACTTGCAAGAGCCAGAACGTGTGGCTGAAGCCGCTGAACGCATGGGCTTACGACATTGCGTCGTTACTTCTGTCGCCAGAGATGATCTGCAAGACGGAGGAGCTTCTATCTTTGCGGAGACGATTCGCGCGGTCCGCCGCCGGATGCCATTGTGCAGTGTAGAAGTGCTTATCCCCGACTTCATGGGAAATTGGGATGCGCTCCGTATCGTGATGGACGCCAAACCAGATATTTTGAACCACAATGTGGAAACAGTAGAACGGATGTCAGATCGTGTGCGGGCCAAGGCGAAGTACGAGCGCACTCTAGAATTGCTGAAGCAAGCGAAGGCGATGCAGCCGCAAATTCCAACAAAATCAAGCATTATGCTTGGTGTTGGTGAAGAGTGGGATGAAATATTGCAGACGATGGACGATTTGCGTGCCGTAGATTGTAATATTTTGACGATTGGACAATATTTGCAGCCGACTAAGAAACATTTGAATGTTGAAAAATATTATCGTCCGGAGCAATTTGCAGAGTTGAAGGACGAAGGATTGAAGCGCGGATTCAGCCATGTCGAATCAGGACCGCTTGTACGCAGCTCCTACCATGCGCATGAACAAGTGAAATCTGCTCATCAGACGATGGCTTTATCCCAAGCCTAGGCATATCGCAAGCCGCGGCATGTGGACCCGGGGTCAAGAGGCAGCGCGCTCATCCGTTCGTGCTTGAGCCTGTCATCGACGGGGAAGGGGGAATCACGGACGTGATTCAAGTTGGAGGCAGAACGTACGAAGTAATTCAAGAACACAAAGATGCATGGAATCCGGAGGCGTTCCGAAGCCGATATAGCGAAGTGTTGGAACGGTATGATTACATACTGGGCGATTGGGGTTACAGTCAGCTTCGATTAAAAGGCTTCTTTAGGGACAATCATCCGAAGTCCACTAAAGAGTCGGGCGTATCCAGCATGATGGATTATATTAATGAATATTGCAACTTCGGCTGTGCTTACTTCATTCTTGAGAAGGTCAGCAACAAAGATGCGCGCTTGCGTTCGGGTACTGACCAAGGGGATGAAGCGGAGCAGGAAGGCGCAGCTGCATTGGAAGATACCGGTGAAGAAGCGGCGCCGCAAGCGAAGCAAGGCATATCATTGCAGCCGAAGACGGCCGCCAACGAATCTTCAGCCGAGCAGACTCCAAAACCAGCCTCGTCGGAGCGCAAACCGCGTCAGCATCGCAATCGCCACAAGCATAGCGGTAAGGGCTCTGCAGCGCCGAATGCGCATGCACAACAGCGCAGCTCAGCGGAGTCGAAAGAGCCGCGTGAAGCGAAGGAAGTTCGTTCATAACCCATTCATCAACAAGCCTTGCCGAGCGGAAATTTGGATAAGGCTTGTTTTCAATGAATTAGAATGCTCTACATCTGAAGCGGGTACAGCTTCAGCTTGCCCAAAAAGGTGCGTCCTTTGATAAGGACGCACCTTTTTTCGTATGCAAATTATACATTGTAGTGCCCGTGCTCATCATAGCCGAGAAACGCCTCGCGCACGCGATTCCAGAACGGAAACGGCCGGTAGCGAATGAATGTTACGGTCTGATCAGCAACCCGGCAGCGAATCGAGCGAAAGTGGTCAATTGGGATGTTCACATGATCGACCGTCAACAACAGCTTCTGCTTCTTGCGTGGATGAATGTCAAAATGGTGATGCTTAGGCAAAATAAGCGACGATCCGAGTGTGCGGAACACGCGGTTGTTGATGGATGCTATCTCGGCAAGCTGAATGGACGGGATGGAGGGGTGCACCATAGCCCCGCCAAGGCTCTTGTTATAGGCCGTGCTGCCGGACGGGGTGGATACGCATATCCCATCTCCGCGGAACATCTCAAACAGTTCGTCATTAATATCGATTTGAGCAACGAGCGTGTTCTCGACGCCCTTCAATGTAAATTCATTTAAGGCAATGTATGTTCTCTTGCCGGTATCTTCGCCATCCAATTGCAGCTCAATGAGCGGATACTTGACGATACGCGGATAAATCTGGTCCTTCGAACGGTTCTCGGCCATCAACTTAACGAGCAGTTCGATTTCATTCGGCTTCCAATCAGCGTAGAAGCCAAGATGACCGGTATGAATACCGACGAATGCGATTCGATCAAGTTGTCCAACATAGCGGTGAAAGGCTTGGAGCATCGTTCCGTCACCGCCGATCGATAGAACAATCTCAGGCTCCTCATCATCACAAATGAGACCTTGGCCGTTAGCTAAACGGTGAAACGTCTCGGTCAAAGAGACAGAGATGTCGTCTCCTCGGTTTAATACTGCGTATTTCAAGGCGCTGACTCCTTTGTTATGCGGTAATGTAATGTATAACCGTGTTATAGAACACATCAACTCCATATTATACGTTCCGCATGAGGAATACAATCGCCATTTCGGGTAAAGTGGCGATGGCGATGGAAGTTATCTGCGATTCATGCGTATCGTCTCGATCAAGAAGGAGATAAGACACATCAAGATGAAGAAGAGCGCTGCCAGCACAAGACCGACTCTCATTGAACTCCAAGCGGTCTCCCAAGGAGACATCCATGCAGCCGAGTGCCCTTGATATGGAAGCCAGGCGGAGAGCTGCGGTTCCAATCGCATGAGGAGCGGATATAACCAATACGCGGCCACAGCAGCCCCCACACTATGGACAAGCCTGGCGAACAGAAATGGCATATACCTTAAATCGCTTTGGTTCATTATACTCGCGACTTGAGCATGGACCGATAGTCCGGCCCAAGACAGCACCCAAGCGGCTGCCACCACCTGTGCTTGGGTTCCGGCAGAGACGGCTGCGCCTGCGCTCTTTGCACCTAAGGTGACTTCAAATAAACCTCCCGTGAAAGCGGGAGCCAAATCCGGAGATAAGTGAAAGGTTTGGAGCAGCAGCTGAAGCAGATGCTCCCAGAATGGCATAATTCCAATGACGGCGAGCAAATCCATGACAACGGAAAAGAAGACGACAAGTCCACCGACAACGATCATCAGCTTAAGTGAGGAATCGACTGCTTCTTTGAGCAGGGTTCCTAACGGTCTGCCATCCTGCTTCCTTGCTTCATGCATGGCATGAAAAGCTCTCCGGAAAATGAAAGTTCCCTTGATATTACCAACCCCTTTTGCAGGAGAAGTGTTGTCCATTGGGGTAAGTGGTGCATGCGGTGCGTAGAATCGCATCACAATTCCGACGAGAAGCCCAGAGCCATAATGGGCGAGTGCTAGTGTTAAGGCGAGGCCAGCATTTCCGAAGAAGCTGACCGCCACAGCCCCAATGAGAAAGATCGGATCGGACGAGGTAGTGAATGCAACGAGTCGCTCGCCTTCTTCGCGTGTAATTAAATTTTGTATGCGCAGCCGTGTCGTCAGCTTGGCACCTACCGGGTATCCGGAAGCATAGCCCATCGCGACTACGAAGCCCCCGATGCCGGGGATGCGGAACAAAGGGCGCATGACGGGATCAAGCAGCGTCCCGATAAAGTGCACAATACCAAAGCCTAGCAGCGCTTCGGAAATAATAAAAAAAGGCAATAGTGAAGGAAACAGCACATCCCACCAAATGGACAGGCCACGTGTGGCTGCGTCCAAGACAGTGGAGGGATGCGCTGCCATTAGGATAAGAAATAGGCCACATACACCTGCGATAAGCAGTGGTGCCAGATAAGAACGGCTTGTCCTGCGTTTCATGCGCACTCTCCTTTCACGGGGCCTGCACGAATACTCCATTCAAACATATGATGACATAAAGGCAAACATGCCACACCAAGCAGCTGCTGAAGTATCTACAGTCTGATTTTGTAATCAAAATGTAAAGTAAACGCTTGCAGAAGGACGTATATTTTTGGGTACCATTGTGATAAAATAAATATAAAGAACGATGAAACGCGTAGAAGTTCGTTAGGGGTGATGAGGATGAGTATAATCGCTGGCATCCTTGTTTGCGCTTTCGTCTATGTCATTCGAGAGTCGTTAATGGGACCGCAGGAAGAGGATTGGGAAAGATAATTCAATTACGTCACGGCGCTGATCACTATTCAGCGTTTTTTTGTGCAATTATACCCTTGTGGCGGTGAGCATTAGCGTAAATGAATTGAAAACGTAGTGCTTTTATAATAAAGTGATGAGCAGAGACTACTATTTATTATAGGGCTGAAGGAGGGGAGTCCGAAGTGTTATCCCTTCTTATGCCAAAAGACAGGAGTGCGTATGGAAAGATATAAACAGACGATATATGAAGCGATCGGGGGGGAAGCGACTGTTCGACGAATAGTAGAGGCCTTTTATCCGAACGTGCAAGCTGATCCTCTAATCGGTCCGCTGTTTCCGGAAGATATTATGCCCGTCATGGAGAAGCAGTTCATGTTCCTGACACAATTTTTCGGGGGACCGTCACTATTTTCCGATGAATACGGACATCCGATGATGCGGGCGCGTCACATGCCGTTCCCGATTACCCGTGAACGTGCAGATGCGTGGTTAGGGTGCATGCGTGAGGCGTTGATAGAGATCGGCTTGGAGCCTGCGCTGCGAGACATGGTGTTGGAACGCTTGTCGGGACCTGCTTATCATTTCATTAACACCAATTAGTTCACAGCATAAGTTCCGATAGTGTGGTAAAGTTCCCTCATCGCTTACATATTAATCAGCAAGAAGGAAGGTACACTTTAATGGAGGTTGAACCACTTTACCTGTTACAAGTCGAATGTCCATATTGCAAGAACACATTCCAATCGTCACGCGTAAGGTCGCGTTTTAAAAAACCGATTCATATCGACAGTGATTTTTGTCCGCATTTTGGTGAGGATAAAGTGAATCCCGACTTTTACGTCGTGCGAGTCTGTCCAGAATGCGGCTGCGCCTCGACAGAGAATTCACTGAAGCAATGGCTTCCTACCCATCGGAAAGATTTTGAAGAAGTTGTAGCTTCCCAATGGAAATCGCGGGAATACGCAGGCGAGCGTACATGGGAACAAGCGTTGGAAACTTATAAGCTCGCCTTGCTGACCGCCCAGACGATCGGAGAAAGCAAGCGCGTCGTTGCTGGTCTGCTGCATCATATTGCATGGCTGTATCGCTATCGGAACGATACGAAGAACGAGCTGCGCTATCTGCGTTTTGCCCTGGATTCGTATATTAGTGTATTCGAGCATGAATGGCGTGACCAGAACGATGCCCGCCTCATCTATATTATCGGTGAGCTGTACCGCCGACTGGGTGAACTGAATGAAGCTGCGAAGTGCTTCGGCCGGATTATTCACGACAAGCACATAATGGATGCGGCGATGATTCGCGCGGCACGCGAGCAGTGGGCCGCCATTCGGGAGCAGATGGCGGAGGAGGGGAATACGCCGCCTGTCGTTAGCATCGGCGGGGGATTCACACAATAATGTTCAGCTGGCAAGCTGGTTCCTGAGATTATAAGGGAGCCAGCTTGTCTTGTTGTTGTCGAGCTCAAGAGTAAGATCCATTGGAAAACATACAGCAGGATGTGGCGATTGCGAGGCTAAAAGGCGCTTGGACTGTATTTTATCCAATGGATCTGGCTTGTTTCAGCGGTTGCTGTTGAAAGAGTGCCAAAACACTGGATGAATTCCAATGGAACCTGTCGCACAGAGGGATATGCCACTGTTTCACTGTACGAAATCCAATGGAGATTGAAATAATAGTTAACTAATGTACCTTTAACTCTCCTGTCTCCTGCTTGCCGTTCCAGTTTATTGTTAATTTAATAGGTTCCTCTATTTTTCTTTGACCTATCACTCGGGTATTCGAGATGAGTTTAAATGGGGTTGAGGCAGGTTCTCCAATGGTGCCCGATGAATTCAGGGTCTTACTTTCAAATTGATATTTAAAATCTTTGATCGATTGCTCATTTCCTACATACTTGACTTCATATTGAAGCTGCTCCAGATTTCCGCGTTGAATGATGGTAACTTCCCAATTTTCCGTCTTCCCCATAAACTTCGTATTGCCTGAGCATCCGAACAGGAGTAGAAAGGTACAAAAAATAAATAAAATGGTGAAAATTTTCTTTTTCATATTAATCACCTTTCATTTTTGAAAAAAGGTATAGAAAAATCCCCTTATCACATTCCAGTTGGCTTGTTACACCAAGGTGCTTTACCAATGTCTACGATAAGGGGTGTAGTTCATCAAACTTCACGCTTCGTGATTAACGAATCTGGCGGTCAGCCAACAAGTAATCGCTATCCACATCTACGATGACGATACGGTTCCGGCAGCATGGAAATACGAGCAGCCGTTTCTTGCCGTCGCGAATATCCGGCAGTTCTTGCGGCTTCAATGGGAGTAAGACATTATCTTTATGACAGAACGGGCAGCTTGAAATATAAATATCTCCCATGATGTGATCGTAAGGCAGCGTATTTTCTAATGGTATCATTTCGGATTCTCCGTCGAAGCATGATTATCGGCAGCAGCAGAAGACTCAGCTTCGGGTTGGGCCAGCTCGGCAAGCTTCTTCAATAAAATATGCTGCGGCATATGCATAAGCTGCTCCATGGGGACGCCGAGCGCTTTCGATAACTTCAACGCGGTATCCGCTGAGATTTGCAAAGGTCTCATGCGCTATAATCCTCCCTGTGCGAGTAAGTTTAATTTTGGTATAGTTTAGTTATACACGGTCAAGGTGCAAAACTCAAACAGTGCGTGTTCAAAAAGAGCTTTTGAACAACCTCATATGCCTTCCGTTACCAATAATATTCGCAGAAAGGTGTGTATGGCATGAAACAACCGTTAAGCCAAACGTGGGACTTGGATGTCATTTTCTCCGGGGGCGCTGAGTCCGAAGCATTGCAGCAATCGCTTGCAGCCGCAGAACAGGATATCGCGGCACTGACTGGCAAGCTTAAGGAAATGTCTGCTCCGCAAACGTTGGAGGACACGAAGGAACTCGTACATATTACTGGACAACTGCAAGATGTAAATAAGCGCCTCCATGAAGCTGGAGCTTATGTTGGCTGCCTTACAGCGCAAAACATCAAAGACAAGAAAGCGATTCAATTGTCTGGCCGCATTCAAACACTGGGCGCGCAGCTGCTTACAGTCGATACGCTGTATGATGAACTGCTGCGCAGCATGCCGGACGAAGTGTGGGCTGCTTTTGTGAAGCTTCCTGACAACGAGGGCATCGCCTTCAACTTGAATGAGCGCCGCGAATGGGCCCGGGAGAAGATGTCCCCCGAAAAAGAAGCGCTCGTCGGCGATTTGGCTACAGACGGCTATCACGGCTGGTCGGAAATGTACAACACGGTCATTTCGCATTTCCGCATCGATTATGAAGAAGACGGCAAAAAGGTACAGCTTTCCGCGGGTCAAGCACACAACAAGCTGTCGCATCCTAACCGCGAAATCAGAGAAGAAATGTTCAAGCTATGGGAAGAAGCATGGAGTGAGAAGGCAGACTTCTGCGCAGATGCGTTGAACCGTATCGCCGGCTTCCGCTTGAAGCTGTATGAGCATCGCGGATGGGATAGCGTCTTGAAAGAGCCGCTTGCGATGAATCGCATGTCAGAAGCGACGCTGGACGCTATGTGGAATACGATTGTCCGCAATAAGCCGAAGTTCGTAGCCTATTTGGAGCGCAAAGCGAAGCTGCTGGGCGTAGAAAAGTTGACGTGGTGCGATGTGGAAGCGCCTCTTGGCGGAACGCAAGCGACCATATCGTATGACGAGGGCGCGAATACTATCGTCGAGCAGTTCGGTAAATTCAGCCCGCGCATGTCGGAGTTCGCCGTGCAGGCGTTCGAGAACCGTTGGATTGAAGCGGAAGACCGTCCTGGCAAGCGTCCAGGTGGATTCTGCACCTCGCTTCCGGTCGTTAATCAGACACGTATTTTTATGACATATGCAGGTACGCCTTCCAATGTTTCTACGCTGGCGCATGAACTGGGTCATGGCTATCATCAATACGTGATGGACGGATTGCCAGCGTTTGCGCAGCAGTATGCAATGAACGTCGCAGAGACCGCATCGACTTTTGCAGAAATGATCGTATCGGATTCTGCTGTGAAGCAGGCAAAAGACGAGCAAGAGAAGTTGGCCTTGCTTGAAGACAAGATTCAGCGCTCCATTGCTTTTTACATGAATATACATGCTCGCTTCTTGTTCGAAACGCGCTTCTTCGAGAAACGCAAAGAAGGACTTCTGTCTTCCGAACAGCTGTGCTCCTTGATGGAAGAGGCGCAAAATGAAGCGTTCTGCGGTGCTCTCGATTCGCTGCACCCGCATTTTTGGGCATCGAAAATGCATTTCTACTTCACTGATGTTCCGTTCTATAACTATCCGTACACGTTCGGTTATCTGTTCAGTACTGGATTGTATGCGCGCGCTTTACAGGAAGGCGAATCATTCGCTGCCAAATACGATGCGCTGCTGCGTGATACAGGTGTCATGACAGTCGAAGAGTTGGCTGAGAAGCACCTTGGCGTCGATTTGACGAAGCCAGATTTCTGGCAAACCGCAATTGACGTTACGCTCAAAGATGTTGAATTGTTCTTGCAAATGACGGAATAAGCTAGAGGCACGGCGGCATTTCCTCATAGGCTGCAGGAGCACAATTAGAGCTACCTGGAAAGGAAAACATCATTGTGACATCGAATCGCTTGTTAAAGCTGTTTCATGCTTTGTTCTATTCCACCAATGCTTTGCTCATCCCTTATTTGCCGCTGCTGTTGCGGGAGAGGGGGTTTCAATCTTTGGAAGTGGGGACGTTGCTTATGCTGGGGCCTTTCCTGGCTATGTTCGCCCAACCCGTCGCCGGGCTGGTGAGCGACCGTATGAAAGCGATTCGACCACTCCTGCTCGGTTTATGGATTGGAAAAGGAATTGCCGCTGCCTGCTTGTTTCTGTCGACAGACCGCATTACGGCGGCAATCAGTCTGCTTGCACTGTATATCTGCTTTCTGCCGGCTGTTTCATTGCTTGATACGCTGACGGTGAAGTCGGCGACGGCGTTAGGGCAGTCTTACAGCTCGATTCGAATGTGGGGCTCGGTGGGATTCACGTTGACCGCCATCGTGATGGGGCAGATGTTTGATTTGTGGGGCGGCGTCGACGCGCTGTTCTGGATGTACTTGCCGATATGGGGCGGCTTGCTCTTGAGCATGTTCTTGCTGCAAGAACCGCCGCAAGAAGCGGCGGATACGGATACCGCTGTAAATGCAGCCGTGCTGAAGAAGGCGCTCTCCGTCCCTTCGCTGCTCCTCTTCCTGACGCTTATCTTTGTCATTGCGATGCCGCACCGCATGAATGATGCCCTGTTGTCGCTTCATATGAATGACTTGGGAGCCTCGTCGATGCAGGTATCTTGGGCCTGGGCGGTGGCCGGATTTAGCGAAATTATCGGCTTTGCCCTCATGACCAGGCTAATGCAGCGCAGCCGGATGCTGACGCTCTTGACGCTGGTCAGCGCGCTATATGCAATAAGATGGCTCTTATACGCCCTTGTGACAGACCCATGGGTAGTTGTCGTGCTGCAAGGAGCGCATGCGGTGACGTATGCGGCGTTATGGGTGCTTGCAATCGAGTTCGTCGTACAGCTTCTGCCGAAGCAATTGGCTGCTACTGGTCAAGCGCTGCTCGGCATGGTGTTCCTAGGACTTGCCGGCATTGCTGGAGGAATGAGCGGGGGAGCGTTGCAGGAAGCGTATGGAGGTCAGGCGATGTACTTATACGGCTTCGTCTGCGGGGTTATAGGCACAGCTGGTTTCATGCTGTGGTTGATTAGAGAACGCAAGCGTTCCGTTCGCCCTGAGGAGCAAATGATAGGATGACCGCCGTGAGCTGGAAAAAAGCTGCAGATCTTGATGATCTGCAGCTCTTTTTGAACGGAAACGAAATTAATAATGTAACATAAAAACAGGCGGCCATTGGCGGCCGCCTGTTTTTATATTGTAAACTATTCATTTTACAATTTGAATACTTGAAATGTACGCTGCAACTGCACTACTTTAAGCTGCAGTTCCTCGGTAGTCTCCACCATCGCTTGCACGGAGGAGATCTGTTCATTCATGGAAGCGGACACCTGCTCGGTTCCGGCGGCGGACTGCTGCGTAATCGCAGAAATATTCTCAATGGAGCTCGAAATCGTTTTGGCTCCGTCCAGCATGCTGTCGCTTTCATGGGCAAAGGCTGCAATCTGTTCCGTAATGAACTGGATGCTCTCTACAATTTCATTAAAAATGCGTTCGGTTTCCCGAATCAATTCTGTCTGTGTATGTACAACTTCTTCATTGACATGAATATTCGTTATCGCTTGCTTGATGCCTTGTTCAATTCCTTTGACAAGCGTAAACACTTCCTTCGTGGAAGCGGTCGATTCTTCAGCAAGATTCCGCACTTCCTGAGCAACTACGGCAAAGCCTCTGCCGTGCTCGCCAGCACGCGCCGCTTCAATGGAGGCGTTCAAAGACAATAAATTCGTCTGTTCGGCGATCTCCGAGATGGTGCGGGTGATTTTGGATATCCCTTCGGTTTGGCGGGCCAACTGCGTAATTGCGGTTGCCACGTGATCAGTCGCTTCAATATTCCGCTGCATTCCTGCACTTTGCGTGTCTACGGCTGTCCGGCCTTTATCCACCAATTGCAAGGTCAGGGCGGATCGCTCGTTCATTTCTTTGGTGGAATGAGTATAGGATTCGACTTTATGTTCGATTTGCTTGATAGAATCCGACATAGCGGATATATCTTCGGATATTTCGGCAGCGCCAATGGCAAGCTCGTTCGACGAAGAAGCCACCTGCTCCATTACCATTTTCATGTTTTGGTTCTTATGATACATATCTCGTCCAGAATCAGAGACGTGACGGGATATGTCAGTCGTCTGCTGTAAAATTTCACGCAGCTTGATGACCATCGAATTAAAGGAATGACCGAGCTCTCCTAAGGCATCGCTCGTCGTCACCTGAACGGTCTGGGAGAAATCTCCCTTCGCAATCTGCAATGCGGATCGGGACATCTCCATAATAGGTTCGGTCAGCGATTTCTCCAACATGTTAATGAACGGATAGCTGATCCCTATAAGGATGACGAGGGTAATTAGTCCTGGTATGAGCGAAGCACCACTTGTAAGCAGTACAATCGTAGTCAATGCGAACAAGCCCACGATACCATAGCAGCCAATTAACAGCTTATGCTTAAAGTTTAACGTATTGAACCAATTCATACGACCGCTCCTTTATATGCCCCAATAGATCCATAATATAGCATGCTAGCATCATTATAGCATCGCCTCTGTACAGGGTCTATGTAAATGTTAGCAAATAATCAAACATTTATTATACTTTTGTCGTTTGGAGTCAATAAAAATCTAAATATGTATATATGTGTTGAAAATAGGAAAAAGTTCCCTTATAATGAGTCTTGAGAACCATTTCTTGGAATGGTGCGGCTATTTTTATAAAGGAGGGAATTTGTGAGATGAAGACTAACGGAATGCCTTTGGCTAGGCAATTAAGCCTAGTATTTGAACAGCTGGAATCTGAGTTGATTGGACTAACTGGAGGTACAATCATTGTCTGCATTCGCAATGATGTGGTGGGAAAGTTCGGCGTGAAGCACGATGCGCTGGAGAGCAGCAACGGTGTAATCAAGCCCCTTAGACAGGGATTGACCTTACGTCATGTCGCCTCGTTTCGTCAGACTGCGATCGATGCTCTGAAGCATAAGAAGCAATGGACTCACGGTGAAATCGTATTCGACTTTGCTGTTAAGCAGGATACGCTGCATATCAGCACATGGTTCGAGTCGAATTATAATTTAATACATATGCTTGATAAGCAGGATACTCACACGTATAAGCGCGCTTCCTGAGCCGCGTTACATAAGCAAAGAAGCTCTCTATCCTAGGAAAGAGAGCTTCTTTAACATTGGTGAGTAAGTATGCTTGCTCACCTCGCAGGCACGGTTGTGGCCGCAAATGAGAGGCCGGGCAAGCCGTAGCTGCTGTGGTTGCTTAAGTATGGACGATGCAGCGGCATAGCTGCACTGCAGCTATTAGCGAGTGCGGCCCGCCAATTGTTGCTCAGCCATTTGAACAAGACGCTTTGTAATATATCCACCGATGGAACCCATATCACGGGATGTGTAGTTTCCATAGTAACCGTCTTGTGCGATTGGAATGCCCAATTCTTGAGCAATTTCATACTTCATTTGTTGCAGAGCAACTGTAGCTTGTGGTACTACCAAGTTGTTAGAGCGGCTTCCTTGTTGTTGATTCACTGGCATGTTGTTCACCTCCTTGTGTTTGTTAGTATGGAAAGCAAGAGTGGAAATATGCGATGAAAAAAGCTAACTCGTTCATGTAAATAATGCCAAGTCGGGGGACCGACTTGGCATCGTTAAAGTTCGTAATTATGGATGCTGAATTTCAAGATCGAGCACTAGTGTGATCGGCTCATTCGGCTTCAAGTCGATTAGACCGGTCGTGTCATTATCAAATGGAAGGTTAGGGGCATCGGTCAGCCATGTATACGGCTCGACGCACACGATTTCATCCGCAACTCCACGCGTGTAGAGCACCCAGTGCTTGAAGAACGGACGGTTGCCTGCATAACGGATGCGATAGCCGTCATCCCGTGTCAGCCAAGCCTCCGGCTTATCCGTCCCGATGCTGAATACCGTGTCGAAGTCAGTGCCCTGCAGGTTCATTCCATTAAGAAGCTGTTCGTTCTTGCCTAACGGTATGGTGTTGCCTGTAGTTATTAGCTCTTCATCAAGCTCATAAATACCGCTTACCGGAACCTGCAGCGTCCAGCGATTCGGTTCGCCGTCGATGAGGAACCAAGTATGCGTTCCGAACCCGAACGGTGCCGCTTGACCTCCTATGTTGGTCACCGTCAAGTGCTGGGATAGCGTGCTTCCTTGCAGGATGAACGTCAATTGAAATTCCAGCGGAGTCGGATATTGACGCATCCAATTATCATCGTCTGCTGTATGGAATTGTGCCGTGACCACTGCCTGCCCATCGTTCGCTTCCGCGCGAATGACGGACCATGGCTGTAAGCGGTGCAGACCATGAATATGGTTATCGTTCGCTGTATTTTGGTCAAACTGGTACGACACGCCTGCGTATTCGAATTTCCCCCGGCGAATCCGTCCCGGTGGCATCAGCATCGGGATGCCGAAATGGTATGGCTTCGTCATATAATAATCGAGATCGCTCTCCGCTGGTGCACGCAGGATGTCGCGCTGCGCCGCTTTGTCCCATAGCCGGATGACATTGCATCCAAGCCCGGGAAGCAATGTCGCTTCCAAGGTGTCGCTGTGCATAATGAACGTGTCATAACCGTTCCATTGGCCCTTCGTAATCTGATACATATGTATTGGCTCCTTTATACAAATGAGTTTGAGCGCTTCTGCGTTAAGATTCATAATAACAAATCCGTTCCGTAAAGTCATATGACTTGATGTACACGAGACGATTGACAAATGGGGAGTTCTTCGCTATTCTAGTGGCTAATCAAGTACGCAATGCCTTGACTAAGGCGACGTCATCTAGTTGAAAGCGATGATAAGGACAAGTAAGCGATACGTTATGCTTCAGAGAGCTGGTGGAAGCTGTGAACCGGTGCTGACGTAGCTGCTGAATGGACCTTTGAGCGCTGAGCCGAACCGGTGCGATATTCGCACGACAGTAGGCTTGGCCGCATCCCGGCGTTATCGGGTAGAGGTTTGCGCAACTCATTATTTTTATGCTTTGGGTTGATGCAATTAAAAGAGGGTGGCACCACGGTCTTTCGTCCCTTGACGAAAGGCCTTTTTGTATTTTTTTGGCGCTGTGAAGTTGAAAGGAAAAGGAGAGTGAACAGGATGAAACGTGTATTATCGGGCATCCAACCAAGTGGTCAATTAACGATGGGCAATTACATCGGAGCGATTCAAAATTTCGTGAAGCTGCAGCATGAGCATGAATGCTTCTTCATGGTCGTAGACCTGCATGCCATTACGGTCCCTCAAGATCCAGAAGCACTGAGAGAACAGACGGAATCGGTCGCTGCACTGTATATTGCGGCAGGCATCGATCCGAATAAGGCTGCTATTTTCCTGCAATCGCAGGTGCCGCAGCATGCAGAGCTCGGATGGTTGTTGACGACGTTGACGTATATGGGTGAACTGGAACGTATGACGCAGTTCAAAGACAAATCGGAAGGAAAGGAATCGGTTGGTGCCGGGTTGTTCGTCTATCCGTCTCTAATGGCGGCAGATATTTTGCTCTACAATGCAGACCTTGTTCCTGTCGGGGACGATCAGAAGCAGCATTTGGAGCTGACTCGCGACATCGCGAACCGGTTTAATCATCGCTTCGGCGATTACTTTACCGTGCCAGCAACCTACACTCCGGAAGTGGGTGCACGAATTATGTCATTGGACGATGCGTCGAAGAAGATGAGCAAGAGCAATCCGAATGCGGGAAGCTACATTGCGCTGCTGGATGACCCTGCTGTCATTCGGAAGAAGATTAGCCGGGCTAAGACCGACTCCGAAGCTGTCGTCAAATACGACCCGGTCAATAAACCGGAAGTCAGCAACCTGCTTAGTATTTATTCCCACGCTGCAGGAGTGCCGATTGCAGAGATTGAAGCGAAATATGAAGGCCAGATGTATGGACCGTTCAAGAAGGATTTGGCGGAACAAGTCGCTGCGCTTATCGAACCGTTGCAAGCCCGTTATCATGAAGTGCGCCGTACGGGAGAACATCACGAGGTGCTCCGCCGCGGTGCCGAGCGTGCCCGGGAAGTGGCAGAGAAGACACTTGATGAAGTGAAACGCCGTATGGGATTTGTGCTTCCTCAATAAGTAAGTCGACCAGCTGACTGAATGGTAGTCGTGTGGCTACAACAATAAAGCAAGAGGCCTCTTGAAGGAGCGATTCGCTTCGGAAGAGGGACTCTTGCTTTTGTTTATTCATTCGCGGAGGATGTGGATTGGCGACGCAGTCTTGCCTTCGTCACAAAGCCAAACCCGATATTGCACACGGCCAATACTGCAAACAAGACGACAAGCCATGCACTGTAGCTCAAGGAGATGGCGGTGGCCGTCAAAAGGCCGATAGAAGAGAAGGCGAACCATAGCGCCAAGCCTTTACTCATGAGGATCGCTCCTTTTGGATAGAAATTGAGTCGAAAACAAGTATAACATTTCGCAGGTCGGATAAAATAAGTTTGCAAGCTTGCACAACTAGAAGCGCCAATGTGAAAGGAGATTCACCCTATGTCTAATCAATCCCGTTCCAACAATTTGGTCGTTCCTCAAGCCACTGCAGCACTGCAACAAATGAAATACGAAATCGCTCAAGAATTGGGCATTCCGATTGCGCAAGACGGCTACTATGGAAACTACACATCCCGTGATATGGGTTCCATCGGTGGATATATTACAAAGCGTCTTGTGCAAATGGCTGAGCAACAATTGTCCGGCGGAAATCGCTAATAGCATGCATTGAAGTTTCGAGGCTACTCCTGCGCGCGGAGTAGCTTTTTACCATTAAGGAAAGTTCAAGTTCTGTGAATCATTAAAGCGATCCAAGCACTCCTTGTGGCGATTGATTCGTGATATTGGACAAATTGTTGCAAATGATGGTCATATTCCCTTAGCTTTACGGCATAATCAGTATATCACATAACGGACTTCAACAGCTTTATTGCAGGACAGCAACGGAAAAGGGGCCTGCCCAAAAGAGATTTTTAATCGAATTAGACAAGATTCTTCTTGGCTAGCGCACCAAAACAGATGGGTTCAAGGCGTCATCCTTGGCCCGTCTGTTTCTGTTTGTTGACATCAGCCTGCGGCAAACAGCATGTAGGCCTGTAGACTGTACATTGTCCGGCGGATCCGGCTTCTTTATTCCAATCCGTATCGTTTGACGGTGCGGGTATGACTTGACCAACCGATGAAGTAGTCCAATGTTTCGTACTTCAAATTCATCATGACGATGGCCACCAATGGATACTGCTTGCGGTGGCGATACCTTACGTCCACCCAGCGTACGGCATAGCCGTATCCGGTATGCTCCACGGTAGCGCATGCATAGCTAGAGAAATAAAGCAGTGCCCGCACGGCAGGGTGAGACTTGGATGCTTCAACGGCGGGATGATCGTGACATACCGCTCTTTCCGTCCAATGAAGAATGCCCCGCTTCCAATGGCCGATCATAAAAGACCCGTTCGGACTCCGCTTTACTACATTCCATCTCGACAGGGCTACGGTCGGAATTATCGTGTATATTTCTCCTTTTTCATACTCCTTATCAAGCAGAGGCAATTGTCGCTCCACTTGTCGGTGAACATGGGTTCGCCATACATAGTAAGTGATAAGCAGCAGATATAGAGCGGGAAACAGCACGCGTGGAGAGAGGATGCCGAATCCCCAGAGCGCGATCGCAATAAGATGCGTGGAAAAAATGATCGGATCGAACAAAGCGATGATGTTCCATGATATCCATCGTTTCGTAAACGGCCATACCGCTTGGGTGCCATATGCATTAAAGACGTCCGTCAGGACATGCAGACACACGGCCAAGCCTGTCCACAGCAATACATGCGTGAAGGATGCGCCTTTATTGAGCCATGTCAGCACACCGGATATTAGGAAGGACCATACTGCAATCATTGGCAGCGAATGGGAGTACCCGCGATGCTGGCGAATATAGAGAATATTGCTTTTCCATTTTAGGGCCGTATCGGCATCAGGCGCCTGGGAGCCGAGCAGCACGCCGAAGAAGACGGCAGTCGCAGTTGCTGGCTCCGATACGACGAGGGGGTCCCACTGGGACAGTCCGGCCAATCCGAGTCCGATTATGGCATGTGTGCTTGTATCCATCATTAATCACCCACTTGTATTGTGGACAACTTTGTTCCAAAATATGACTCATGGGTTCATACGAAGATAAAGAAAGGGTGGTCAAGTTGAATCGAATCATTTTTGTAGAATATCGGATTGCTCCAGAGCTCCGGGAGACCTATCTGTCTCTCGTCAAGAGACAGCTGCAGAGCCACACGAATGCGGTGTTGTATGAAGGAACGGATCAACCTAACGTTTTTGTTGAACAATGGTTGAACACATCCCATGAGGATTATGTTCGCATGAAAAAATTGCGGCTTGAAGAAGACAGTGAATGGGATGAAATTACGGCATGTATTCCAGGGGGCAGGGGGAAATTGCATATTTGGGAATTTGAGGAACTTAATAAACATTGTGAATAAAGGGTCAAGGCCTTGTCAAATTATTGAACGACATTGTCATGTGCTGGACATATTTGCTATGATAAAAATTACAGCAGATGCACAACTTTTCTGCTCTTCTCTGAACACAACAAGGAGGAAAGGGTCACGTGGATAAACAAATGACTTGTCAGGCTCCTTCCGATGCCGTTATGCTATCGCCGGGACCGATGCGGGTTGGATTATGGAGAGAGTTTATTCTGCTAACGAAGCCGGGAATTATACGCTCCAATTTATTGGCTACGTTTGCGGGCTTCTGGGTGGCAGCTAAATGGGACATTCCCTGGATGACCTTGCTGTGGGTGCTGGCGGGAACGACGCTCGTTATGGCATCCTCATGTGTATTTAACAACTATTTCGACCGTGATTTCGATATGAAGATGGAACGCACACGCAACCGAGCGCTTCCTACGGGTCGATTGCAGCCTCAGGTCGTACTCTGGTATGCGATTGGATTGGGAATCGCGGGATTATTATGTTTATTTTTGCTCATTAATCCACTTGCAGGTTGGCTCGGAATAATAGGCATGTTCGTATATGACGTCGTCTATACGCTCTGGCTGAAACGGACATCGACATGGAGTACATCGGTAGGCGGAATCTCGGGAGCGATGCCGCCGGTTATCGGCTATGTGGCCGTTACTGGGTATGTTGATATTGGAGCGGTTCTGTTCTTTGCTGTATTGTTCTTGTGGCAGCCGCCTCATTTCTGGGCGCTCGGTATTCGGCGTGTGGAAGAATATCGTGCAGCAGGCTACCCTTTGCTGCCGGTCGTCAAAGGGATTAAGCGCACGAAGTGGCAGATGATTCCTTATGTTGCGTTGCTATTGCCCGTATCCTGGTTATTTTATGCCTACGGCTACGTCAGTCTTATTTACGGCATTGCAGGAACGGTGATTAACCTTATTTGGTTGTATTTGTGCATAGCAGGACTTCGGAGTAACAATGACGAGGTGTGGGCTAAGCGCAATTTCATCTTCTCAATTAATGCATTGATGCTGCATCTGATTATTCTTATCTTGGATACAATGGGGAAAGCCTGATTCATGAGTTAAGAATTACAGAACATGGGAGAGTAACGGGGGATCGAGCGATGTCACAATGGGCGAAGAAGTATTCTTTTCAAATTTTTCTGATGGCGTTAGTCCTTGTATTTGCTGTCGTAGCGGCCATTCTGTACTGGCCTCGCGGGCCGGAACTGCCGCTTACGGATAAGACGGCACCGGATTTTACAATGCAGAACGTAGACGGTAACACGGTTAGCTTGGCCGATACGAACGGCAAAGCGCGGTTGTTCTACTTCTACTTCACCAACTGTCCGGATGTGTGTCCGCCAACGACATACATGCTGTCCGAGGTTCAGCAATTGTTGAAGGATAAAGGCGTATTTGGCAAGGATGCAAGCATTGTGTCCATATCGTTCGATCCGGAGCGGGACACACCGGAAGCGATTCAAGAATGGTCCAAGAAATACAATGCTGACTACAGCGGCTGGTATTTCTTGCGCGGTGACGAGGCGGATGTGGCCAAGATGATGCCAGCCCTCGGTTCGAGTGTCATCAAGGACGAGGACGGCAACTTTACTCATTTGAATGTCATTACGCTGGTGGATCAGGATGGCAACATCCGCAAATACTATAACGCCAATGATCGTGAAACTTCGTCACCTGAGATCATTGCGAGTGACGTTATGAGTTTAGTGAAGTAGCAGCATAATGAATCAAGCAAACGGGGGTGGATCCGGATACATGATGTATTCGTCCAGCCCCGCTTTTTCTAATTGCTGGATTAAATATTCATCGGGAGTGCCCTCCACCCCCGCATAACCACGCCGGGTATATATATGTTCGGCATCGGGAAACGTATCCCGCAGCACGCCCCGTATACGCTTGCCAGAGGCATCATTATCCATGAACAAATAGACCGGCTTGTCCCCCGCCTCCTTGTGCAGCGCTTCAGTCCGTTCCGTATTCAATGTGCCGTATGTGCACAAGATGCAGACCTCATCATTCAAGAGGCGACGCAAGCGGCTGCGATCGTTCTTTCCCTCTACAATGATTGCAATTTCCATGGCGCTCACCTACTAGTATATAAAGTTCATTTATGTATCGGTTTTGACTCCTAGTGTAACACAAACCCATCCCCGCCTTGCAACGTTCCAGCCGCTACCCTCGTACATATGAGAAAACCTCTATCGAGGCTTTTCGAAGATGAGTGACCGCGTGTAGAGATAGATGGTAAAAAACGGCTTGCCTAGGGGACAAGCCGCATGAGGAGAGAGCGAGAGGATGTTAAAGCAATGGTGCGCGGAGAATGATTACAAGCAAGATGTAAAGAACGAGGATTGTGCTTGTTGCTGTCCAGAAGCCTATTCCGCAACCGGCGGCGATTGGCGCTACGGGTGCCGGACCAGGACCACATGGATCATAACAATTTCCCATCTCGTTTCACCCCGCTTTCGTCGATAGTCTGTTGTCACAATGCTATACTATGTCAGATGTCACGGAGTGTTCTGTGCTTCTACCCAGACCGCTCTGATTTAGGTTAGCGCCCGGTATGTCCCTTATGTTGTTAGGTACGCGGGGATGTTGCCTGAGGCTGTTGCGTGTGCAGCCTGCCGTGTGGTATAAACGGATGTCTGGCTGGAAGCATCGTGACTGCCAGCATGAGAAACAGAAAAGCGATAAAATAAGGTGAAATCGTGTCCCGTATTTGTCCGGCAAGCATCGGGCCAAGAAACGAACCGATGGAAGAAGCGATGGACAGGATGGAGAATATACGTCCATAGCGGAGACCGCCGCTAAGCTGTATTAAATGAGCTGATAAAGCGGGAAGTATGATTCCCTTGGTCATCCCGATAAAAAACAGTGTTGCCATCAACGGGATCGGCCAATGGATAGCGAGCCCGAAGAACAGCAACGATAACCCGAATGCGCCCATCCATGTGCGGGTAAATGCAGGGTATTGGTTCAAGAACAGCAGGCTGAGTGTGAATAAGGCGCCGAGGCTGACAGCGGAGAATAAGATGCCTGTCTTCATTATGGACTCAAGCGCGTCAGCCATAAGCGGAAGCTCGAAAAACAAGATGCCTTGCGAGCAGGCAATGGCTAGCGGCATAAAGTAGAAGCGCCACGGTACCGCAGGCGCTTTGTCGTTGGCGGTCACAGGAGTTGACGTGTTTTCGCTCTGAGCGGGCGTCTTATGTATGTCGCTTTCTTTAATATCTTGGATAAAAAACCATGCCAGCGCACCGACGAAGACAAGCGCGATGCCAAGCGCTTGAAACGCCATTGAGAAGCCTACCTTGGCGACGAGATAGGCCCCGGCTGCCGGAGAGACGACGGAAGCTAGCGTATGTACAAGGCCGTTGCCAGCCATAAGCTTACCTTGCTGCACATGATCCCGCGCCATACGGGCGAGCAACGTCAAGCAAGCCGGAGACAGAAAGGCAAGCACGAACCCGCTAATTGAGCGCAGTACGAGCAGCTGCCACGGATTGACGACATGGGCTTGCAGAATCATGATGATACCGGCACCAATAAGGCTCAGTACAATAAAAATCCGGCTGCCGAATCGGTCAACTCCGTAACCGGCCATTACATTGCCTGGCAAATGGGTAAAGGAGTACATGCCCATCATCAATCCGATAAAGGACGGGGCCGCGCCTAACGAAATGGCAAACGGGGTCAATATCGGATACTGCGCATGCAGATCAAAAAATGCAACAAATAAGAACAAGTAAAGCCAAAGCACAGAGCGCAAATCAGTCACCTCCAGATCGCTATGGTATACTTGTACGTCGAAATGGACGAACTTATTACTTTTTCAAAGGCAGTTCAAATGTTTTGGCCGGACATACTGCTGGTCTTACTGTTGCTACAATTAGGAATGATGTATAATACGCAAAGACGCAAAGGAAAGGATGGTTACCTAGTGAATCAAATGGAAATGTGGTTTGAATTTATAAAGCAAAATTGGCTTGTCTTTCTTATCGCACTCATCGTGTTGTTCGTCATCGTAAGCTTCGTGAAGACGATGGTCAAATGGGCTCTTGTCGTCGTTATTGTAGCGGCGGTAGCCGTATATAGCGGCATCACATGGGACGATGTGAACAATGTCGTGACTACGGTGACGGATGAAGCGGTGGATAAGCTGAAGGACCAAGCGGTGCAGGCGATGATGGACGAAGCGAAGCAGGCTGACTTCACCACCAATGAAGACGGGACATATACGATTAAAACGTCGAATCTAGAAATGAAAGGGACGCCGAACAGCGGCAAGGTGAACGTCTCCTTCCGTGGCGTATCGCTAGGTGAATGGGACATGAACGATTCGATACGCCAATTCATTCAAGCGGCGAAACAGAATAAATGAATTCGGGGATAGTGTGGGAATGGAATGCCGTGACGATCTTGCTCCTCGTCATTGTCATTCTCTCCGTCCTGCAAGGGGTGACGAGAGGCGCTACAGGGTCCATGCGTCACCTCTTCTTCTTTGTTATGGATTCTTTGTTTACGTTCATGTCCCTGTTCATCACCTTTCATATGGTGCTATGGATCTCTCCGTATGTTCAGCGTCAATTCGCGGAGTGGAACATTACGATTCCGTCGCATTCATTGGCTTGGTGGGAGCAAATGTACTATACATTTATTACCGGAATGCGCGATTTTGCCCTGCTGCGCTTTGCGATTCTGTTCATGCTCCTCTATTTAGTCGTGCGGATGATATTGGCGTGGATCGGAACGCATACCGTATTACGCGGAGGCGCTGAATCGGCAGCGGGAAGCCGTGGGGAAGCACAGAAATCAGGAATCATATACGTGCTCCAGAAGGCTGTCAATTGGATTGTCGGAGCCGTGCTGGGCAGTGCTGTAGGGATAGCGCGCGCATTCTTCGTCATCTTGGTGCTATTCGCCTATGTCACTCTGCAGCCCGATACAAAAGCAAGTGATATGATACAAGCTTCGTCCGCTTATCGCAACGTAGCCAGTCGGGTCATTGAGCCATTGGCCGGAGACTTCATTGCAGAGCAGCTTCCTGTGTTTACTTCTCAAGTGGAGAAGGAATTAGGCGCGTTAATGCAGCGGAAGTACGAGGTAATCGACAATCAAATTCCGGCCGATATCGAGCAGGCTGCGCTTGAAATTGTGCGTGGCGCGACGACGGATGAAGATAAAGCGCGCCGGTTATACGACTGGATCGGCAGTCGAGTGCAGTATGATTGGGATAAAGCCCGTCAGTATGAGACGAAGCGAATCTGGAAGGAGCAGGGGCCGGAAGATACGTTTGCATCCAAACAGGGCGTATGTATTGACTACGCACGTCTGTACGCTGTCATGGCGCGCGTGGCCGAACTAGACGTAAAAGTAGTGACGGGGCTCGGCTATAACGGCAATGGCGGCTATGGCCCGCACGCGTGGAACGAAGTATGGCTGCGCGAGGAGAAACGCTGGATACCGCTGGATGCAACGTGGGCAAGCTCCGGTGATTGGTTCAATCCGCCGAAATTCGATGCGACGCATATCCCGGACAAGCTGCTTTCCGCCAGTAATATTCCCTCTCATTGATACTTTGAATATTGAAGAGGGGATATGGTAAAATAGACAGGATTGTAAAGTAAAGCAAGAAAGGATGATGAGGCTTGAGTCATCCACATGCGGATGATCCGCAGAAGCGTGAACTCCATAACCGCCGGAATTTCTCGTTCCGGTTGAACTTATTCTTTTTTATAACCTTTGTCGTATTTACCGTGCTTATCGTGCGGTTGGCGATATTGCAATTCGTAGAAGGTCCAAGCCTGAAGGAGAAGGAATCGCAGCTTGGGTTCCGGGAGACGGCGATTCCGCCGCTGCGGGGCACGATATGGGACGCTTCCGGTAAGACAAGGGTGGCGTATTCTACGGCGACCCAGTCGCTCTATTTCAACGTGGAGAAGAACTATGGGGATCCTAAGAAGGCGAAGCTGACGGAGGTTCAGCAGAAGAACCGGGAAGAGGCGCAGCTCTTGGCAAAACAGCTCGCCGAAGTGTTCAACAGGCTCGGTACTCCGAGCGAGAAGCCGTTAACGCAAGATGTCATTTATAATGAATTGATGGATTTAGAAGGGAAGAGATATTTCGTATATGTGCCGCGCCTCATCAAGACCGGTCTGACGCAGAAGGAAATTGCCTATTTTCTCGAGCATAAGCCGGAATTCAAAGGCATCGACATTGTCGAGGACAGCGTGCGCAACTATGATCCCAATTCGGTGGCCGTGCAGACGGTGGGCTACTTGAAGAAATTCAAAGGGGTGCGCGAGGACTCTTCCTATTACAAGGAAAAACATGAAAAACGCAATGAGCTGTCAACCGAAGAGCGGTATTTGGAATATGAAGATGTCGGCTTCGACGGCATTGAGCTCATGTACCAAGACGAGCTGCGCGGCTTGAACGGCGTCAAGAAGTTCCCCGTCAACGTCGCTGGACGCATTATCGGTCCAATGGAATTGACGAAGCCGCAGAGGGGCAACGATCTCTATTTGACGATTGATAAAGAGATTCAAGAACGATCGGAAACCGCGATTATGGAGCATTTGAAGAAGCTGCGCAATTCGTCCAACCGGTTCGAATCGGCTCCGAACGCCCGTACCGGCTTTGCCGTCGCGATGGAAGTGGACACAGGCAACGTGGTCTCCATTGCTAGCATGCCTGACTACGATACGAACGTGTGGAAGAACGGATCGATAAGTCCTGAAAATTATCGAAGTAATCAGTATTTTATGGGCAACGGGGCAATTCGCGAAGTGCAGGCGCCTTATGAGGATGATAAGGAGCGGATGAAGCATCCGAGCTCACTCGTCTATCTCGGCTCGACGATGAAGCCGTTAACCGTACTCATTGGCTTGCAGGAGGGATTTTTCGGCCCATATTACAGATATACTGATTATGGGTATGCGGAGATTGGCCGTAAAGGCTACGAGCGGAAGATATGGAACTCTAGCCGCCGTTCTTGGGGACCAGGAATGACGCCGGCGTATGCACTGGAGAAATCATCCAACGCCTTTATGGTCGACATGATCGGGAAGCGATTGTACAGCATGCCGGAGAAGGACGGCAAGAACGGTCTGCAAATATGGGACGAATATATGGAAGCATTCGGTCTCGGCGTGAAGACAGGCAGCGGTTTGCCGGGAGAGATTCCCGGGCTGAAGGACTACATCGCCGATGCGGAAAAGTATAGTGCCCAGTCTGCGTTGGCAAGTGCTTCATTTGGCCAATTAGGGAAGTATACGACATTGCAGCTTGCGCAATATACGGCGACGCTCGCGAACCATGGCAAGCGCATCAAGCCGCAGTTCATCAGCAAAATTGTGGATGGGGAAGGCAAGGTTGTCAAAACGTTCGGCCGTGAGGTGTTGAACGAAACCAAATTCAATGAATCATATTGGGATGTCGTCGAGCAGGGGATGCTGAAGGTCGGCGCTCAAGGCTTCGATGATTTCCCTTATCAGTTCTACCGCAAGACGGGTACGTCCGAGCAGGATGTTGGCGGCGGAAAGCGTGTTGAGAATGCGGTGTTCATCGCGTATGCGCCTGCGGATAAGCCGAAGCTGGCGGTGGCCGTCGTCGTGCCAGAAGGCGGATACGGTTCATACGGGGCTGGTCCGATCGCACGTGAAATCTTCGATGCGTACGATGAAGAATACGGCTTGGACGGCGTGCCGAAGAAGAAGGCGAAGACGGATGCTGCGGAATCAGAGACAGCAGCGGATGAATAAAGAAGACAATGCCGCGAGACAGATATACTGACATAACAAAAATAAAAAGACTTTGTCCACTATCCGGAAAGCGCACCAGTAATGGGGTGTCCGCATACGATATGACAAAGTCTTTCCTTTTTTTTTGCTGAAAAAGTTGCATTGGTAAAACATTTTTTCATATATTTAAAAAATAAGGTCTATAACAAAATTTTTGGGAGTATCAAAATTATCACAATTAGGGGAACCGAAAAGATAGGAGAGTGTAGGTAGAATGACTAGGAAAATGGGGAAAGCGGCAAGTACAGTGAAATGGAATTCGGCGTTAAAGAGATTAGTTATGACGGTGTTGTTCCTGAGCGTAGTATTCGCTCTTACGGCCTGCGGCAATACGAACGAGGGGAAACAGGCAGAGGAAGGCATGAAGGCTGCCGTGAGGGACAGCAAGCTGAATGTGCCCCCTACGATCGGAATGATTGCGGACGTCGTCAAAGAAGTTGGCGGCGAGCATGTGGATGATATCGGTTTAATGGGGCCGAGTGTCGACCCGCACCTATATTAAGCGCCGCAGGATGGCGGAAATGACTGCATAATTTGGATACGGGGAATGCCCCTTGCTCGATACAATCGGGTAATGGGGCTTTTTTTCGTATGACGTGGTGCAAGATTCGATGTCGAGTCTGCCTGCAGAACCACTTCGTGATCAAAAGGGGGCTTTCTGAGCAACCTCTAGTTAGAGAGTAAAATAGGAAGGAAGTCTTTGTTGTAGCCGCATCGTTATGATACAATGTCGTTATGCAAATTTACGTATGACAAACTTCAACATATTCAAATATACAAGCTTCGACAAGAACGACGGCAACGAGTCTGAAGCGGGACAGCCAGAACTAGGAGTGAATGCTGAAATGAGTAAATATACATTGTTGGCCCTTGATATGGACGGAACGGTTTTGGATGAAGATCAGAACATCAGCACTGAAACGGCGGATGCGATACATGCTGCGCGCGATGCCGGCATCATTGTCATGTTCTCCACAGGACGGGCGTTTCAGAACGCTCAGCCTTATGCAGAGGAGCTCGGGTTAGAGTCGCCGATGGTGACGGTAAACGGCAGTGAAGTATGGAAGAATTCGAATGAGCTGCTTGTGCGTCACCTGCTTGACCGCGATGCGGTCAGCAAAATGGTGGAGATGTCAGAACAGTATGATGCTTGGTTCTGGGCTTACTCCACAGAGCGGCAATATAATCGAGAGAACTGGGATGCCGATATTGACGCAGAGGAATGGCTGAAATTCGGCTACTTTACGGAGGATGACCAGATTCGGGAACAGCTGTGGAAAGAGCTGCGGGCGATGGGCGGACTGGAATTAACCAATTCTTCACCACATAATATAGAGATCAATCCGATTGGCATCAGTAAAGCGTCGGGCATTCAGACCGTGTGCGATCTGCTCGGGTTTTCGATGTCACAGGTGGTTGCCGTAGGAGACAGCTTGAACGATCTGGCGGTAATTCGAGCGGCAGGACTTGGTGTTGCCATGGGCAATGCGCAGGATGAAGTAAAGAAAGCGGCAGATGTCGTCGTACGTTCGAACAATGAACATGGTGTGGCTCAGGTAATCCGGGAATATGTATTGTAGAAAACCTATGAGAGGCGTCTGTCTATGACCATCCTTGCTTGGATATGTGTGATCGCATTATTTATTCTTGGCATGGCGGGTGCGATCTACCCGATTCTGCCGGGAGCATTAGCCATCTATGCAGCCTTCTTTGTATATGGCTTGTTCGTCAGCTTCGAACCGTTCGGATTCTGGTTCTGGACGATACAGACACTTATCGTCGCCGTGTTGTTCATAGCTGATTACGTCGTCAATGCATGGGGCGTGAAACGGTTCGGCGGATCACGCGCTTCGATTATTGGCAGTACGGTCGGAATTCTGATCGGGCCGTTCGTTATTCCGGCATTCGGCATCATATTGGGGCCGCTTCTCGGCGCGTTTATCGGGGAGATTATTGCAGGAGCTAACGTTGAGAAATCAGCTAAGTCGGCTATTGGAGCGGTCGTCGGTTTGTTTTCAAGTATCGTGGTTAAATTTGCTTTGCAAATTGGGATGATTATTCTGTTCTTCATTTGGGTGTTCATGTTCTAATGTAGAAGAGCGGTTCAAAAAGGTCACTTTTCAGCACCGAGGGGGCTTTTTGGACAACCTCTAGAAGAGCTTCGACAGAGGCTCTTCCTGCTTGTATGACCTGATGAGGTACGGGCTAGCATAAAGAAAGAAGGGAAACGTTTGGCAAAGGAATCATTTATAAAAGGAACGCTCATCATCGCCGCTGCAACGTTAGTGGCGCGTGTGCTTGGCTTATTCCAGCGCGTGCCGCTCGAGCATATGCTAGGTTCCGTCGGGAACGCATCGTTCGCGGCTTCGCAGACGGTATATCTTATGATACTTGCCGTTGCGACGGCGGGTATTCCAAGCACACTGAGCAAAATGGTCTCCGAACGCTATGCGCTGAACCAAGTGCGTGAAGCGGAGCGAGTCTATTATGCGGCGCTCTTATTCGGATTAGTCTCAGGCGTCGTCGCGACGGCCCTGCTGTTCATATTTGCACCGTTCTATGCAGACATGATCCAGTTGCCGGAAGCCGCGCTTGCCATTCGTGCGTTAGCGCCGGCGCTGTTGTTGTTCCCGGTCATCGCTATGATGCGCGGTTATACGCAAGGACGCAACATGATGCAAGCGAGCGGAGTGTCTCAGATCGTGGAGCAAGTACTCCGCGTCGTGACCGCGATCGGACTTGCCTTCGTGCTCATGCACAACGGAGCATCCCAGGAATGGACGGCAGCTGCAGCTTCCTTCGGCGGTGTGCTGGGAAGTGTCGGCGCCTTCATCATTATGGTGTATTACCTCGGCAAGCTGCGCCAGGCAGACCGTAAGGCAGGTGTCCGTGCGCGTCGCACCGGGGCTAAGAAGGTTCCTTTAAGTGATATTTTCCGTTCGATCTTTGCTTTGTCCGTCCCTATCGTACTGTCTTCACTGGCTGTTCCTGCGGTGAATTTTATCGATACGTCCATTACGATTCCGCTGCTGGCTCCGGATCTCGGACAGGTAGAAGCCGCGCATTTATATGGTATCCTCGGGCAAAGGGCACAATCGATTGCAGGCATACCGCCGATTTTGGCGATTGCGCTCAGCACTTCGCTTATCCCGGTCATTTCTGCGGCGTTTGCCAAGCGGGACTTGAATCATTTGAAACGCCAGACCTCTTTGGCGATGCGTATTTCTGTACTGAGCGGCATGCCGATCGTATTGGCCCTTGCGGTCGGAGCATACTCTGTCAACGGCTTCTTGTTCAGTACACTGGATGGTGCGGGAATTATTGCCATGCTTACTTTTGGAACCATTTTTCAAATTACGATGATGACGTCGAGCTCCATTCTGATCGGACTTGGTAAGCCTTATATCGCTATGATTAGCGTAACACTTGGCATTATTATTAAATTGCTCGCCAGCTTTGGACTTGTTCATTTCTTCAGCATTTACGGCATCATTGGAGGCACGGCGATAAGCTTCCTTATCATTACGTGGCTTAATCTTCGCGTCATGAAGAAGGTAGTTCCGTTCGATGTGCTCGGTAATCGTTGGCCGGGCTTTCTGCTCACCGTTGTGTTGGCCGGCGGCATCGGCTTCGGAGTCGAGAAATTGGGCGAGCAGTTGGTCGGAATACTGCCGGCCAAGCTAGTATACATGTTCACAGCTGGTATTGTAGCTTTAGTCGTCGTAGCCTTGTTCGTAGTTGGAATGGTTGCTTTCCGCGTCGTGCGTCAGGATGAACTTGGGAGCTATCCGCGTCCCGTTCAGAAGGCGCTGCGTCCATTAATGCGACTGCAAGGCGGCTCGACACGGGGACGTTCGCGGAGATAAGCGAGAGTTATACAATGATAGCAAGACTGTGCCGAGGAGAGCTTAGGGGCGCAGTCTTTTTTTTGGGGTTGCAGGGGAGAGACGTTAACCGGAATTTCCTTTAATTACCTGATGTATATTTTCTGAAAAGTATAAAAACATTATCAATATTTCCGATATACGAAAAGTGTCTGACTTCAAGATTGGCAAAGGGGATTTTACATTGAAATACTATAGAAATTGGGCTCAATCGATTCAACGTTCTCTACATAAAAAAATTATTTTCCTGCTCACCTGCTTCATTATCGTTCCTACGATTGCCCTCATCGTTATCTTAACGATAACGGCATCATACAACACGAAAAACATGATGTATGACGAGGTCAATGAAGCGACACAATCCATTTCGCGAATGCTGAATCAGACTTATGAGACGAATGGGCATATTGTAAGCAGTCTGGCGGCCAGCATAAGCGAGAACTCGCAGGATGTGACGCGGATTAAACATCGGGTCACGGACCTGACTTCAGACATCAGCAACATATTGTTTGCTTATGTCCTGCTTGGAGATAAATATATCGACAACAGCGGCAGTGAGATTGACATCAATGAAGCGAAAAAACGCGAGTGGTATCAATTGGCCAAAGAGCATGAAGGCGAAGTCATCGTCTCCAAGCCTTATCAAGATATGATTACGGGACAAATGATTGTGACGTTCTCCCGTTCGTTACCGAATGGGGAAGGGGTTGCAGGCATTGATGTCTCAATCGACAATTTAAATCAATCGGTTAGCCAATTCAAGGTGGGGGACAGCGGGTATATCAGCCTAATTGATAAGGACAATCACGTGCTATCCCATCCGGTACATAAGCAGGGCTCCCAACTGGACAGAGAGCAATATAAAGAGCTGCTATCAGACGAATATGGCAAGTATATGTCGAACGCTGACGGCAGGCATGAATTCATCAGCTATGATAAGCGAAACAAACTTGGGATTAACATCGTCTCGGTCTTGAGTCGAAGTGAAATTAACGCCCAAGCGAATGAAATCGTCATTATCGCCTCCGTATTTCTCGTCGTATTGATCGGTCTTATTGGTTTGTTTTTGTGGAAGTTCGTTCGTAACATCATACGCCCCGTCGTGCGGATTCAGCAATTGACAGAGCGGATTGCAGACGGTGATTTCTCTGTTAGAGTTCCGGTAGACGGAAGATTGGACGAAATTGGCCGTCTGGAAAAGAACTTCAACTCGATGACGCATTCCTTATCCGACATTATGGCGCAAATACGTGAAGTATCCGAAGTGGTTGCGGCTTCCGCCGAGGAGCTATCCGCTAGTTCGGAGGAGAACGTAAGCTCCTTGCAGGAGGTCGCGGCCTCCTATCAGCAAGTGTCGACTCAATCGGCACTGTTGGATGAACGCTTGAATACCGTAACGGTACAAGCGCATCAATCTGCATCACAGCTGCATCGTGTCGTAACACTCGTAGGCAGTTCCTCTCATGCGGCACAAGAGATGAGCGAGTGGGCAGCGAGTGGAGGAAAGGCACTGGACAGCGTGCGCATGCAGATGGATGCCATTACGCAGAACACGGAACAGGCCAAGGCGGAGACAGAGCGATTGAATGAGCAATCGCATCACATTCATCGTATCGTTGCCTTTATCCAAGAGGTGGCTGCTCAGACGGAACTGCTTGCATTGAATGCAGCTATTGAAGCGGCTCGCGCAGGTGAACATGGGCGTGGCTTCGCAGTTGTAGCGGGCGAAGTGCGCAAGCTGGCGGAGGAGACGAAGGAGGCCGCAGGGAAGATTACGGGCATGGTGCAGCAGATTAGGGAGCGTTCTGACTCTGTATGGACCGCCATGCAGAATGGAGTAGAGTCCGTGGCCGTTGGACAGCAGTTAACCGAATCGGTAACGAATAGCTTTACAGATATTTTCCAAGCGATCGATGAAATGAACGTTCAGTTGAATCACGTGACGGAACTGGGTTCGCAGCTTGCGTCTTCGAACGCTGACATGATCGAATCTTTCGATGCCGCGAGCGAAATGACGAATGGTACGTTAATGGAAATGGAGACCGTCGCAGCAGCAAGCGAACAGCAAAATGCAGCAATGCAGGAAATGGCGTCATATGCGAATCATTTGGCAAGCATTGCTGATGATTTGCAGCAGTTATCTGCACGCTTCAAGTCATAAATATACGGGCACGCGCAAATATTACAGTTGTCCGCCAATCCTAAAGGCCGTCAGAGTGATTTTACCCTGACGGTTTTTCTATTGTGGATAATGACTGGATTCTGTCCAATGGATTTGAAGGTTTAGGCTGATAACATGGTGAACCATTGGAAATAATCCAGCAGAAACATGCTCAAACGGCTGAACTCAAGGCTTAATTACGATTCGACTGGAAGATTTCCAGTGGAAAGGTGAGTTTACGCTTGAAAACAGGCAGAAGACTGTACGTATTCCAATGGAACGACTGTTTGGAGGATGATGCAGCAAGAATAGCAAATTGCACAACAGCAGCATTAACAGGGAAACAGCAACAGTAACAGCAATAGCAATAGCAATAGCAATAGCAATAGCAACAATAGCAACAATAACAACAATAGCAACAATAACAACAATAACAACAATAACAACAATAACAACAATAACAACAATAACAATAACAACAATAACAATAACAACAATAACAATAACAACAGCAATAACAACAGCAATAACAACAGCAACAGCAACAGCAACAGCAACAGCAACAGCATCAGCAGGACGTATGTTCGGCTTGCATCCATTGATCTGCTCTTTCATCCACTCTCCCAAACTCTCAGACCACGCGGCAAATTCCTTGCACCTTAACACAGTCTTGTTCAGTTTACTTAGTCTTCTACTAAGTCTCGCTCAGTCTTGCTTAGTCTCGCTCAGTTCACTCAGTTGCGTTCAGTCTCTTCGGTAACCCATTTGCGAACACGAGATGTTTGCATGGAACACTCGTGGGGGGCCTGAGCTTGACGAGAAACCCGAAATATATTGAGAAAATTGAGAAGAAAAAAGAATGGTGGGGTATTTTCACCATAGTCACTGCTAATTCAATTCAATAAGAATAAGAGTATACAAAAGTGACACGGATTCAAGGGCAATCGTCAGGTTACTCCAGCGGATCCCCTCTATTTTTTGATTTCAAGGGTTTCTCGATAGTGGGACACCCTGGGGGGATTTTTTTCAGGCTGTCGACAGGTGCAACTGATTTGTAACCGCCATCCTGTTTACTGGAAGCGACTCTAGTACGAACAATGAGGTGGACGACTTGAATGAAGTGATCATTGCGAGTGCCGTGCGCACTCCAATCGGAGCGTTTCAGGGCAATTTCCGGGATATGGAGGCAGTGGAGTTGGGCGCGGTTGTCATGGAGGAAGCTTGTAAACGTGCGAATATTGCAAGTGAGCGGATAGACCAGGTCTATATGGGCCAGGTGCTGCAGGCCGGGATTGGAATGAATGGCGCAAGACAGGCAGCAGTGAAGGCAGGAATTCCGGTGTGCGTTCCGGCAACGAACGTGAATCTTGTATGCGGGTCAGGTATGCAGGCGGTGATGCTGGGAGCGCAATGCATACGATCTGGAGATGCGGGCGTGATTATGGCGGGCGGCATGGAAAATATGACGCATTCCCCTTATTTGCTTAAGCAGGCGCGTCAAGGCTACCGATACGGACATGGGGAGCTGGTTGATTCGGTGCTGCTTGACGGACTGACGTGCGCCATCATCAAGCACCCGATGGGAGTGACGGCGGAGCGTCTTGCCGAGCGCTACGGACTGACGCGCGAGCAGCAGGACGCCTTTGCGCTGCAAAGTCAGCAACGCGCGGAAGCAGCGATGCGGGAGGGGCGCTTCGAAGAGGAGACCGTTGCGATATCCATTGCGGACCGCAAGGGGAGCGCGCGGCTTATCGCGACCGATGAGCATCCGCGGCCGGGATTGACCATGGAGGCGCTTGGGAAGCTGAAGCCCGCCTTCAGCGCACAAGGTACGGTGACAGCGGGCAACTCGTCAGGCATCAATGACGGCGGGGCTGCTGTCGTGCTGTGCAGCTCGGAGGCGGCTGCTGCGCATCAGCTCGCGCCTATCGCTTCCATTCGCGGGTATGCCGCTGTCGGGCTTGAACCGGAGTGGATGGGGCTTGGCCCGGTTCCCGCCATCAAGCAGGCGCTGCTCAAGGCAGGCTTGCGTCTGCAAGATATCGGCCTGTTCGAAATCAACGAGGCGTTCGCGGCCCAAGCGCTAGCCGTGATGCATGAATTGGAACTTGAACCAGAGCGAGTGAACGTGAACGGCGGCGCCATTGCTCTCGGACATCCTATCGGGGCGAGTGGAACGCGGGTGCTAGTTACCTTGATTCATGAGATGCAACGCAGACAAGTTCGATATGGCGCAGCAGCTCTCTGTGTGGGAGGCGGTCATGGTGTCGCTGTTGTTGTCGAACGAGGCTGAACAAGAACGGAGGGATGAAGCTGTGCATGATAGTGCAGTTCACTGGTTCGATAAACGGTGCCTGCATACACCGGATCGGATTGCAGTGGTGGACTGGAAAAGCGGGCTCCGTCTCACCTACCGCAGCCTTCATCTTCGCTCGGAGCGCTTGGCTGCCGCATTGCAGTCTTCCAACATTAAGCTGGGCGACCGCGTTGTCATCCTGCTGCACAATCAAGCGGAGATGCTGGAAGCTATGCTCGCCTGCGGGATGCTCGGTGCCATTGCGGTGCCATTGAATTGGCGGTTATCGATTCCGGAGCTCGACGAAATCATACTGGACTGCGAGCCGCAGGTGCTGTTGTATGACGATGAGGATGCGGATATGAAGGGGATTATGTCAGGGCTGCAGCTAGTATCCTGCGTCCTGTTGTCTGTAGCGGATGTTGAATCAGATAAGGACTCAGATAACGATAACGAATCGGACAAGAAATCGGATAAAGCGTCCAATGTGAGTTCAGTAGGAAATGCGAACGGTGACATCGGTTCAGCGGGAGAGCATTCAGCTGGTGAACGTACGCTGGTGCAACGGGCGGCTCTGACACTTGATGATGCGTGGATGATGATATACACCGGCGGCACGACTGGAAAGCCGAAGGGGGTTGTGCTGACCCACGGTTCGGTATTCTGGAATGCGATCAACACCGTCATCAGTTGGCAGTTGACGGAAAATGACGTTACACCGACGATTCTGCCAATGTTTCATACCGGCGGGATGAACGCACTGACGCTGCCGATGCTGATGGCGGGGGGAACAGTCATCATGGTGCGATCGTTTCAGAGTGAGGATATGGTGCGGCTGTTGAACGAAGAACGGTGTACGATAGCGCTCATGGTGCCGACCATGTACCATATGCTTATTCAATCCGACGAGTTTGCACGGTCGGCGTTTCCGACGATGCGAACGTTCCTGTCTGGAGGAGCTCCCTGCCCGTTGTCGGTATATGATGCCTTCAAGGCGAAGGGCCTCCCGTTCAAAGAAGGTTATGGAGCGACCGAATCGGGACCGAACAACTTCGTGATTGACCCGCTCATCGCGGCACAGAAACCCGGATCCGTCGGTCTCCCGATGCTGTTCAGCGAGGTGAAGCTCATCCCAACGGAAGGAGATGCTTTACTAATGGATCAGGTCGGGGAGCTGGCGCTTCGGGGAGGGCACCTGTTCTCGCATTATTGGAACAACCCGGAGGCCACGTCTGGCGCACTGCGGGAGGGTTGGTTCTTGACGGGCGATCTGGCTAAACAAGATAAGGAAGGCTATTTCTATATTGTCGGGCGCAAAAAAGATATGATTATTACCGGTGGAGAGAACGTGTATCCGCTGGAGGTGGAGCAGACGCTGGCAAGCTATCCGCACGTCAAGGAGGCGGCTGTTATTGGCCTGCCTGACGATAAGTGGGGAGAGGTCGTTGCAGCGGTAATTGTAGCTGATGAAGTCACTTCTGTTGCGGAAGCTGACCTTATCGTTTTCTGCTCTGCCCGCATCGGGAAATATAAAGTGCCGAAGCGGTTCATGTTCGTCACAGAGCTGCCGAAGACGGCGGTGGGCAAATTGGACAAAAAACAAATGAAGCAATGGTTCAGCGGTTGACGCAGTCAGCCGCTCATTTTTTTGTGAAAAAACAGTGGAAATCAAATCAAATATGCTACAATAAACAGGAGAATGTTGGAAAAGAGAGGTTATGCATGAAAGAAGGACGCGTGCTTAAAATGAAGTTGATGCCGCCACCTTTGAAAAAGCAGCTGCTTCACCGTCCTCAGATAGCCAAGCGGCTCTCCCGCATACCGGACTACCCGCTCACCGTATTGACATCAGGTCCGGGATTCGGCAAGACGACGGCGCTCTCCGCATTTCTTCGTTCCTCTGACATGACGTATGCATGGTACGGCGTATCTCCCCAAGACAATGACTTCATTCCTTTTGTATCTCATATCGTCTACACGCTTAGGCAAGCGGTTCCCGAATTCGGAGAGACGATGCTTGCCGAGCTAAGAAGCGGAAACCGGAGCAGCAGCGAGGACATCTATGCGCTGGCAGATTTGTTTCTGAATGAACTTACCGGACTTCCACAGCTGACAGTGCTCATTATCGACGACTATCATCTCGTGGAAGCAACCGACAGCATTGAGCAATGGATGCAATATGTGCTCACTTATTTGCCTGATTGCGATAAACTGCGCTTCGTCCTTTCCTCCCGTTCACGCCCGCAATGGGAAGGACTGGCCTCTATGCGAATCCGTGGACATTTACTTGAACTCACCAAAGAAGATCTCACCTTTAATGAAGAAGAAATCGATGTTCTGTTCAGCGATTATTATGATTACCCGTTGACGAGGCGGCAAATCCATCAGGTGTACGAGCAAACGGAAGGATGGATCATTGCGGTCCAATTCATTTGGCAGCGCTTACTTTCATCAAATGGATCGTTGGATGAGGTGCTCGAGGCTCCGCGGGAGACAATGGAGGACCTGTTCCAATTCCTGGCGTTGGAGCTGTTCCAGAAGCAGCCGTCCTCCATCCGCACGTTCATGCTGGAGACGAGCATCTTTGACGAACTAACCGGAGAGTGGTGCGACGCGGTATGCGGAAGGCATGGCTCTTACGCCATGTTGCTTCAGCTGTGCGGAAGCGGGCTGTTGACGGCGATTGACGATCGGCAGTTCCGTTATCATGCCTTATTTCGGGAATTTCTAGCGGAACAGCTCAGGAGGCAGCCGGAGTGGCACGGTTCCTTGCTGAGGCAGGCGGTGCACGTCTTTGCCGCCCGCAGACGATACGATCTTGCGATGACGCAAGCGGTTGCGCTGCAAGATCAGGATGAAATGGCGCTCTTGCTGCAGGACGGAGGCAGTGAACTGATACAGAACGGCCATTTGGAGCTTGTCTATACCTCATTAATGAAGCTGCCGGAACGGATTAAGCATCGCCATCCCTATTTGCTTGTGCTTCAAGGCGATATTTTGCGTTATCACTGTCAATATGAAGCGGCATTTGAGCAGTATCGGCTGGCAGAGTATGGAGCCGGAAGCGTAGGCAATCGGATGGTGCAGATGATGGCCCTCGAAGGGCAGTCGCTCTTATATTTGGATACGATTCGGCCGGGAATGGCGGAGCCGCTGCTTGAGCGGGCCATTGCGCTGGCGGAATCATTGTGCGGATATTACCCGCCATTGGAGCAAGAAGGAGGAGCAGATTGGTTTGCGCCGTCTGGGAACCAAACTAATGCAAATGTTCAAGCTACGGCTGCCCCTTATTACTCTGCGTGGCATGGCCATACAAGAGAGCGAGAGCGGCTGGCGCGGCTGTATGCGATGATGGCGGAAAATATGCTGAACGCTGGCAGAGGGATGGAAGCGCAGATCTGGTATGACCGTGCGATTTGCGTGGAGCAGGATAGCCGTGACTGGCTCTTGGAAGCAAGGCTATGCCTGCGTACTGGACGGCTTCGCGAAGCGAAGGCGAAGCTGATACGAGCGCAGCATTTGGAACGAGAGGAAGGGACAATATACCGAGGACTCAGCTATCATCCGAAGACGCTGTCGCGATCCCATCGCGAAATTGATCTGCTGCTGTCGCTTATCTACAGCATGTGCGGCGAACCGCCCTCGGCTAAGCGGGCAGCGGAAGCAGGCATGATGCACGGCATTCGCTTGAAGGCGCCGTTCGTGGAAGCGTGCGGCTGGATGAGAATGGGACATGCCGCGCAATTGATGGGCACTTACGATGCCGAGGTGGCATCGGATTGCTATCATGCGGCGCTGACCATCATGGAGCGGCTGGAGGTGAAGCGGGGGAGCGCAGAGCCGTATATGGGATTATGTTTGTTGTTCGGCAAAGCCCGCTCGGCGGAAACAGCGCTTCGTTACGGCCAGACCGCTTGGGATGAAACGCAGAGCGCGAACGACGGCTGGCTGACCGCGCTCATTCGGTTGAGCATGGGGATAGCGCTGTTCTACGCCAACCGCTGCGAGGAAGCGGAGCAGGTGTTCCGTGAATGCGGTGAGCGCTTCGTCGCATGCGGAGACAAATTCGGATGCGCGTCCACGGAAATGTGGCAGGCGCTGACAGCCTATCGCTTGGAGCAGGACGGCTGGTTTGCGGTCTCGATGGAACGCCTTTTGACACTGGTCGAGCAGGAAGGGTACGCATTTCTCTTTACACGGCGCACCTTGTTCGGTCCAAGCGATACGCAGCAGCTCATTCCGCTGCTCATTGAAGCTGTGCGGCTGGGCCTATGCCGCGCCTATGCTGCTTCACTGCTGACAGAGCTTGGAATGGACCGATTGACCTATCATCCCGGCTACACGCTATATATCGATACGCTAGGCGAATGCCGCGTTCGCCTCGGAGATGTGGAACTGGAAGATAAAGATTGGCAGCGCGGTAAAGCGAAGGAGCTGTTCCAGTTGCTGGTCACCCGTCGCCATCGCCCCTTGACGAAGGAGGAAATGTTCGTCCAGCTGTTCCCCGATGCGGAAGAGAAAGCGGCCAATCGCGATTTCAAGGTTGCTCTCAACGCATTGAATACCGCTTTGGAGCCTCATCGCCGCGCCCGAGCTACGCCTTACTTCATCATTCGCCGGGGATCGGCCTATCAGTTGAATCCGGCTGCAGGCTGGGTGCTCGATGCGAATCGATTCGAGCAATCGATCGTGTACGGGCTGGAAGCGAATGATGCGGATGAGGCGATCCCCCTCCTGGAAGAAGGGCTTCATCGGTATCAAGGGGACTATTTGCCGGAACGGCGTTATGAAGATTGGTGCATCGAGGAGAGAGAACGGTTACAGGTGCTGTTTATGCGCGGAGCGGAACGGCTCTCTCTCTATTATGTCGAGGTGGAAGCTTACGATAAGGCGATACGATGGGCAGAGGCGATGACGGTCAAGGACCACTGCTGGGAAGAGGCGTACCGCATCATGATTTCATGCCATCTTAGGCTGAATAATCGCATCCAAGCGCTGAAATGGTACCGCAAGTGCGCCAAAGCTCTGCAGGATGAACTTGGCATCGAGCCTATGCCAAGTATTCGAGAATTGATGACTTCGATAGTAGTGCAAGGGGGCTTTGAAGACAACCTTTAGAAGTCCGGTGAAATAGTCACGACAAACTGCAAATGTGCAGGTCAATGGAGTATCGAGCGCCGTTTACCTTGAGCAATCTGCATAAGTGCAGTACAATTTGGCCGTTTTTGGCGATACTCCGGTTTTGGGGCTACTTACATGTACTTTTACATCTTTTGGCCGTTATTCACCATACTTCTAGTAGAATGAAAAGATGATGTGCAACTCATTTGTAACCGAACCCTCTTATGATGAACGGGAATTGAATCGTAAGGGGGTTTTTTAGTGTGTCTATGAATTTTGGTATCTCTCACCGATTGTCACGCGCTTGCATGTTCGGACTGCTTGCATTCGTCCTTCTTTTTGCTACCGCATGCGCAAGCAGCGGCGGAACAGACGCGGGTGCAGACAATGGCGGCAATGCATCGGGCAGCAGCTCCGGCAGTAATTCCGGAGAGAACAAAGATAAGGATGGCGAGGCCAAAGGCGCAGAAGCCGCCGATAAACCACCTATTAGAATTGGTGTCCTCGCTTCGATGACAGGCGCGCTGGAAAGCTACGGCAAGCAGAGTACACGCGGATTCGAGCTCGGTATTGATTATGCTACTCAAGGCACGAAGACGGCAGCCGGACGGAAAATTGAATTCATCATCGAAGATACAGAGACGAAGCCCGACGTGGCGGTGAAGAAAGCGACCAAGCTGCTCGAGACCGATAAAGTTGACTTCCTCGTCGGTTCCTCCAGCTCAGGCGATACACTTGCCGTGCTTCCGCTTGCAGAGGAGTATGAGAAAGTGATGGTCGTTGAACCGGCAGTTGCCGACAGCATCACCGGCGAGCTGTGGAACAAATATGTGTTCCGCTCCGCGCGCAACTCTTCGCAGGATGCGGTGGCTGGTGCCGCGGCGATTGCGAAGCAGGGCGTGAAGATTGCCACCTTCGCTCCTGATGGCGCGTTCGGCCGCGACGGCATTAAAGCGTTCACGGAAGCAGCGGTCAAGCTTGGAGCGGAAATTGTAGAGGAACAGTACGCGGACGCAACGGCAACCGACTTTACTGCGAACATTCAGAAGATTGTGAGCGCCAAGCCGGATTATTTGTTCGTCGTGTGGGCCGGAGCGAACACGCCATGGAAGCAGCTGCAGGATATGAAGGTGAGGGAACAGGGCATTAAGATATCAACCGGCGCGCCGGATATCGCATCGCTTAAGACGATGCAGGAGCTGACCGGAATGGAAGGATTTTCGGTCTACTATCACACGCTGCCGGATAATGACGTGAATAAATGGTTGGTGGAAGAGCATAAGAAACGGTTCAACGGCGATTTGCCGGATCTGTTCACGCCGGGAGGCATGTCTGCCGCGATCGCGATTATCGAAGCGATTAAGAAAACCGATGGCGAGATGGACACGCAGAAATTGATTGCGGCTATGGAAGGAATGAGCTTCGAGTCGCCAAAAGGCAAGATGACGTTCCGAGCAGAGGATCATCAAGCGCTGCAGACGCTGTATGCGGTTAAATTGGAGCAGCAGGACGGGATCGATTATCCGGTTCCGGTGCTGATTCGCGAGCTGTCACCGGAAGAAACGGCTCCGCCAATACGCAACAAACGCTAGTCAGGAGGTGGGGTCATGAGTGGAACGAGAACAGATCAAGTAAATGACATGATATTGGAAACCGAAGGGCTGACGATTGCATTCGGTGGTCATGTGGCCGTTCAAGAGGTCAGCTTGAAGGTGGAGCGCAACCGCTTCAAGTCCATTATCGGACCGAACGGCGCGGGCAAGACGACTCTATTCAATCTGCTTAGCGGACAGCTGCGCCCGACGGCCGGATATGTGCGCTTCAAAGGTAAGGACATTACGCCGCTTGCTCCGTTTCAACGCACGCGCTTAGGAATGGGGCGTTCCTTTCAGATTACGAACGTATTCCCCAACTTGACCGTGCTCGAAAATGTGCGGCTAGCCGTTCAGTCGCAGCAGGGTGTCCGCTTGAACTGGTATGCTTCGGCGAAAGCGTACCGCAGGTTCGAAGAGGAGGCGAAGCATTGGCTTGATATGGTGCTGCTTGGCAACCGGACTGGCGTAATGGCTAACTACCTTGCTCATGGGGAGAAGCGCAAGCTGGAGCTGGCGATGCTGCTCGCGCTGCAGCCGGATCTGCTGCTGCTCGACGAGCCGACAGCCGGCATTTCCATTGAGGAGGTGCCAGCCATTCTTGAAGTCATCCGCAAAGTGAAGGAAGCCGGCAACCGCACGATTGTGCTGATCGAACACAAGATGGACATGGTGTTGGATTTATCTGATTCTATCGCAGTGCTATTCAATGGCAAGCTGCTGGCGGACGGCCGCCCAGAGGACATTATGAACAATGAGACGGTTCAAGCGGCTTATTTGGGAGGGTTGTACGATGACGCTGTTGCAAGTGCGGGGGATTGAGACGCATATTGGTCAATATCATATTTTACAAGGCGTGACCTTCGAGGTGGTGCCAGGGGAAATCACGGTGCTGCTTGGACGCAACGGCGCGGGCAAGACGACGACCCTCCGCTCAATCATGGGGCTGAATCCGGTATCCAAGGGCGAAGTCCGCTTTCAAGGCGAACGTGTGGAAGCGCTTCCGACGCATCGGATATCGCGGCAAGGCATCGGATATGTTCCAGAGGATCAAGGGATCTTCCCCGATTTGACCGTAGGTGAAACGATGCGCATTGCGATGAGGCTGAACGACGACCACACGAAGGCACGGCTTGAATGGGTGCTGGAGCTGTTTCCGGATTTGCATAAATTCTGGGGGCGCAAGAGCGGGCTGTTAAGCGGAGGACAGAAGCAGATGCTGGCGATTTCCCGGGCTTATGTGAACGATAATCGGCTGCTGCTCATCGATGAGCCGAGCAAGGGGCTGGCTCCGATTATGGTAGAGAAGCTGATGCTTGCTATTGAGCAGATGAAGGCGAAGACGACCGTGCTCTTAGTGGAGCAGAATTTCATGATGGCAAGCCGCATCGGACATCGGTACTACTTGATGGATGAAGGACGTATCGTCTCTGAAGGAATGATGGCGGACTTGCAGCAGGATGAAGCGACAAGACGCAAATATTTGGGCATCGCATAGCAAGCCCGTGAACGGAGGGACACGAATATTGAATGGCATCATTAACTTACTCGTAAACGGGCTGGCGACGGGGATGCTTATCTTCCTGTTGGCGTCGGGGCTTACGCTTATCTTCGGGTTGATGAGCGTGCTGAATTTTGCTCATGGCGGATTGTTCGCTTGGGGAGCGTATGGAGGGGTATGGCTGTATGCTGCGACGGGTTCGTTCTTCGTTGCCATCTTAGGTGCCGTCGTCATCGGCATGCTGCTTGGTCTTGTGCTGGAGCGGCTTGTCATTCGCCCGGTGTACGGCAATCATATTCAGCAAATTCTCGTGACGTTAGGTGCCATGCTCGTCTTAAGCGAGCTGCTGAAGGTAGTGTTTGGCCCGAATCCTCTCAAGGCAGATGTACCACCGCTTTTGAACGGCAGCTGGGAGGTAGAAGGCGTCATTTTAATTAAATATCGGTTGTTCATCATCTGTATTGGTGCGATAGTATTCGCCGGATTGCTGTTTGTATTAAAGCGGACGAAAATCGGTCTCATTGTGCGAGCTGGCGTCATGAATCCCGAGATGGTGCAAGCTTTGGGCATTCCTATTCGCCGCGTTTTTACGCTGGTGTTCATGGCGGGAGCCGGCTTGGCAGCGCTTGGCGGCGCACTCCTGGCACCGTATTCGGGTGTTATCTTCGCCGAAATGGGCATGCAGTTCGCCATTCTGGCCTTCATCGTCGTCGTCATCGGCGGCATGGGCAGCATTCAGGGCTCTGCATTTGCGGCGCTGCTCGTTGGCTTATCAGGAGCATTTATGGCTTACTACGTGCCGGAATTGTCGCTTGCGGCAAATATGCTGCTTATGGTTATTGTGCTGCTCATTAAGCCGTCGGGATTGTTCGGAGCAAAGGGGTGAGCGGGATGAGAACGTCAAAAATCGGAACGATATGGTTCGTTATTTTTGTCGCTGGCCTGGCGGCGTTGCCTTTTATTAATGATTCGCGCAGCTTTCTTATTTTGATGACACAAATATGCATCTTCGCTGTCTTTGCGATGAGCTATGACATATTGCTCGGATTTACTGGCATCGTATCATTCGGCCACTGTATGTTTTTCGGAATCGGCGCCTACACGAGCGGGGTAATGCTCGATCGCCTCGACGCTTCCATCGGAACGCTTCTCTTTTCCGTCTTGGTCGGCGTGCTGCTGTCTGCTCTGCTCAGTTATATTGTGGGGATGCTGTCCTTGCGGTTGAAAAGTCATTTTTATGCGATGTTGACACTCGCGTTCTCGGGACTTCTATTAGTGCTGGCTGAGAAATGGCGCTCGCTAACGAACGGCAATGACGGCTTTACGTTTCCGATACCGTCCGTGATGAAGGACCGGACCGTCCTGTATTTCACCGCGCTGGCGGTCATGGTGGTTATGTTCCTGCTGCTGCGCCGCTTCACGCAATCCCCGGTCGGCCGGGTGCTGCTGGCCATTCGGGAGAATGAACAGCGAACCGAGTCGCTCGGCTATGAGATCGTTCATTATAAAGTGTTTGCGACCGTCGTTGCAGGTATGGCGGCCAGTATAAGCGGTTCTCTGTATGTGCTGACATTGCGATTTGTCAATACGACTGTCTTCGGGATGGATATGACGCTGAATGCTCTGTTAATGACGATTATCGGCGGGGTAGGCACGCTGTTTGGCGCGATTATTGGCGCTTCCATTATTGAATGGGCGCATCACGGATTATCGGAATTGGCCAAGTTCCATCCGATTTTTGAACGGTGGATTATCTTTTTCGGCTTGTTGTACATCGTGGTCGTGCTGCTGTTCCCGGCAGGAATTGTTGGCACGCTGCGCCTCTGGTGGCTGAAGCGCAGAGGACGTCGACTTGAGCAGTCACTGCAGGCTGATTCCAATGCGATTCGGAAGGAGGGGGCGGGATGACGGCGGGCGACAGTAAGGAAGCATACGGCCAGCATGAGCGGGCGAATGCATGCAGTCTCCAAGGAGAGCAAGGCGGTGCAGCGGAAGGCGGAACGGCGGTCGGTTCGTTTGTCATCCGCTGCCAAGCGCACCACGATGAAGCTCTGTGTGACGCTTGGCGCATTCGGGTCACTTATGTCCAAGGTCAGGAAGAGATGACGGTCGCTTCATGGGAAGAGGCGGTGCTCTTCATGCAGCAGCGGATGAAACGGGGGATGGAATGACATGAACGTTAACGCGAATACAGCAGATGACGTGGTTCGGCTGCTTTCGGTAGGAGTCTACATACCGGAAGGCCGGATGACGAGCGCGGATATCGCACAGGCTTCAGGCATACCGCGGGAGATCGTGGAGACGAAGCTTGGCATTAAGGAAAAACCGGTTCCCGGACCGGACGATCATCCTTGCGCGATGGGAGCGCGCGCGGCACGGCAAGCGCTGGAACGGGCGGGCATCGATCCCGCAGAGATCGACCTCGTTATCTACATCGGCGAAGAGCATAAGGAGTATCCCGTATGGACCGCTGCTCTTAAGCTGCAGCATGATATCGGAGCCATCAATGCATGGGGGTTCGATCTGGCGTCCCGCTGCTGCACGACACTGATGGCCGTGAAGACGGCGAAGGCGATGATGCGGGGCGATGCGCGCATTTCGACCGTTCTGCTAGCAGGCGGATACCGCAATGGCGATTTGATTGATGTGACCGATCCTTATACGCGTTTCATGATCAATCTCGGCGCCGGCGGCGGGGCAATGATATTGCGCCGGGGCTCAGATGCTGGCACCGCTTATCCGGAAGTATTGGAGACAGCGATTATAACGGACGGGTCCTTCGCCGAAGATGTCATCATCGCGGCGGGCGGGACGAAGCAGCCGCTGACGGCGGAGCTTATCGCGCAAGGGGAGCCGCGATTCCGTGTGCCTGACCCCGAGAGCATGAAAAGCCGGTTGGACGCCGTATCGATGGACCGCTTCGCCGAAGTGGTGGAGCGCTCGGTACGGGACAGCGGCTACAGTCTTGACCAGGTTGACTTTATCGGTCTGCTTCATATGAAGCGCTCCGCGCATGAAGCGGTGCTCCGGGCGTTAGGCATTCCAGACCGAAGGTCGGTATATTTGGATGAATTCGGACATATTGGTCAATTTGACCCGATGATTTGCATAGAGTTAGGCATGAAGCAAGGGCTGATTCATCCGGGAAGCGTGGTGGTGCTAGCCGCGGCAGGCATCGGCTATGCATGGGGGGCGCTCACTTTGAAATGGGGGGAAGTCCAATGAGGGTAGAGTTGAAATCGGTGCTGCTGCCGAACGGGGAAACGCTCGGATATCGCGAACGAGAAGGTGGAGATGAAGTCGTCCTGCTCATTCATGGCAACATGAATTCTTCTTATCATTGGGATGTGGTGCTGGAGCATCTGGATGCGCGCTACAAGCTGTATGCGATCGATTTGCGAGGATTCGGCATCTCGACGTACCATCAACCGATTCGTTCCCTGCAACAATTTTCTGAAGATGTGAAGCTGTTTGCCCACGCAGTTGGACTTGAACGGTTCGCCGTCATGGGCTGGTCCACAGGTGGCGGTGTAGCGATGGAGTTGGCTGCAGACTGGCCGGATACGGTCACGAAGCTAATTCTGCTGGCCTCGGTATCCACGCGCGGGTATCCATTCTATGAAGACGGTGAGAATGGGCTGCCAGATGTGACCAAGCGGATTGCAACCTATGAAGGCATTGAAGCATTGGCGCGCAATCGATCGGTATGGGACGCGAACGCACGGGGTGACCGTGCCTTCATGAAGCTGCTGTATGAGTCGGTCATCTATGACAAGAATCGCCCTAAGGAAGCGCGCTATGAAGCGTATATCGACGATATCCTGACGCAGCGGAACTTGATGGATGTGTATTATGCGTTGAATACGTTCAACATCAGCGTGTTCGACAACGAAGCTGCGGCAGGCAGCGGCGCGGTGAAGCGGATTGCAGCGCCAACGCTCGTGCTTCGCGGAGAAAGGGACATGGTCATTAACGAAGCGATGACGACGGAGACGCTGGCAGACTTGGGAGACATTGCGCAGTTCATATCGCTGAAGAATTGCGGGCATTCCCCGCTCGTCGATGATTTACCGCAGCTGCTGCAAGCGATGGAAGCGTTCTTGTCAGCGGAGGCATCGATCTCCACTCATCACCATTAATATCCGCATGACGAGTGCGGATTGTCGGCAGACAGGAGGATTCATTATGAAGCTTACCGATAAGACGGTAATTATTACGGGCGGAGCAAACGGCATTGGCGAAGCGGCCGTCCGGTTGTTCATGGAAGCAGAAGCGAATGTTGTCATTGCGGACTTCAATGAAGAGGCGGGACTTCGATTGCTGAATGAGCTTGGACCGTCTGCGGCCGAGCGTGCCATCTTCGTTAAGAGCAATGTAGCGGAGCCCAAGAGCGCACAGCAGCTCATGGAGCAGACGATGGAGCGCTTCGGTGCGATTGATGTGCTGATCAATAACGCGGGTATTACCCGCGATGCGATGCTGATGAAGATGTCGCCGGAACAGTGGCAGGATGTGATTGACGTGAACTTGAACGGGGTGTTCTATTGCACCCGATACGGCGCTCCTTACATGGCGGCCCAAGGACATGGCAAGATCATTAACACGTCCTCTATCGTCGGTGTGCAGGGGAACATCGGGCAGACGAACTATGCCGCGACCAAGGCCGGCGTCATCGGAATGACGAAGACGTGGGCGCGAGAGCTCGGATATAAAGGCATCTGTGTGAATGCGGTCGCGCCGGGATTTATTGCGACGGAGATGGTGGCGAAGATGCCGGAGAAGATCGTCGACGGCATGCGGGACAAAGTGCCTTTGCGCCGTCTGGGACGGCCGGAGGATGTGGCTCAGGCCTATCTGTTCCTTGCATCCGACGCGGCGAATTATATTAACGGCGCCGTCATTGAAGTGAACGGAGGGCTATCTATTTGAACGGTGTTCCTATTATGCCGAAGACACGGGCGCCGCGGCAAGGCGTCCGCTTCATGAACGCGGATGAAGCGGTGCGCCTCATCGCCGACGGGATGACGGTCGGGATAGGGGGATTCGCAGGCTGTGCGAATCCAGAAGCGCTAACGGCGGCGCTGGAGCGGCGTTACTTGACGGAAGCAGCGCCATCTGCACTGACGATCGTGTACGCGGCAGGTCAAGGCGACGGGGTGGCGCGCGGCGTGAACCATCTGGCCTACGAGGGGCTGGTGAAGCGCGTTATCGGCGGCCATTGGGGCTTGGCTCCGCGCCTTGGCGCTTTAGCGCTTGCCAACCGGATTGAGGCTTATAATTTCCCCCAAGGCGTAATCGTGCATTTGTATCGCGATATCGCTGCCGGGCGCTGCGGAACGGTCACGCATGTCGGTCTGCACACGTTCGTCGACCCGCGAGCGGAAGGAGGCAAGCTGAATGCAGCGACAAGGGAAGAGTTGGTCGAGCTTGTTCAGCTCGGCGGACGTGAACAGCTGCTGTACCGGGCCTTCCCGATTCACACGGCCTTGCTGCGCGGTACGACGGCGGATGAGCGCGGCAATATCTCGATGGAACGAGAAGCCGTAACGCTGGAAATGCTGGCGCTCGCCCAAGCGGCACGCAACAGCGGCGGGCTGGTCATCGCCCAGGTCGAGCGCAGAGTGCCGGCCGGCTTGCTTGACCCGAAGCGGGTCGTCATCCCGGGCGTGTTCGTGGATGCCGTCGTGCTGGCGGAGCCGGAAGAGCATGCGATGACGTTCGCCGAACACTATAACCCGGCATATGCGGGCGGTGACAGTGCATCCCGGGCAGAGCCGCCTCCTATGGACAGGGACGAGCGCCTCGTCATCGCCCGCCGCGCCTTGCAAGAGATTCCCCCGCATAGCGTGGTGAATCTTGGCATCGGCCTGCCCGAAGGCGTCGGTTACGCCGCTTGGGAGGCCGGACGCGGCGATCTGACGCTGCTGCTCGAATCTGGACCCATCGGCGGCACTCCGGCGCGGGGCCTTAGCTTCGGCGCATCCGCGCACCCCGAAGCCATCATTGACGAGCCGTCGCAGTTCGACTTCTTCGACGGCGGAGGCCTGGACGTGGCTTGCCTCGGCATGGCGGAGGCAGACGCGCAGGGCAACGTGAACGTGAGCCGCTATGGCGGCAAGCTAACGGGCTGCGGTGGCTTCATCAACATAAGCCAGAACGCGAAGAAGCTGGTGTTCTGCTCGACATTTACGGCCGGCGGCCTGCAGGTGGAGTTCGCAGACGGCGGCTTGCGCATTGTTCGCGAAGGCAGGCACCGCAAGTTCGTGCGGCAGGTGGAGCACCTGACGTTCCATGCTGCATATGCGGCGTCGCGCGGCATTGAGGTTCTGTATGTGACGGAGCGCGCCGTATTCCGGTTAAGCCGCGGGGAATTGGAGCTCATCGAAGTGGCGCAGGGCGTTGACGTTGCGGAGGATATTATTGCACGAATGGACGTTCAGCCCCGTCTCAGTCCTCAGTTGACGACGATGGCTGCGAAGTTGTTCAGGTAAGATGCAGCGATATGGATAAGAATGAGAAAAAGGACCTTGGCCATCATCGTAAACTGACGGTGCAAAGTCCTTTTTCCTATATCAAGTCATTATTAACATCAGCTAACATCAGCAGCCATCAATCGAGCAGGAGTCGGTCGAGGAAGCAGACGGTTGAGCTGTATCCTTCCGTGCGGCCTCGTCACGTGCGATCTCCAATATTTCCTTGGATTGGATTCCTTGCAGAACCCGGTCGCCGACGAAGAACGTTGGAACCGCTCGTACGCTCTCTGTCTGCCGGAGTCCTTCTTCGTGCTGCTTGGCATAGCGCTCATCTTGCAGCGCAGATAAGAATGAATGGGCGTCCAGACCGATTTGCTCCGCCACTTGGGCAAGCACCCCAGACTGGGAAATGTCCAGTCCTTGCTGCCAATACGCTTTAAAGACGCCGACGAAATAGTCATTGCCCTTGCCGTGCTCCTTCGCATAGTAGAAGCCGATATGAGCCAAACGGGTACGCGGAATAGGTGAGATGTCCGGCAGACTGATGTCTACTCCCAATCGCTCAGCAATTGGCAGGACGCTTTGCTTCATCGATTGCTGTACATATGCGCTGTTCGGATCAAGCGGTACGCTGCCTTCCGGACGCAGTTCATACGGAATCCATTCGATGTCATCAGGTTGAAATGTTTCTTCCACTGCCTTCTCTCCCAAAAAACAAAACGGACAAACGAAGTCGGAAACGATCTTGAGTTGAGCCATAAAATCATTCCTCCATGTCATCTTTACTTTATTATAGTAAGCAATTTAAATATATACAAGCACTTACTTTTAGTAACGATAATAGTATACTATGCAGCTCATATTGTCGATATTTCCTCATCAAGCCCCTGCTTAAAGCAACAAGGGCATGAGAGATGATGTTCTGTAATGAATTTCAGCAAGTTGTGATTAGCTTGGTTGAATGAATCCGGCTAGCGAAGCAGTTTCCTTCCATAGCCGATCATGCGGCAAAGTCATGTCAATATGCAGAGGAGGACGTGTCGGCTGCATATGCTTCAGCATCCGATCGTCGATGAACCAATCACCTGGTTCGATCGGAGTATAGGGCTCGTCCTGCCATACATCGGTAAGGCTTGGGCTGTACGCGCGGTGAGCGCTTGGGAGCCTGACATGTTCTGGAACCGCTGCTTTCTTCGTAAATATATGCGGCCAATAATCGGATCGCGAGCCGGTATGCGGTACGGCACGCATATAGCGCAAGGCGCCTCCGTAAATTTCAGGAGTATGGAATAACAAGGCGTACAGCTTGCGGCCGAAGAAGATTCGCTCATTTACATCAGAGAAATCTTCAAGGGTCAAGCCGACTAGAGGCACGGCCTCGTGTTCTTTCAACGACGGGACGCCGAGGGGAAAGATGACTTGATTCATTTGCATCCATCCATGTAGTCGAAAGTCCCATTTATTAATAACGTGTTCCCGATAATCCGGATGCTGCACGACTCTGCCTTCGATAACATTCTGTTCATTGACGATAAGGGCGGTAGTTAAGAGCGAACTGTTCGGCTGAACCCAGAAGCTTTCCCAAAACGGTGTCATAAAGGCGGATATGTCAAGTGTGGGCAGCAAGTGAAACAAGCTTTTGCCCTCGCGGCGGCTTGCTGCATAGAGCAAGAGTTGAGGATACGCATCGTGAAAAATAAGCGCATTGGATCGTTCAAGCAAGCGATACGCCCACAGGCGATGATTCGCGCTCATAATGCGCGGCAGCCATTCACCCTGCAGGTCGGTCATATTCCAACCGCCATTACGCGACACCATATGGGCAAGAAAGGCCCAATGCAACTCGGGATATGATTTGTAGATGCGCCCGTATGCTGCCGTTCGGGTGACGTTATTCCGGTTCGCCATGCGAACGGAGTTTCGAATGTGGCGCAGCAGCATCGATTCCTCCGTGGTTAAAGAAGAAGCGGCTGCTCTTCTGCCGCTGACGAACTGTTGCCGCTGTCGTTCCAGCAGAATGCGGTTCACGTGTTCCTCCGTGCGCTTTGCCGCGGCACGATTCCATTCGAGCGTGCGGCTCTCGCGCATGAGCGTCACCTGATTATGCAGTTCAGTCCATGTCATCCGCATAGCATCGTAAACTGTGCCAGCTGCTTGACGCATCATTTGCACAGCGTGCCGCCACCGCTTGGACAGATTGGAAAGCATCGGGAAGCCTCCTTTTGTTAAAGTGCGTAATCGATAAGGCTGCTGAAAAATAACAAATTTAATGCATTTCCTTCTCAGTATGTCCAATTTCAAGCGAGGACGTACACTCAGCGTGTTTGACTTTTCGCAAGCATTTGTTATATCTTGAACTGAACAAAGTAGGGAGTGAAGCGCTATGGAAAAAATACAAGTCGTCGAACGGTTCCAGGAAGTAATCGCTCAATCTCAGACAATTATTGCAGTATTTAAGACCTCCTGGTGTCCGGATTGTCATTTCATCGATCCGTTCATGCCGGAACTTGAAGCGCAATTTGAAGGCAAGGCGACTTTCGTCGAGGTCGATGCAGAGCAACTCCTCGATGTGGCGCAGGAATATCATATACTGGGCATTCCGAGCTTCGTTGCTTTTAAAGACGGGAAGGAAACGATTCGATTCGTCAACAAGCTGCGCAAGACACGCCCGGAAATCGAGCAGTTCGTAGAGCGGGCCCTTGCGGTGTCCGAAGCTGTATAACTGGATAGGAAAGCATGATCCGTCCCATTTGCGGACGGATTTTCTTGTTTAGAGGAGTAAGAAGGCGATGGTCTGCTGCTGAGTGTAATATTTGTCACAATTTAGCCGTACATTCATTTAGGAAATCTTGTATAATGGGAGACGGACTGGAATACTTTTCTTATTATTTATAATGAACGGCTTCAATTATGAACAACGGGTCAGGTGAAACTAGTGAATTCAAACATCTACCGTAGAATGAAACAATTGGCTTACGTTACATGCATCGGAATGTTTCTTGTCGTGCTGAACGGAGCATTGGTAACGAAGACGGGATCCGGAATGGGGTGCGGTTCGGATTGGCCGCTCTGCAACGGCAAATTTGTTCCCGCTTACACGATTGAATCCATGATTGAATATTCCCACCGTTTCGTCACTGGAATTGTCGGTCTGCTCGTCTTGGCCTCGTTCATCTTCGTTCTGCGCGCTGCGAGAGACAAACGCGATGCGGTAAGCTACGCTTTCCTTACGCTATTATTTACGATTATTCAAGCGATTATGGGCGCTCTGGCTGTTGTGTTTACGCAATCTCCACCCGTAATGGCGCTTCATTTCGGAATTTCTTTGCTCGCCTTTGCCTCTTCCTTCCTGTTGTGCGTCGTGTTGCGTCGGTATGAACGGGGAACTGTAGTACAGGCGGATCAAGGCCGTCCGATTCGTGCGGAATTTCGATACGGGGTCTGGTTTACTTTGCTTTATACCTACATTGTTATCTATGTAGGCGCATTCGTACGGCATACCGATTCATCGGGAGGCTGTATGGGATGGCCGCTCTGCAACGGGGAATGGATACCTGAATTGTCCGGTGGGACGGCGATTGCGTTTTGGCATCGTGTAGCGGCGGCGCTGCTGTTCATCGTAGTTGCGATTATGGCTCATTTTGCCTACCACAACCATAAGGATAACCGGGAGATTCAATTGTGCGGCATATGGTCGCTTGCGCTCTGCGCAGCGCAAATCATCAGCGGGGCATTTGTGGTCCTTTCAATGCTGGATGCTAACCTGTTCCTGTTGGCAAGCTTGCTGCATACGACGCTTATTTGCGGGTTGTTCAGCGTTCTGTGCCATATGAGCATCCGCGTCTGGCAGCTTAGGAAGTAATAAGAAGACATACATACATCAATGATAAGGGCATAAGGCCCACGAGTTGCAATATGTAAAAGAAGCAGGTCGCTTGACGTTTTTCGGAAGTTGTTCCGGTTAGCGTGATTCAGCGAGCTGCTTCTTTTATTGGGAAATGAAAGGTTATCAATTGCTTCAGTCATTCTTTTTACGCTCCTTCTTGCATGTTGCGGGTTTCATTGGCGTGCGTGCCGAACAGGACGACTGAAGCAGCTGCTTTGGCTGCGGCTAACCAACGAACATTCCAAGGTTTACGTACTGCCATTTGATTGTTTTTCATGAACATCTACCTCCTCAATTGTGGTTTGCGTTTCATTTGATGTCTTTATTGTATCGGAGACGGACGACAGGTACCATGGAATCAACTTACGCCTAGCTTACAATGTCGTAAGTTGTCTAACAGGCACGCTTTAGGTTCGGATGAAAAACAGATATACTTATAGAGGAAACATGTAATTTACATGTAATTTATATGTAAGAAACGTCAACCCAAACGATAACGGAACATTTCAAGGAGGGCTCGTATTGTCTTTTTCTAATATTCGTGATTTCATCCACATGCTAAAGCGAGAGAATGATTTGGCAGTGATCGAGACGGAAGTTGATCCGTATTTAGAGATTGCCGAAATTCACAGACGCGTTATCGCTGAAGGCGGTCCTGCCCTTTTATTTACAAATGTGAAGGGCAGTCCTTTTCCGGTCGCGACCAATCTGTTCGGAACGATGCGGCGGGTCGATCTTGCTTTCGGACCGCGTCCAGAGCAGTTTGCGAACAAGTGCATCGAGGCGATTCACCGCTTGATGCCGCCGTCGCCGAAGAAGTTGTGGGAAGAGCGCGGCCTAGTGAAGGATTTGCTCGGCTTGACGAAGGTGGGCATGAAGGAAGTTACGCCGACGCAAGCGCCGATTATGGGAGTGAAGCGTACGGATAAGCCGATGCAAGGTCTTCCTGCTTTAACGAGCTGGCAATTGGACGGTGGCCCGTTCATTACGCTTCCACTCGTCTATACCGAGCATCCCTTACATAAAGGAAGCGATCATAACCTCGGCATGTATCGCATTCAAATATACGATGAAGAGACGACTGGCATGCACTGGCAAATTCAAAAAGGCGGCGGTTTTCATCATCATGAGGCGGAAATGCGCAATGAAGCGCTTCCAGTATCTGTAGTTGTCGGCGGACCTCCTGCACTCATTGCAGCAGCCATTGCACCGCTTCCTGAGAAGCTGCCCGAGCTGTTGATGACCTCGTTCGTGATGGGCGAACGCCTTCCAGTCGTAGACAGCGGCTTTGAAGGACACCGTATTCCGGCTGAAGCGGATTTCGTAATTCAAGGCTATGTGCCGCCGCATGTCCGCCGCATGGAAGGGCCGTTCGGTGACCATTACGGCTATTACTCATGGGCGCACGAGTTCCCGGTGCTTAATGTGAAGCAGATGTATCACCGCAAGGATGCGATCTATCCGGCGACGGTTGTAGGCAAGCCTCGTCAAGAGGACTATTACTTGGGCGAATATTTGGTAAGGCTGTTGTCCCCGGCGTTCCCGCTCGTCATGCCGACGGTGCGCAAGGTGCATCCATATCCAGAAACGGGCGTCCATTCCTTGGCCGCCGCCGTCGTGCGCGAAAGCTATTCACGTGAAGCGCTTCTGTCCGGCTTCCGCATTCTCGGTGAAGGCCAGCTCAGCTTGACGAAGTTCCTCATGCTGACGGATCAGCCCGTTGACCTAGAGAACTTTGCTGAGCTGACCGAAGCGGTGCTCGAGCGATTTAAGCCAGAGAGCGACTTGTATGTGATGAATAACACGTCGCACGATACGCTCGATTATACCGGGCATAAGCTGAACCATGGCAGCAAAGGCATTCTGCTTGGCGTAGGCGATCCAGTGCGGGAACTGCCGCATACGTACGAGGAGGGCGAAATTGGCGAGATTCATGATGTCGCTGTCTTTTGCCGCGGCTGCTTGACAGTAGCCGGCGCTTCGTATGAGGCAGAGCCGCAGCTGGCGGAACGCGTATTGGCGCGTCTCACGGAGAAAGAGACGAAATGGCCGCTTGTGTTCTTAGTGGATGATGCCCAAGTCGCGAACGGACAGCTTCCGTTTCTATGGACGGTATTTACGCGATTTAACCCTGCATCTGATATATACGCGGGAATGGAAGTCCGCAATCACCATCTTGCCTATAAATTACCGATTGTCATCGATGCGCGCATGAAGCCGGGTTACCCAGACGAATTGTTCCCGCGTGAAGATATCGTGCAACAGGTTGACCAACGTTGGAAAGACTATTTCCCGAACGGACTATAAGCGGTTGTTGAACGGGACCTCTTATAATCACGGATCCATTCACGTGCTAGTATCGACAAGGAGGAGTTCTATGCTGCGCATTCTGTTCGGTGAACCGCCCCGTCAGGACGAAGGAGAATTGCAGGAAGCCATGGTGTTGATGGAGCGCTACTTGAACGTTGTGCGCAAGCAAATGGACAAGCAGGGCGATCCGGAGCACTATTGGCGCAAAATTGAAGTCTGGACCGTCGGGTTAAAGACATCCTTGGATGAGCTAGAACAAAGCGTTTATGCTTCCGATAAGTTTGCGGAGCGCGTAACGAAGCGATATCAAGCGGAGATGGACGATGAGGAACTGGATGATTACTATCGGCATGTCTATTTCTACAAGAACGGATTCATTCGCGTCTTCTCCATTTTGGACAAGCTCGGTACGCTCCTGAACACGGTGCTGCAATTAGAGACGGAGAAGGTGAAGCATCGTTTTTCTTACTTCACGGTTCTGCGTCAAATCCGGTTCAAAGGCAGCCATCCGCGCTTGGCCGAACGGTTAACCGCCTTGAAAGATCAGTACGGCGATGCTCTTCAGCGTCTCCGCAAGCGCCGCAATACGGAAATTCACCATATGAATGCGGAAATGCAGGATGATTTATGGCAGCGCCACCGCAGCTTAAGCGATAAAATCAAGCTGGAGGATATCCAAGCGAATTTGCAGGATTTACAGGATGGTTTCCATATGGCATGCAAAACGTTGCTGATCGCCTTTGAGGAATTGTGCAAACTGGAAAAATGAAACGTAAGGTAAAAAAAGTTAATTGACAACTTTCAAATGCTGGATTATACTCAATTTAAATTTCATAACCGTTTTCTTATCAAGAGTGGCGGAGGGACAGGCCCTGTGAAGCCCGGCAACCGATCTTGCAACCCGGTCAATATGACGCTTCGGTGCGTTATATGCTTGCAAGATGTCAATGGTGCTAATTCCTTCAGAACGTGACGGTTCTGGCAGATAAGAAAAGGGAGAGTTGCGAACAACCGCCAGTTTCAACTGCAAGAGACAGCGAATCGACGTAGCCCCCTTTTGGCATCTGCCAAGAGGGGGCTTTTTATATATAATCCTGTATAATACTTTCATGAGCTGTCCGATTATGAATAAGCTGACAGCCAATAACGCGTATGCATCATGCATACGCGATGCATAAAGGAAGGTGACGATTCCATTGATTCGTTTGGAACATATAAGCAAACAATATGATGCGAGAGGCAAAGCAAGCGGACCGCTAGCGCTGAACGATGTAAGCCTGACAGTGGCGGATGGCGAAATTTTCGGCATTATCGGCCACTCCGGGGCAGGCAAGAGCACCTTGCTGCGCAGCATTAATCTGCTGGAACGGCCGACATCTGGAACGGTGATCGTTGACGGTGTCGAGCTGACGAAGCTGACGCAGGGAGGACTGCAGCAGCAGCGCCGCAAGATAGGCATGATTTTTCAGCATTTTAATCTGCTGTCATCTGCGACGGTATTTGACAATATCGCCTTTCCGCTGCAGCTTGCACACACACCGAAAGAAAAAGTGCAGGCGAAGGTGGATGATTTAATCCGTCTCGTCGGACTGGAGGAGCACCGCGATAAATATCCGGCGCAATTATCCGGCGGACAGAAGCAGCGGGTTGGCATCGCACGAGCTTTGGCTAACGATCCGAAGGTACTGTTGTGTGACGAAGCGACTTCGGCGCTCGATCCGCAGACGACCAACGCGATACTTGACCTGTTGCTCGATATTAACCGCAAGTTCGGCATTACGATTGTGCTCATCACGCACGAAATGCACGTCATCCAAGCGATATGCGACCGCGTCGCCGTTATTCATGCCGGTGCAATTGCGGAACAGGGTAAGGTCATCGACGTATTTCTGAAGCCGCAGCATCCGGTGACGCGTGAGTTTATTCTAGAAGAGCGCAATGATGCGGAGCTCCAGCCTTGGGCAGCTTTCAAGACGCAGGCGACCGAACATTCCCGCGTGGTGAAGATCAATTATTTGGGCGACGTGACGTACGCGCCGGTGCTCCATCAAGTATTGACTGCAGCCGGTGTCAGCTTCGCCATTCTGCAAGGTACGATCTCGCGCATGAAGGACGTTCCATACGGCCAGTTGGTCGTAAGACTTGACGGAGAGAAGACGGCCGTGGAACAGTCGCTCCTGTCGTTGCGGGATAAAGGCTTGGAAGTGGAGGTGATTGCATAATGAAGCTTGATTTCTCTACAGTGAACTGGGAAGAAGTAAGCACGGCCACGACCGATACGCTGACGATGATGCTCTTTTCCGTATTGTTCACCTTCATTATCGGACTTCCGCTCGGCGTATTGCTTTACTTGACGGGCAAATCGAATGGGGCAGCGGCCAAGCCGGTGTACGCGGTGGTGTCATTTATCGTCAATATTCTACGCTCGGTGCCGTTTGTTATTTTGATGATTGCCATTATCCCGCTTACCCGGATTATTATAGGGACTTCGATAGGTGTGGAAGGAACAATACCGCCGCTCGTCATCGCGGCTGCTCCGTTCTTCGCCCGTCTGGTCGAAACGTCGCTAAGAGAAGTGGATCGCGGCGTCATCGAGGCAGCGCAAGCGATGGGGGCATCGACATGGCAAATTGTGCGCAAGGTGCTGCTCCCGGAAGCGATGCCTGGACTTATTGCCGGCACGACGATTACGGCGGTTACGCTGGTCACTTATACGGCCATGTCAGGAATGATTGGCGGTGGCGGTCTAGGGGATCTGGCTATTCGCTACGGCTATCACCGTTACGAATTCGAAGTGATGATTGTATCGATTGTCGTGATGGTGCTGCTCGTGCAGGTGCTGCAGTGGATTGGCGATGCGTTGGTGCGCAAGTTTACCCGCAAATAAGGTTTGGGAAGCCCGCTCTTTGGAGCTTCAACATATAGTGAGTGTTCAAAAAGGTTAAGAGGATTTTGAACAACCTCATAAATACAAAAAATTCAATTGGGGCAGTTTGGAAGGAGAAGGTGTTGGCAATGAAAAAGTGGACTTATGTATTGACTCTCGTAACGTTAGTAATGGTGCTGGCCGCATGCGGTAGCAAGCCGGCGGCAGACAACAATGCAACGAACGCCTCAGACAATGCGGGTGGCGAAACGACGAAAGTGGTCGTCGGCGCATCTCCGGTTCCGCACGCAGAAATTTTGAATCATATCAAGCCGCTGTTGAAGGATCAAGGCATTGAATTGGAAATCAAGGAATTTACCGACTATGTTCAACCGAACGTACAGGTGCATGAGAAGCAGCTTGATGCGAACTTCTTCCAGCATAAGCCATACATGGACAACGAAGTGAATACGAAGGGCTACAAGCTGGTTAGCGTCGGTAACGTGCATGTGGAGCCGTTCGGCGCGTACTCCAAAAAAATTAAATCCGTCGATGAGCTGCAAGACGGTGCTACGGTCGCTATTCCTAATGATGCGACAAATGGTGGACGTTCCTTGCTTTTGCTTGAGAAACAAGGCATCATTAAGCTGAAAGAGGGCACAGGCCTTGAAGCGACAGCTCGCGACGTTGCAGACAATCCGAAAAATCTGAAGTTCAAAGAGCTGGAAGCCGCAATGCTGCCGCGTGCGTTGGATGAAGTCGATATGGCGCTCATCAACACGAACTATGCACTGCAAGCTGAATTGAATCCGACGAAGGATGCGCTGTTCATCGAAGATAAAGATTCACCGTATGCAAACATTTTGACGGCACGTGAAGATAACAAAGACAGCGAAGCAATTAAAAAATTGGTTGCCGCGCTTCAATCCGACAACGTGAAGAAATTCATCGAGGACAAATATAAAGGAGCGATCGTTCCAGCGTTCTAATTATTGCAGTTGAATGGAACATACTCGCATAGCCTTGGCGCTTTACGGCATATTCATTGAAAAGATGAGCAGCCTTGACGCCAAGGCTTTTTTACATTGTTGGAGCCTGTTCCATCCCTTGCCTCGATCTCCCCTTCATTCAGAATGGCAGCCCCCCTTCCTTTTCAAACGAGAACATGTTGTGGCTTCTGTGCAATGGCCCTTAGCTCCATTCTCCCGTACAGTCAGTCAGAGCGCGTCACTGCACGAACGGAGCATTACGATGCTCTTAGCTTCAAGCTCCCATACAGTCAGGAGGGATAACGTGGAGGATAAGGGACATGACGCATCGTATAGGTACCATCCATAACGAGGCCGATCACGATGAGAGTGAATCAGAGTGGCAATTGGTTGTGCCGCTTCCTGATGGAAGGGGAGAATGAAGCAAAAGGGTGGAGCTGCTTACCTCGATTCAGGATGACGATCCGGTCCGATAATTGGGTTCTGTTGTTCTCCCCTCATAAATAATCTATACTGGACATGGATGTTCTTTGAAGCGCCGGGAGGAGGATTGCGACGTTGGAACAGCAGCGTAAGATTGCCCTGATTACGGGGAGCGCCAAGGGCCTTGGCAAGATGGCGGCCATGACGTTAGCCGATGCCGGACACGATATCGTCTTGAACTACGTGCATAGTATAGAGGAAGCGGCGAAGCTGAAGCTGGAAATTGAAGCGAAGGGTGTCCGTTGTAGTGCCATTCAAGCCGATATTTCAAAAATGGACGAAATTAAACGGCTAGTATATACGATGAAGGATGAGATGGGTCCCGCCGACATTGTCGTAAACAATGCCGGACCGTTTATACGGGAGCGCCGTTTGTTTGCTGATTACACGGAAGAAGAGATTTTATATTTGTTAAACGGAAACTTGACGGGTGTCATACTGCTCGATCATCTGCTGCTTGATTCGATGCGGCGCAAAGGCTGGGGACGAATCATTCATTACGGATTCGGACATGCTGGAGAAGCGCGCTCATGGCCGCATCGTGCCGTATATGCCGCGGCCAAGGTCGGACTCGTCTCCTTTACGAAGACGCTTGCCGTGGAAGAAGCCCCGCACGGCATTACGGTAAATATGATTTGCCCTGGAGATATCCGAGGTGATAATAAAGAGCGGCGCATCGATGAGGTGCAGGACGTTAAGGATGAGGAAACGCCGCGCGGCCGTCCGGGAACCGGTGAAGACGTAACCCGGGTGATCCGCTTTCTATGTGAGGAACGATCGGATTTTATAACCGGCAACATTATGAATGTATCCGGCGGGCTTGACCCGATACGGGCCAACATTGGCAGCTTGATGTGAGCGTGGAATGATGATACATAACGTAATCTTAATGCCCCCATTTCGGTAAGGACGTGAGTCGTCGATCTTATCGGATGGAGGGCGTTTTTTCATATCGTTATTGACATAGATAGGTGGTAGACAAGGATGAGCCGACTTACGAAAGAATTGGCGCAGGAAATTGTAACACGCACGATGCAGGTTATTCATTATAATGTGAACGTCATGGATGAACGAGGACGAATTATCGGTTCCGGCGACCGTTCGCGCTTATATCAGAAGCATGAAGGGGCGCTCATTGCGATCGAGCGGAAGGGACGATTTGAAATTGATAAGGAAAGCGCCCGCAAGCTGCAGGGGGTGCTGCCTGGCACGAACTTGGCCATTCAATTCCAAGGCGAAGTCGTTGGGGTCATTGGCATTACGGGTGATCCGAACGAGGTGACAAAGTACGGAGAATTAGTGAAAATGACAGCGGAAATGTATCTGGAGCAAGCCGATCTGTTGGAAAAGGCCCAATGGGACAAGCGGATGAAGGAAGATTTTCTCCTGTCCGTCATTCATGCGGACAGGAAGGATACTGCAATGCTGCGAATTCAGGCGGAACGGATTGGCTTCCATCCGGATAAGGCGCGGGTCGCGTGCATTATGGAGCTGAGAGGCGCGCATGACGCCGATTCGCTGCCTACGCTCAAGCGGGTGGTGGAATTGCTGGAGGGACGGCCAACCATCGACTTAATCGCCATTCGCAATACGCATCAAATCGTGCTATTTAAGCCCCATCTCCATCCGAGACAGCCCAACACCGACATTTGCGAAGGCATCGGGCAAATTCGCAGGCTGCTGGAGGACAAGCAGATCGCGCCGCTCTGCATTGCCGTTGGCAAAGCTTACTCAGGCATCGATGGGATGATCGCTTCATACCGTTCCGCCCAAGATACAATGCGGGCAGGGCAAGCGATTCTCCCCGATCAGACGGTATACTATGGCGAAGATATGCCGAACGAGACGGTATCAGCCAACGTGAAGCCTTCTTGGGTTGTGGAAGAGCTGCATCAGTTGTGGCGGGGGTTTGTGCAGGAGGATAAGAGCGGAGAGCTGCAGCAGACATTGCAGGCTTACTATGAGGAGAATGGCGAACAGCAGCGCGTAGCAGAGCGGTTAGCGATTCACCGTAATACGCTTCGTTACCGTCTGCAGCGTATTCATGATGTGGCTGGCAAAGATCCGAAACGTTTTCGCGACTTATATACCCTGATGACGGCCCGCTGGTTGAGCGCACTGGAAGAGAAAGAGCCGGAAACAGACAACGTCTGGAAAGGGCAGAATTGAATTGTGCATTTGAACAAAAAACACGTTCATTAAAGCGCTGTATTTCATTTTTGTGCATGATGAAGCGCTTTCAGATTACAGGTACAGTAATAGTACAAAGAATTGCTACCACACCTTAGGGGGATTGAACTATGGACGTATCTGTATCTGTACTCGGTGCTTTGACGGCATTGGTCGTGGCCATTGTGCTTATATTGCGTAAAGTCCCGCCAGCCTATGGCATGATGATTGGGGCGCTTGCCGGTGGGATTGTTGGCGGAATCGGGTTGGTTGATTCTGTGAACTTGATGATGGATGGCGCGAAGGGGATGATTCCGGCCGTGCTGCGCATCCTGGCAGCCGGTATGCTTGCCGGAGTCCTAATTGAATCGGGCGGCGCGAAGACGATTGCCGAAACGTTAGTCCGCAAGGTCGGCGAGACACGCGCGCTGTTCGCGCTGGCGTTCGCGACGATGGTGCTGACGGCGGTCGGCGTATTCATTGACGTCGCGGTCATTACGGTAGCGCCGATTGCGCTGGCGATTGCGCAGCGCGCGGACTTGTCCCGCATGGCGATACTGCTCGCCATGATTGGCGGCGGTAAGGCCGGCAACATTATGTCGCCGAATCCGAACGCGATCTCGGCGGCGGAGGCGTTCAACATTCCGTTGACATCGATGATGATGGCAGGGATTGTACCGGCCTTGATCGGACTCTTCGTCACTTATATGATTGCGAAGCGGTTGTCCAATAAAGGTACGAAGATTGCGGCACAAGAAAGTGTGGATAATGGGGAGCAGCAGCTTCCAAGCTTTCTTGCAGCGATGATGGCTCCGATAACGGCCATTGCTCTATTGTCGCTTCGTCCGTTGGCGGGCTGGGTCATTGATCCGATTATCGCCTTGCCGGTCGGCGGCTTAGTCGGTGCCCTGTGCATGGGCCGCCTTAAGCAGATTAACCAATATGCAATATCGGGCTTGGGCAAGATGACCGGCGTGGCTGTCATGCTGCTCGGCACGGGCACGCTGGCTGGCATTATATCCAATTCGCAATTGAAGAACGTGATTATCGACAGTCTGGCTTCTTCCGGCTTGCCGGCTTACTTGCTTGCGCCGATAAGCGGTGCGTTAATGTCATTGGCTACGGCTTCGACGACTGCAGGAACAGCGGTAGCGAGCTCAGTGTTCGGCTCGACGATTATGGAGCTCGGCGTTGCTTCCTTAGGGGCCGCAGCGATGATTCACGCCGGGGCGACCGTCTTTGACCATATGCCGCACGGCAGCTTCTTCCACGCAACGGGTGGCAGCGTCAATATGGCGATGAAGGAACGCCTGCGTCTTATCCCGTATGAAACATTAATCGGTCTGGTACTGGCCATTGTATCGACGTTGGTGTTTGGCGTGTTCGGTTGGTTCCTGTAACAAGATCTGAACGGTTCTGTAAAGGTTGATAGGGAGGGAGTGGAGAGAATGAAGGTTATTATTGCTCCAGACTCATTTAAAGAGAGCTTATCCGCATTAGAGGCATGTCATGCTATAGAGAAGGGATGGCGCAAGGTATTTCCCGATGCGGAAGTTGTAAAGGTGCCGATGGCTGACGGCGGGGAAGGCACGGTGCAGTCTTTGGTGGATGCAACAGGAGGACGATTGATTCATTGTGAAGTGACGGGACCGCTCGGCACGCCTGTGAAAGCGTTCTATGGCATGCTTGGCGACGGCAAGACGGCGATTATCGAGATGGCGGCGGCATCGGGCCTGGCGCTTGTACCGCAGGAGCTGCGCAATCCGCTAGTGACGACGACGCGCGGGACGGGGGAGCTCATTGTGTCGGCGTTGAACGAGGGAGTGAGCACGATTATTCTCGGCCTCGGCGGCAGCGCTACGAACGACGGCGGCGCGGGGATGGCACAGGCGCTTGGGGTGCGGCTGCTTGCCGAAGATGGCTTCGACATCGGCCAAGGCGGCGGAGAGCTGCAGTGTATTGCCCGCATCGATATGAGTGAAGCCGATCCACGGCTGAAGCAAGTTACTTTCGTGGCGGCGTGTGATGTGGATAACCCGCTAACCGGAGAGAGAGGCGCTTCGGCCGTATTCGGTCCCCAAAAAGGTGCTGGAGCGGACATGGTGCGGCAGTTGGACGACAATCTCGTCCATTATGCCGCTATGATTAAGGAATATTTGGGGAGCGACGTGGAACAGATTCCAGGTGCAGGAGCTGCCGGAGGGCTTGGCGCTGGCGTGCTGGCTTTCTTGGGAGCAGAGCTGAAGCGGGGCGTTGACATCGTCATCGAAGCGACAGGACTTGCTTCGCAGGTGAGGGACGCGGATCTCGTCATTACGGGTGAAGGCCGAATTGACAGTCAGACGATTTACGGCAAGACGCCGATGGGGGTCGCCAAGACGGCCAAGCTATACGGGGTGCCGGTCATCGGCCTCGCGGGCACGCTGTCGGATGGACATGAAGTCGTGCATGAGCATGGCATTGACATGGTGTTTACGATCGTGCCTGGCGTATGCAGCTTGGACGATGCGATGAGACAAGCCGCTGGCAATATGGAACAGACGGCACGCAACATTGCTATGGCGTTAAAGTGCGGCAGCAATCTAGCGTAATACCATGGTGATATGAGGCGGATGCTTCCTTTTTGGAAGGGGCCGCCTCTTTTTTGACCATTAAGGAATGATTAAGTTCTGTAAGCGAAAATGTGAAACCAAATATTCCTTATGGCGTTAAAACCAACCTTTAAACGCGGTCGCTCATCTTAGAAATGTCTCGATAGAGGTTTTCTCATCACTATTTATTGCTTTTGGGGAGGATTTCAAGCCTATAGTTATTTTAATTTCGGTCACAAAAATTTCATGGCGCAGTTGCCGAAAATGATGAATTTCATGCTGACTTACGTTACTCTTAATAGAAGACAACTCCAATTTTTTAACGAACAATACGGTCTGAACCACCTCATTCTCAAGGGAATAGGGGAGTTGGCTTGTTTCTTTCTTTGCTCGACTAATCTACCTCTACATCGATAGGAGCGGGAAATGATGGAATTCAGGGTAAAAGATTTGTTTCAAATTGATACATTGAAGCAAGCGTTTGTAGTCAGCGGCAAGCAGGGCCTGAACAATCCGATTCGCGGAGTAACAATTATTGAGGCTCCGGATATTGCGGAGTGGATTAACGGGGGGGAATTGCTGCTGAGCAGTCTATATCCGCTGCAATCATACAATCATAGCGAGCAGCAAGACTTCATGGCACAGTTATCCGAGAAAAAAGTAAGCGCTTTAATTATAAAAACGGGCAGGTTTGTTCACGACATCCCTTCCGGCATCATTCAAGCTTCGGAGACGCACCATCTGCCCGTCATTCAAATTCCGAAAGAAGTTCCTTATCGTGAGATCATGTATCCGGTTATGGAATCTCTCTTTAACAACCAAGTGATCAAGCTCAGGTATTTCAAGGAAGTTCACGATCGATTTATTGCACTTACACTTGCTAATAAAGGATCGGGGAACATTATCAATTCCCTCAAAAGGTTGATTGGAAATCCCGTCACCCTGTACGACCGGAACTTCTGTTCCATATCGGCGACCGATCCGCATTTGGTGCAGTATGAGGTACTGGAACGCGAGGAAGCAGATGCTGCCCGGATGGATACGGAATTTCCTTATTATCGGCAGCGTGCCATCTATCCAGAATGGGGCGGCAGAACGTGCGACCATTTTGTTATTCCGGTTGAAACGGTGAATCATATCAAGATCCATCTCGTTATCCATGAGACGTGCAAAACAGTGGAAGCGCTTGATTTCGTTGCGATTGAGAACGCGGCCACCTCCTTATCGCTTGAGCTCGTCAAGCAATACGCCGTGGCAGAAGTGGAAATGAAATTCAAAGATGATTTAATCGATGATTTGCTGCACGCTAAGATTGAATCGCTGCAGAGCGTATACCAGCGGGCCAATTTGATCGGCTGGGATTTGAACAAGACCTATGTCGTCGTGCTGTTCCGTCTGCGGAGCATGGATGCTTGCAATGAGAAGGAGATGGACCTGTACGGTTACCACAATCCTTATCACCGCATGCTTCATGAATTAATTCAGCAGGAGCTTCCGGAAGGCACCATCCGGAACCGGAGCGATCAACTTATTGTGTTATGGAATGTTGAAAGCGCTCACGGGGATAAATTAGCCTGCGTGCGCACGATTAAAGAGGCGGCTAAGAGCATCCAGCAAACGATTTGCAAGCGTGTACAGCATCTTGATTTGCAGGTTGGCATCGGAAATGCGGCCTATGAGATATCCGAGTTGCCCAGAAGCTATAAGGAAGCCCAGGATGCTTTACAGCTAGGGACGATGATTAAGGGCAAATCCGCGATTGCGGCTTTTTCGGATTTGGGCATATACCGATTACTCTGTCAAATCGAGGATGCTGACGAGCTTGCGAAATTTATTCCGCCTTCGTTAAAAAAATTGCTCGCCTACAAACAGCCGAACCGGGAAGATTTAATCAAGACGCTGCAAACGTTTTTACAGCACCATCAAAACGCTGCCAAAACAGCAGAGGATCTGTACGTCCACTATAAGACCGTGACCTACCGAATTGAACGCATTAAGGAGATTACCGGTATTGATATGGATGACCCGGATGAGATGCTGTCTGTGCAGGTCGGGTTGAAAATTCTCGTCCTGCTTGGCGATAGGCCTCTATCTTTACAAACAGAGCAAGCAGGCGTGTGATCACGGAACAATATGGCCTTTGACATTCAGGCTCCGCTTCATGAGGGCAAAACCGCTCTCATGGGACGGAGTTTTTTTGTTGATCTTTTTTATCCTGTTTGGATAAAAAAAAGGGATGTTTTTTATCGAGATGCCTCGATGTTATTCCTTTTTAAAGCGTTTACAATCAAGTTGCAAGCAAAAACGGCCATAAATGGTTGCGCCACGGATAAGCGGAACGCCGTTTATCCCGCTTGGATAATGCACACATCTTACAGAAAGGACAGATACAATTATGGAAAATATCCAAACGGAAACCATTCGCCTTGTCGAGTGGCTGAGCCAGTTCGGCAATGACCCGGATGGAGGCGTCTCGCGCCTGCTGTATTCCAAGGAATGGACGGCTGCACAGAAAGCATTGGAGCAGTACATGCAAGAGGAAGGGTTCACCACTTATTACGATGAGATTGGCAATTTGTACGGACGGTTGGAAGGAAGCCAACACCCCGATGAAACGATTATGAGCGGTTCCCATGTGGATACGGTGCGCAACGGCGGGAAGTATGACGGGCAATACGGAATCATCGCCGCTTTGATGGCGATGCGGGCCTTGAAGCGGCAGTATGGTCAACCGCTGCGCACGTTGGAAGTGGTATCGTTTGCGGAAGAAGAAGGCAGCCGGTTTCCTTATACGTTCTGGGGGAGCAAAAATCTTATGGGCGTGGCGAAAAAGGAGGATGTCCAAGACATCGCCGACTTCAATGGCGTGCCTTTCACGGAAGCGATGGAGCAAGCGGGATTCCGCTTCCGCGATGGATCGGCGGAACCACGCACCGATATTAAAGCGTTTGTCGAACTGCATATTGAGCAGGGCAGCGTGTTGGAACACGAAGGCCTGTCGGTCGGCGTTGTTCACAGCATTGTCGGCCAGCGGCGCTTTACCGTCGAAATCTCCGGAGAAGCCAACCATGCCGGAACGACGCCAATGGGATACCGCAAAGACGCCGTTCATGCGGCGGGCCGGATGATTCAACAAATTCTGGATCAAGCGCAAGCGCATGGTGATCCGCTTGTGACGACGGTAGGAAAGATTGAAGTGAAGCCGAACGTGGTTAATGTCGTGCCGGGCAAAGCGTTATTCACCTTGGATATCCGTCATACGGACAAAGCGGAACTGATCCGATTCTCCGACGAAGTGACAGAGTTGATGAAACGGACCGCGAGAAAAATCGGGGTGGAGTTGAACATAGAAATGTGGATGGATGAGGATCCCGTTCCGATGAACAACCGGATTCTCGATGTATTGGAACGGCAATGCCGGGAACACAACATTCCGTTCAAATCGATGCACAGCGGAGCAGGACACGATTCTCAGATTATGGCGAAGTTTGTGCCTACGGCGATGCTGTTCGTTCCAAGCCGCAAGGGGATCAGTCACAATCCGGAAGAGTACACCAGTCCGGAGCAGCTTGCAGACGGCATACAAGCTTTGACCCATGCGCTGTATGAGTTGGCGTACCAAGCATGATTGGCAACGAAAGACAGGCACAAATCGATTTGCGCTGAGGAGAGTGGGTAATGTGAGGGACGCAAGCGAACAGGGAAAGTGGGAATATTGGAAAAAAGTCATCGTTATGCTTTGTCTCGGATGGACGGTCATTTGGATTTACCGCACCATCTTGAATCCGATTCTTCCCGAAATTCAACGTGATTTGAATGTTACATCAGACGCGAGCATGGGCCTCATCTTCAGTGTGTTCTTCTTCGCCTATACGATGATGCAAATTCCGTCGGGGTTGCTGGCGGACAGGTTCGGACGAAAGACGATAATCATTCCGGGATTTATCCTGTTTGCCGTCGGGGCTGTTCTCGTCGGGTTCTCCACCTCGCTCATGTTCATTTTGGTAGCGAGCTTCATTACGGGGTTAGGACAAGGCACGTACTACGGTCCGGCATATTCCATCTCGTCGGAGACGATCCCGAAGGAGAAGCGGGGCATTTCCACGGCTATCATTAACAGCGGTTCCGCCATTGGTATGGCCATCGGCCTCATCGGTTCAAGCTTCCTTGTGAAGGATGCCGGCTGGGATTGGCGGGTGCTGCTCTTTATTACGGCAGGTTTGGCGTTCATCTTAATGCTGGTATTCGTCAAGAACATCAAGAAGAACACGGTGCAATCCAAAGCGGCAGCGGCGGATACGGAGGAGAATGTCGAGGATAAGGCGACATTGAAGCGGCTGTTAGCCAATCCGAAGATGGTTGCCTCCTATGTGCTTTATTTTGCGACTTGCTATGGCTATTACATGATTGTTACATGGCTTCCGTCTTATCTGCAGGAAGAACGGGGCTTTCATGGGACAGCTATCGGCTTTGCAGCCGCTCTGGTTGCGTTCAGCGCCGTACCAGGCGCCTTGCTCTTCAGCCGGCTGTCCGACAAGTTCATGCACAAGAAGATTACGTTCATCATTATTTTGGAACTGCTGGCGGCAGTCATGTTATATTTGACCGTTTCAGTTAATACGAACACCTTGCTCATCATCTGTCTGATTCTGTACGGCTTTCTCGGCAAGCTGGCCGTTGAGCCTCTCTTAATCTCGTATGTGGCGGATATCGCGCCGAAGCAAGGGATCGGGACGACGTTCGGTTTCTTCAACTTTTTCGGCATGATGTCATCGGTCGTAGCTCCGTTCGTCACCGGTCTCATATCTGATGCGACGGGCAGCAAGGTATTGGGCTTCTATCTGGCAACCATCATCATTGTCGTCGGGGCGGCGGTTATGCTGCTGGCTAATGTGAAGAAGACGCCTAAGACGTCTTGATACTTCTGTTCTCAAAATCTAATATTCTAAAATTCGTAATGCAAATGGGTTCATTAGAAAAAGGAGAGTGTGAAACATGGGTTATCCGCAAGATTTGTTATCGAGCCGTTCCATTATCAAACGCGGCAACTTCGCCTTAATTCCGCCAGAAGGATTGGTCAAAAATATCGTACCTGGCTTTGAACAATGCGATGTGACGATATTGGCCTCCCCGCGACTTGGCGCCAAATTCGTCGATTATGTGGTGACGATGCACGAGGGGGGCAATAATGCACAAGGTTTCGGCGAAGATGGCGTGGAAACATTCGTGTACTGTATGGAAGGACAGGTGAAGGCTTCCGCTAATAAAGAGTCATTCTCACTGAAGGAAGGCGGTTACTTGTACTGTCCGCCGGGCGTGAAGCTGTACTTGGAGAACGAGTTGGCTGAAGTCACGCGATTGTTTTTGTACAAGCAAAAATATACGCCGCTTGAAGGGAATACCCATACCCCATGGGTCGTTGCAGGGAACGTGCACGATATTGAGGCGATTGATTATGACGGCATGACGAATGTCAAGCTGAAGGACTTGCTTCCAACTGACCTCGCGTTCGATATGAATTTTCATATTTTGTCGTTTGAGCCGGGCGGCTGCCATCCGTTTGTGGAGACGCATTATCAAGAGCACGGGGCGATTATGCTATCCGGTGAAGGCGTCTACAATCTGGACAATGAATGGATTCCGATTAAAAAAGGGGATTACTTGTACATGGGTCCTTACGTGCCGCAAGCGACCTACGCTGTAGGCAGAGAATCGTTCGCCTACTTGTATTCCAAAGATTGTAACCGGGATGCCTCCTTGTAAGTGCATGTTCAAAAAGGCCCCTTTTCAGCACCGAGAAGGTTGCAAGAACTCGAAGAAGGAGGAGCGCAGTGTGGGCGAGACCACATGAGCACCGGTCTTCGAGAGTGAATGCAAGATTCGATGTCGAATGATTTCCTAAAACGCTTCGTGATCAAAAGGGGCCCCTGTAGGCGAGATGGATCAACCGCTTCCTGCTGCTGGCCAGACCTAGCTCGGTCCAGCAGCAGGCAGAAGGCGGAATACATGCAAAGAGGGAATTGACATGAGAGTAACCAAACAGAAACTGCATGAGCTTATCCGAACAAAATTGTCCCGTGCCGGATTGTCTGCCGATCATGCGGATGTAGTGGCGGACGTGCTCGTTCATGCTGATGTCCGCGGCGTCCACTCGCACGGCGCCATGCGGGTCGAATATTATGCGGAACGTATTGCGAAAGGTGGAACGAACGTAAATCCTCGCTTTACGTTCAAGAAGACAGGGCCGTGCTCCGCCGTGTTCGATGGGGATAACGGCGCTGGGCATGTCGCGGCTAAGCAGGCAATGGAAGAGGCAGTTAATATTGCCAAGGAACATGGCGTTGCCGTGGTTGGGGTAAGACAAATCGGGCATAGCGGATCGCTGTCCTATTATGTGCAGCAAGCGGCGCGGGAAGGGCTAATTGGCATCTCTGTCTGCCAATCCGATCCGATGGTCGTGCCTTTTGGAGGGGCCGAACCCTACTACGGCACGAACCCGATTGCCTTCGCCGCTCCTGGCGAAGGAAGCACGATCATGACCTTCGATATGGCGACTACCGTCCAAGCTTGGGGGAAGATTCTACACGCCCGTTCGAAGCACGAGACGATTCCGGATACGTGGGCGGTGGATGAACGCGGCGTGAGGACGAGTGATCCGTTTCAAGTGCACGCGCTGCTTCCGATTGCAGGCCCGAAAGGGTACGGATTGATGATGATGGTCGATGTGCTGTCCGGCATTCTGCTCGGTCTGCCATTCGGCAATCAGGTCAGCTCAATGTACCACGATCTGACCGAGGGCCGGAATCTGGGACAGCTTCATATTGTGCTTGACCCGTCCTTTTTTACCGATTTAGAAATATTCCGGCGCAACATTTCGAAGACGATGCGTGATCTGAACGGCATCAATCCAGCGCCTGGCTTCGAGCGCGTTCTCTACCCGGGGCAGAACTATGACCTGATCGAGCAGGAGAACGAAGCTAACGGCATTGAGATTGTAGATGAGGTATATGACTATCTCGCGTCCGATGTCGTTCATAACAACACTTACGATCATAAAGATCCCTTTGCCACGTAACACGTGCATTACGGGAATGTCATTACAATCAAAATGGACAACCAGAGGTGAACCAGAATGCTGCATACGATCATTAAAAAAAATTCGTATCAAGATTCAGTCAATTTGATGCTTCTGACCAATCATATTTCTGCGCTTGAAGGCGTAACGCAAGCGTCCATCATGATGGGAACGCCGGCCAACAAGGATATTATGCGCAATTCCGGATTGTATACGGGTGAGCTGGAGCAGGCTGGAGCCAACGACATGTGCATTGTCATCAATGCCGAGGCGCAAAGCAAGCTAGATCATATTCTCGCTGCCGTTGACAGCTTTTTAAGCGACCAATCCGTCAGCAGCAGTCAGTCCGCAATCGAGAGCGTCCGCTCGTGGGAGCGCGCACTGAAGGAGAGCCCGGATGCTAATCTGGCCATCATTTCGGTACCAGGCCAATATGCGGCGGCAGAAGCGGGAAAAGCGCTCGATCATGGTCTGCATGCCTTCATCTTCAGCGACAATGTGCCGGTGGAAGAAGAGTTGAGTCTGAAACGGAAGGCGCATGAAAAAGGGCTGCTCGTGATGGGGCCCGATTGCGGTACGGGTATTTTGTCAGGCGTTCCGCTCGCCTTCGCAAACCGGGTGACAGCGGGCAATATCGGCATCGTCGGCGCATCGGGCACCGGCATTCAAGAGGTGACGACGCTGATCGACCGCATGGGCGGCGGCATCAGTCACGCGATTGGTACCGGAGGACGTGACCTCTCAGAAACCGTCGGGGCGATTACGATGCTGGACGGTATCTGCGGACTGGCGCACAACGACCGGACCGAAGTGATTGTCATCGTATCCAAGCCACCGGCCAAGGCGGTGCGCGATAAGGTTATGGGCCAGCTGCAAGGGCTGTCCAAGCCGGTGGTCACGCTCTTCCTCGGAGAGAAACCCGCCGCGCATGAAGGGAATGTCTATCAAGCCTATACGTTGGAGGAAGCGGCGATGATTGCGGTCGATCTGGCCAAAGGCGCCGCAGTGAAACCGTTATATAGCTTACCGCTCGAAGTGCCGGAGGCAGCATTGAATCCGGGGCAGACCTCGATTCAGGGCTTGTATGCCGGCGGCACATTGGCTGCCGAAGCGGCCATGCTCATCGCGGATGCGCTTCAACTGAAGGACGGGCTTATTCATGAAGCGGGTTATGTTCTCAAATCGAACGGTCATGCCATAGTTGATTTGGGCGACGATATGTACACGCAAGGCAAGCCGCATCCAATGATCGATCCGGCTACTCGGATTCAGCATATCGAGAAGGCTGCACAAGACCCAACCACGGCGGTTATATTGTTCGACGTCGTACTGGGGTACGGTGGCCATGACGACATGGCGAGTGTGCTGGCGCCGGCTATCGAGAAAGCGGCAGCCAAGGCACAGACGGAGGGGCGCAAGCTCTACTTTGTGGCTGCTCTGTGCGGCACTCGTCTAGATCCGCAGTCTTATGAGGAGCAGAAGCGCAAGTTCGAACAGGCGGGCGTACTTGTCAAAGAGAGCAACAATCAAGCAGTACGCACCGTGCTAGCCATGATGAAGCTCGGCCTCGAAGAAGTGCCGAAGGCGCACCGTCCAGCGGCAGCGACTATCTCCGAAGGGTTCTCTGCATCTGCCGCAGTCGAAGCGCTGCTTGGAGGGAAGCCATCCGTCATTAACGTGGGTTTGCAGAAATTTACGGAAGCCATTACTGCAAGCGGTGCCAAGGCGATCCAGTACGATTGGAGGCCGGTTGCGGGCGGCAGCGTAAAGATGCAGCGCATATTAAGCCAGTTGAATGATTACCGGTTTACGAATTAACTGTGAATCAACTGCGAATTAACCGCGTCAACGATGAACTATCGACGTCGCGAATGAACAGCCGGGAGGGAATCTCATATGAAATATCAGACAATTGATGAAGCCAATCAGGCGGTTATTGATAAAATTACCGGAGGAACGCCGTTTCTCGTCGATGTGGTGCCGGCACGCACCGTCATTCCGGAGTTGGAAGGCAAGATGCTGCTGCATGCGGGTCCGCCGATAGCATACAAGGACATGACGGGCCCGATGCAAGGCTCATGCGTAGGCGCCGCTTTATTCGAGGGCTGGGCGAAGGATGAAACGGAGGCCCGCGGCATGCTTGAACGGGGCGACATCCATTTCATCCCGTGCCACCATGTCAAGGCAGTCGGCCCTATGGGAGGAATCACATCAGGAAATATGCCAGTATTCGTAGTCAATAACCGTTCCGAAGGCAATGAGGCTTACTGCATCATGAATGAAGGCATCGGCAAGGTGCTGCGCTTCGGCGCCTATTCGGAAGAGGTCGTCACCCGCTTGACATGGATGAAGGACGTGCTTGGTCCGGTGCTTTCCCGGGCGCTCAAGGCGACGAAGGAAGGACTTAACCTGAACGTCATGATCGCGAAGGCGATTACGATGGGAGATGAATTCCATCAACGCAACATTGCCGCTTCGCTCGTCTTTTTGAAAGAAATCAGCCCTTATATCGTCAATCTCGATATGGATAAGCAAGAGATGCGGAACGTTATCAAATTTTTGGCGGACACCGATCAGTTCTTCTTGAACATTATGATGGCAGCGACCAAGGCCGTGATGGATGGCGCCCGCACGATCGAAGCAGGCACGGTCGTCACCGCCATGTGCCGGAACGGAAGAGACTTCGGAATCCGCATCAGCGGCATGGGAGACGAATGGTTTACCGCACCCGTAAACACGCCGCAAGGGCTCTTCTTTACCGGATATTCGCAAGCAGACGCCAATCCGGACATCGGCGACAGCGCCATTACGGAAACATTCGGCGTCGGAGGGATGGCAATGATTGCCGCGCCGGGCGTTACGCGGTTTGTCGGCGCCGGGGGATTTCAAGATGCCTTGGCAACGAGCAACGAAATGGTCGAAATTTCAATCGACCAGAACCCGAACTTTACGGTCCCGACCTGGAACTTCCGTGGCATTTGCCTCGGTATCGATGCCCGGAAGGTAGTGGAAACAGGAATTACACCTGTCATTAATACCGGTATCGCCCACAAGGAGCCGGGGGTGGGGCAGATTGGCGCCGGTACGGTCCGTCCGCCTGTCGAATGCTTTGAGAAAGCGCTTGAAGCTTATGCGTCCAAGCTCGGACTTCTGTAGCGCACCGCTGTATACGTCGTGTCTCATGGGGGAGGAGATGCACGCTCAACTTGCGGCACTCCTCTCCCGGAGGCCGATCGGGCGCGTCCACAGCATCTTCGAGAACGGAATCAACTTGGCTATGGGAGACGCGCTCGTATTTGTCGGGACAACGAAGAACGGCAGACTTCCATTCGGGATTCATATGGGACAAGAGAGCGTGAGAAGGCTGCGCTTCTATGTCAGACGCAATGACGCAGTAGTTGCCGGAACGCCAGACATGATTCAATTCAATCATCCGACATATCCGCTTACGCTTGATCTTTCGCAAGCCGAGCCGTTCCATTATGGAATCTGTGCCGAGCGTTACCGGATGAATCGTGATTTATTTCACGTCTGTTCATTTATGGAAACATGTCTTTCTTGGGGCGTGCCGACCGGACTCGATGTGGAATGGGACCGCTTTCTCGCGAATGATTATATGCCGGATGACCCGCAGTACGTCACGGTACAGCATGCGGAACAACTGCTTGATGCCTTGTTGTCTGGCGAAGTCCGTGTCATTGAGTCGCATTTGCGCTATTTTCTCGGCCGCGGGAAAGGGCTGACGCCATCGGGAGACGACTTTCTTGTCGGATTGTTGGCGGTTCATACGTTGACACAAGCTTTTCATCCGGCGTTTTTGACCACCTTGCGTCATATTGTGGAAAGAGAAGACATCACGACGGACGTGAGCAAAGCTTATTTGCTCCATGCGCTGCATGGCCGTTTCAGCGACAAAGTAACCCATGTACTGAACGCGATGTTTACGGAAGATACATCTCATTTTCAAGCCAAGCTTGCACAATTGCTGCACACCGGACACAGCTCCGGGATCGATACGGCATTCGGGATCGCCAATGCCATCATGGCCCTAAGGAGGTATGAACATGTCAGAACGAGTTGTGATTGCATTGGGGGGCAACGCCATTTTGCAGCCTCATCAAGAAGCAACCTATGAGAACCAGCTTGAAAATGTACGCAGCAGCAGCGAAATTATTGCCGATATCGTACAAAAGGGCTACGAAGTGGTCATTACGCACGGTAATGGTCCGCAGGTGGGATTGATTTTGCAGCAAAATGAAGAAGCGAAAGAGGTCGTCCCTCCATTTCCGCTAGACGTGTGCAATGCGGAGTCTCAAGGAATGATCGGTTACATGCTCGATCAATGCTTGAAGAATGAGCTGCGGAAGCGGGGATTGACGCAGCAGGTCGTAAGTGTGCTGACACAAACGCAGGTGTCTCAGGAAGATGAAGCCTTCCGGCATCCGACTAAGCCTATCGGCACCTTCTACAGCGAAGAGGAAGCCAAGCAGATGATACAGAAGAAGGGCTGGAACATGCGGGAAGATGCGGGCCGGGGGTGGCGTCGCGTCGTTCCTTCTCCGCAGCCGCAATCCATTTTGGAGTCAGAGACAATTATGAAGCTTGTCGAGAGCGGAGCGATTGTCATTGCTTCCGGCGGTGGCGGCATACCCGTTGTCCAAGAAGCGGATGGCACGATTAAAGGCGTCGAAGCGGTGATCGACAAGGACCGCAGCGGCCGCAAATTGGCCCAGGAAGCGAACGCCGATATTTTTATGATGGTGACCGATGTGAAGAATGTGTTTATTCATTACGGAAAGCCTGAACAGCAGGCGCTAGGACATGTCGGTACGTGTGAAGCGAGACGGTATGTCGGGGAGGGGCATTTCTCCACCGGCAGTATGGGACCGAAGATGGAGGCGGCCGTTTCGTTTGCGGAGCAGGGCAAACACGCCATTATATGTTCACTTGAAGATGCCGCTCTGGCTCTGACAGGAACAGCCGGGACGCATATCTCCTAATCTCATCGGTATAAACAAAGAGGCTGTAACAAGCGGCAACCTGCCGCTTGCATACAGCCTCTTCTCAATTAAAATACTTGAACAACTTCCTTAACGCCTTCCACTTCTTCCACCAAAGCGCGTTCGATACCCGCTTTTAATGTAATGGTGGAGCTAGGGCAGCTGCCGCAAGCGCCCATCAAGCGCAGTTTTACGATACCGTCCTCAACGTCGACCAATTCAACGTCGCCGCCGTCACGTTGCAGAAACGGGCGCAGTTTATCTAACACTTCCAGCACTTCGTCGTACATGCCGACTTGTGTATTTTCGCTCATCTTTGCCAACTCCTTTCATCCATGCTGCTTTTATTATATTATAAAGCTAACTGAATTCAAAGGCGCAAGATGAAAGAAGGGGATAAAGTCAATGCGACCGATCATAGAATTCTGCGTCAACAATATGCATCATGGAACAGATAGCGTTATGAAGCGCTTCGAACAGAATCCAGAATATGACGTTCTGGAGTATGGGTGTCTCGGCCATTGTGGAGAATGTTATATGTTTCCTTTCGCTTATGTCAACGGAGAGATCGTAGCAGCGGAAACCGCTGAGGAGCTATATAATAAGATTATGGCAAAAATTGAAGAACTACAAGCATGGGAGCAGTTGGACGTCGATTGACGTCGCTGCTCCCTTGTTTGTTTATCCTTTATGATGCTTGGACATCCATAATACTCCGCTTTTGATGACACGAGGCACATAACCAACGACGGCACGTTTGCCAACAACGCCGAATCCGGATTTCTTGCCGAGTGCGCCGAGGACACCCTTCAGCTTAATTTTACCAAGGTTCGGCGTTTTTCCCTGCCACATCGCCCGCATGACGTCAGCAATCTGCTCGCCTTGGGCTCCCGCCGCTTGCGCGCTCGGAGAGAAGGGCAAGCTTGCACAGTCTCCGACGACATACACGTTCGGATAATCCGGAATTTGATGGTACGGATTAATGATAACTCGCCCTTGTGGATCCTTCGGTACAATGAGCTTCTGCACCGCTTCCACTGGTTGAATGCCTGCGGTCCATACGGTCACGTGAGAATGAATTTCTTCTTCCCCATCATCGATGCGATTGTAGATAACGCCGTCTTCCAAACGGCTGACGTTAACATGGGAACGCAGCTCGACCCCGCGTTCATTGAACCAGCCGGACACGAAGCGCGAGAGCTTCTCCGGGAAGGAGGACAGCACGCGCCCACCGCGGTCCAAAATGCGTATGTTCAAGTCAGCTCGGCTCTCGCGCAGTTCCGCAGCGAGTTCAACCCCACTTAGACCGCCGCCGACAATGTTGACTTGTCCGTAAGGCTTAATGTCATTCAACAGCTGATAGGTGCGTCTTGTGCTCGCAAGCGATTGAATGCTGTTGCCGAACTGCTCGGCACCCTCAATATTATGGTATTTGTCAGTACAGCCGAGTCCTATGACCAGATGATCATAGCTGAGCGGCTCGTCGTTGCTGAAATGGAGAAGCTGCGCGTCCAAGTCAATCGCTTGCACGTTGCCATAATGGATGTGTACACGCGGATCGCTCGGGAACTGAACGCGAATCTCCATGTCCGACACCGCCCCGGCAGCCAGTGCATAGTATTCTGTCTTTAAACCTTGATAGGGCATACGGTCAACCAATACAAGCTGTACATCAGAAGGCAGCTCGCCCTCAAGCAAACGCCCGATGATGGCCAAACCTCCGTAGCCGCCTCCTAAAATGACGTATCGTTTCATCCTTTCGACTTCCCCCCATGATGCCGAATATGTTAGAAAGATGTGTGCCGCCGCTAGCGGCGAGTACGTCGTATGGCCCCACTGTCTGTCTAGGTTGCCGATTCTTACGTTGTCTATCCAACAATGACATCAGGTTCCTCTATCTCTATATCCTAATTCTGCACACTAAAAATCAAAATTAGTAATTACTCGTACACTTTCACTTCGTTATAGAACGTATCACGCTCTACCGGAATGCGGCCTGCCCCTTTGATCAGCCAGATCAGCTCATCGCGTGTCAAGCCTTCTGGAGTGAGCGCGCCTGCCGCATGGCTGATTCGCTCCTTCACGATAGTGCCATGCACGTCCGAAGCGCCGAAAGTGAGCGCCACTTGGGTAAGCTGTGTCCCGATATTAATGAAATACGCTTTAATGTGCTGAATGTTATCCAACATGAGACGGCTAATCGCGATCGTCTTCAAGTCCTCGTACGCCGAGTTGCGGCGTTTAATGCTCGCCTTCGGGCTCTTCGGCTGCATGGAGAGCGGAATAAATACGAGAAATCCGTTCGTCTCGTCCTGCAGTTCGCGAATTTTGATCATATGGCTTACACGATCTTCATGCGATTCGATTGCGCCGTACAGCATCGTCGTGTGTGTCTTCATGCCGAGCTGGTGCGCGGTGCGGTGCACCTCCAGATAACGGTCTACGCCGGCCTTCTCAACACGCATCTTCTTGCGGTACTCGTCCGACAAAATTTCAGCGCCGCCGCCCGTCAAGGATTGAAGTCCCGCATCCATCAATTGGCGCAGCACTTCCTCAATGCTCAAGCCGCTGATGCGGGTATAGAAATCAATTTCTGCGGCAGTATACGCCTTGAGCGTCACATTCGGATAAGTCTGATTCAGGATACGCAAGGAGTCCACATAGTATTGGAACGGAACGTGCGTGTTGTGTCCGCCTACAATGTGGAATTCACGCACGTCAGGATGAATGTGCTGATCAACGAAGTCAATCATTTCCTGTCCGGACAGCGTGTACGAACCGTCTTCGCCTTGATCACGGCGGAAGTTGCAGAATGCGCAGTGCGCTTCGCAGACATTCGTAAAGTAGAGCGACATATTTTCAATAAAATACACTTTTTTGCCGTTCTTGCGCAGATTCGCAAGGTTGGCCAATTGACCTAAGGTTAACAAATCGTCTGTCTCGTATAAATATACGCCGTCTTCCAGCGTCAAACGTTCACCGCGTTCAACTTTATCCGCGATTGCAGCCATGCGGGCATCCGCATGTCGTGTCATGACTGTGGTCATACACAGGCCTCCTTTGTTATTCATGCCTTGCATTGCTAGTGGCAACATTGCGAATGACACTATGAAGCATGTCCGGTATTTGTTTTCGGTCTCCAAACAAAATAAAAACTCCGCGGCGGAGACGTTCCGTCGGAGGATTGCAGTGAGACGTATCACATTAGCTAGTCATTTCCATTATACTCTTGCCTATCAGATGGGGCAATACATGTGAGGATCTGAAAGGGTGGATTTTCCATCAACTTCGTTCTCTTGTATCTGCCAAGCTGGATGGTTATACTTAGAAATACGAGGAGGGATTAGAATGATTACAATCAGCGATATTGCGGTTGAAAAAATACAAGAAATGATGGCTCAAGAAGAAAATGCGGGTTTGTTCCTGCGTCTAGGCGTGCGCCCAGGCGGTTGCAGCGGATTCTCATACGGAATGGGCTTTGATGATGAAGAGAACGAAGCGGACGTTCATATGGAAGTGAGCGGCATGAAAATCGTCATTGATAAAGAAAGCATGCCGTATTTGAATGGCCTCGTCATTGACTTTAAAGAATCCGGGATGTCGGGCGGATTTACTATCGACAATCCGAACGCCATCGCCACATGCGGGTGCGGCTCCAGCTTCCGTACGGCGAAGGATGAGGGCAAGGCGGAGAAATGCGACGATTAAGCTAGAACTGTTAATGACAGACCTCTCTAATGGTTAATGTTGAATTAATCATTAGAGAGGTCTTTATTTTGAATAGTATATGGTTGTGCTTCTCAGACGATGCAGCAACATCACCTTTATATCACAACGCCTACAGTTGGAGACGCTCTTCCCAATATTACATCAACCGTTCGACCACACCATAGAGCGCATGGGCGATGCTGGAATCGTTGTTACTGAGCGGAGGGGAGAGTGATCGGAAACGCCGAATGGAAAGAGTACCGCCTCTCCAATATGAGATAAGTAACGAAGCTGTATCAAACTCTGAACAAGAAATTCAATAGTTCAACTTATAAAGTAATGAATTATTTTTCTAAGTAAGCCCCATTGGAAAATATGCAGTCAAATGTACGGATTGGACGGTCGAACGGCACGTGGACTGTATTTTGTACAGTGGAATTAGCTGTTTTTAGCGAACGCAGCGAAATGAGTGTGAATGGATTGGATCAATTCCAATGAAGTCTGCCTGCACAGAGATTTACATGCTATTTCATTGGATAAATCCAATGGAGGATGAGACAAGCTAAGAGAGGGGATGCCCCCTCTCCTGAAATAATCCACAGTTCGAATTACTTATTTACGAAGCTTTCTATTCGACAGTGGGCAGTTATGTCGCTATTCTTTTATTTTTTTGCCGAGCAGCACCATAAACCAAATGATAGAAGCGCCAAGTATGGCATGTCCCAAGCCCGCGATGTGATTTAATCCGTTCATATCCGTTCCGTTTACTTGTAAGACGCCGCGGACTGTCATAGCGATTAAGGTAACAATGAGACCGCCGTTATATACGAAATACCATGGATCGAACGAGCGTGTTTCGTGGACGCGGAAGGTTTTGGCGAGTAGCGTAAGAATGAGAAAGAACATAAATCCTAACACCAAAATGTGCGTATGCAGCGGTTTGAGTGTCGTGTAGGCCGTGTATTCGTTTATTTTAGTAAACTCGCGAAAAAAGATACCCGCCACTAAGCCGAGAATAGCGTAGGCAAAAGAAGTTACATATAGTTTTCTCAACGTGATGATCTCCTTTTCAATTAATGCGACGATTATGTACCGCTTGTAGCGAGTATAATCGAGAACTGTGAACTGAAGATGAATGGACTGTTACAATGGCTCTATAACCCGTGTCTTTCATATCTCCCTTACCGGAAGCCTGACCGAAAATGCCGCTCCCGCGCCGGTATTGTTTGTCGCGCGAATGGTTCCTTCGTGCAATTCAACGATTCGTTTCACGATTGATAACCCAAGTCCGGTTCCGTGGGCATTTCCCTTTCGTTTGTCATACTTGTAAAAACGATCAAATAAATAGGGGAGCGCCTCTTCGGGGATACCTTCACCCGTATCCGAAAATATCACCTCTACTTCATGCAGCAGTTTCCTACATTGTATATGGAGCTGGCCTCCGGGTTCAGTGAATTTGATCCCATTGCTCAACAAATTGCTCCACACTTGATGAAGCAGACCTGGATCACCATGAATGACGACCTCTTCAAGCTCCAAATCCAGCTGTAAATTCTTCTCGCCCCATTGAGGCTCCTGCACGATAATGATTTGTCTTAACTGCTCGTCCAACCGAAAGGGGGCGTGCTTCAGCGATTCTTTCCCTCTCTCCAGCGCCGCGAGGGTCAGGAGCTGCCGCCCTAGACCGGACAGCCGAGAACTCTCATCATCGATAATCTGCAAATACTTCCGTTCTTGCTCCGGCGGGAGCGGGTGATCCAACAGTTGTCGGGCCAAGCCACGAATGGAGGTTAACGGAGATTGGATCTCATGAGAGACGTTCGCCACGAATTGCTTCTGCATAGCGTCCACCTGTCCCAGTACGGCAGCCATGCGGGTAAATCTGCGCGCTAGCACACCGATTTCATCTTTGCGTGTAATGTCGAGTTGAACGTCGTAGTTTCCATTTTCCAGCTTCATCGTCGCGTCAGTAAGCCGAAGAAGAGGTCGTACGAGATAGCGGGTCTTGATGGCAATGAGAACAAGGCTAATGACAAAGGTGCCGATGAGCAGTACGGCGACTAATATACGCACTTCTTCGGTCTGCTGCACCATATCCGGCCGCACGAACAAGGCATGTCTTTCTCCGGCGAGATCGGCTGGAGTTCCGTAGCTTAGCTCGAGACGGTTCTCAAACACAGTTGGAACAAACCAGCTTTGCTTGTGGGTGCGCATGCCTTGATAGGTTCCGCCCTTTAACACGGTGTCGATAATTTCGGGTGGCAACGATACGTCATCGAATGCCCTTCCATATGTCTTGATGTGACTGGCCTCGTCAATGACATAGAGCTGATAGCCGAGCTTGGACAATGAATCGAGCAGTTCATCGACAGAAGAAGAGCTGTTGGTCATCTGTTCGCCGAGCTTAGACAGCGCAGCCCCGACCTTTTCCATTTTAAGTTCGTAATTTTCGGTTAGAGTGTGGCTGTATGCAAAATTAGCTGCGAAAAATGCGGAGGCAAAGCTAACAAGCACGATCACGACGGAAAACAGGACAATGCGCGTATATAACGTGTTCATGCATCACGTACCTCCAATTTGTATCCTAATCCCCGAATGGTGACGATATGAAAGTCACTGCTGCTATCGTGGAACCGTTCACGCAGCCGCTTGATATGTACGTCAATCGTGCGGACGTCGCCCTCGTAGTTGCTGCCCCAGATCCAATCGAGCAATTGATCCCGTGTAAAGATGCGGCCAGGATAGGCGGCCATTTGGGCGAGCAGCTCGAATTCTTTGCGCGGCAGCACGTGTTCCTGCCCGTCCACTATCACGGTATAGCTTTGTCGGTCAATAATGGTATGCGGAAAGCGGATGATAGAATCGGATACAATCTGATATCTTCGCAACAAAGCTTTCATGCGGAAGAGCAGCTCTTTCGGTTCAAATGGCTTGACCATATAATCATCAGTTCCTGCGGCAAAGCCTGTTTCTTTATCCTCCAGCTCGCCCAAGGCGGTCAGTAGAATGACGGGAATATCGTATGACGTCCTAATTTCGGAGCAAAGCGCCCAGCCGTCTTTAACCGGCATCATCACATCGACGATCGCAAGATGCGCGGTCTCGTGCTCCAATATCTTCGCTGCCGTCTGTCCGTCGGCCGCTTCGAACACGTGATACTGTTCCGATTCGAGAACGAGGCGCAGCAATGCGCGAATATTCGGATCGTCGTCTGCCACTAGCACGTTGATTTTCATAGGCTTCAACCTCCTGAGGAATACAATCTTATGATATCCGCCTGCGGCAGCGGTTATAACGAACGAAATCCTTGACACCCGCAAGCGGATACCAAGGATTTCGGAACGTAGCTACATAAACGTCTTATTGATCATGATGGAGATAAGATAGAAGCAGAATAGGGAGAAGAGCCAGCATCCTATCCCAAGAACTCGCTTATGCTTCTTCCAAAATTGAAATCCGATCGCCAATATTCCCACATTCACGAGTACTAACACAACGGACATGGATACAATGGCTACCCAATATAACACTTCAAATACAGCTGCGGTAGTCATGACGGTCGCTCCCATCTTCATAAATGCGTAACTCATCATTTTTCATTCATCTTATACGATACCATCCGAAACTTGGAAAAGACAAGCATCATTACTTCTCACTCTACTCTAGTCTATTAAAATAAGGCAGAAGCCGTGGACAATCATACAAGAATAGTGAATGGCCTCTGAGTATGTATAAGTATAATGATGAAAGGAGGTGCACGCATGGAAAGCAGACAACTGGCGAGCAAGTGGCTGAAGACCGAGGCGCTATTATCGGACGCTCGCGCTGCCGCTCATATTCCGGCGACACGCATTTATAATTCGTCCAACTTGCACCAAATGCTGAATCAGTACGGGTTTGTTGTCATCAAGCCGGTCGTGGGCGGCGGCGGGGCGGGGGTTATTAAAGTGACGAAGGAAGGAGCGACCTACCGGCATACGTATATGTCGCGTACCCGCTCTTTTAACGACTTCGACGCCTTGATGCGTTCGTTAGCTTCTGTGAAGAGAAAGCGAGCGTATTTGATCCAGCGCGGCATTCAGTTGGCAGCAGTCGGCGGGCGCCCAATCGATTATCGCGTCAAAGTCGTCAAGAAGAACGGAAAATGGGTATTTCGCTCCATGGTAGGAAGAGTGGCGCGGAAAGGATTGTTTGTGACGAACTTATGCAAAGGCGGCTCGATGCTTACTGCGGCTCAGGGCATCGGACGTTCGCTATCCAGTGGTCGAGTTCGATCGAAAAAAAGCGAAATGCGGCAGTTGACCCGATTGTGCACAAGTATTTTGGAAGGGAAATATCCGGGGATCGGTCAGCTCGGGTTTGATTACGGTATCGACCGCTCAGGCCGAATTTGGATATTTGAAGTAAATACGCGTCCACAATAACGATGCTGTCATGTAAATCTATTTTGCTATTACTATATGATAGATTCCATTTGTTGTGCTAGGCAATTTGATTAAAGATTTTTATTATAGACACACCAAAAAAGGGTGTGAATAATACTATCCACATCATCCCCATTGGGCCAGAACGTTTTTCGACGGTTATCAACAATTTAACCACAATTTTTCCACAACCACCTGTGGATAATGGAAACGCTTGTTCTATTTTTCGCACCCGTGCTATGATGAGAACGGACAGGAAACATTTAGGAAAGGTTGTGATTGAGATGGCTTTGCTTTCCGATGAGCTGCTTATGGATTCCTATGAGCAAGCAATCCAGCTTCAATTGGATCATGAATTCATCTCTTTGCTGCTTAAGGAAATTCGAAGACGCCGCCTTCATCCGACCCTCTTCCAGAAGCCGGTACGCAGATAGAATGACCGGAGCTTTGCCGTTGACTTTACTCCCACGCCATTCCATTAATATGCATCATGGTATGGCAATGCTCACAGTACACTATATGCAAGCATAACTCGTTCGTAGAACCGTCTGCCTGCATTGTGAAGTGAGCTTCGGATAGGTCATCCGGTTGATAAGGGGCGTAAGGTCCCAAATAATCCTCTAGTTTGCCGCTGTCGATAGCTGGGTTCAAACAGTTCGGACATTGAAACACAGGACTGATTATGCCATTGCATAGTGGACAAACATGAAACAAGGGTATCCGCCTCCATTAGATAAAGATGTAGGAGTAGGATACCCTTTCTTTCGTTCTATCATGATATTAAAATTATTGTCGGCAGACTTCGTTACATCTTCATGTTGCTGCTGTGTCCCGGAGAAAGCTTTGCTGTCGGATCAATGTACACTTTGGCGTTATTGATTGCCGTTGGAGCTTCGCCGAAACCTACGGCGATAAGCTTCAGCTTGCCAGGATATGTTGTCACGTCACCCGCTGCGAAGATTCCTGGAATATTTGTTTCCATACGGGAATCGACCACAATGGATCCGCCCTCAATTGAGAGACCCCATTCAGAGATTGGGCCGAGGGACGATACGAAACCAAAGTTAACGATGACGGCATCGACATCGATGTCGAGCGTTTCTTTCGTCTTCGTATCCGCAATCGTAACGCGTTCGATGCGGCCGGCTTCACCGTGAAGGTGCGTAATCTCTTTCGGCGTCAATATTTGAACCTTGGAGTTCATCAACTGTTCTACGCTATGCTCGTGCGCACGGAATTTGTCACGACGATGAATGAGCGTTACTTGCTCCGCAATCGGTTCAAGCATAAGCGCCCAGTCTACGGCAGAGTCGCCGCCGCCGCTGATGAGTACGCGTTGGCCTTTGTACTGCTGCAGGTCACTGACGAAATAGTGCAGATTTGACTTCTCGTACTGTCCTGCATCAGGCAATTCCAAGCGGCGAGGCTCAAAAGCGCCCACTCCAGCTGTAATAATGACCGCCTTCGCTTGGTGGACTCCTTTATCTGTTGTTACTTCGAACAGTCGCTCGTCACGTTTCTCTACCCGCAGCACCTTCTCTTCCAGGCGTACGTCCGGATGGAAATGGTCCATCTGTTGTTTCAATTGATTTACGAGCTCTTGTGCGGTTACTTTAGGGAAGCCAGCAACGTCGTAAATGTATTTCTCTGGGTAAAGCGCAGCCAGTTGTCCGCCGAGCTGCGGCATGCTTTCGATAAGGCGAACGGAAGCTTGGCGCATGCCGCCATAAAATGCGGCAAACATTCCAGCAGGACCGCCCCCGATAATTAAAATATCTACTACATCTTGTTGCGATGTAAGTTGCGAATTCAAAGCAGAGCACCTCCAATGGCGATGTCTGACCATGTGATTATGGTCATTGTGTAATTAGGCACATCTATCATTATAAACCTAGTGGAGCAAGAAGGAAACTATACTTTTCGAAAAATTCCCAGAATGTGCAAGCTAGAAAAAAATTTAATTAAACCGCTTACATTATGGGGAACAGCTAAAAAGGTGCTTGTAATTTAGCTGGAAACTCGATATCATTGCATGTGAATTGTATACAAATTGTCGAGAATTTGTCGATGTTGGACAAATTGGTGGCCATACACGCTTTATCTTAGAGTATACGGGTTGTTTTAAGGTAAATAGTTCATAATAACGTTGTGTTTGGTTGATGATTTGTATAACATCACATAGAGAGAGATATAGGCAAGCTATGTTTTTTTTTGTGGAGTTTTTCACAACTGCGCAATGATTGATGAGGATAAACGGAGTATGAGGAACTAACTAGTTGCTTAACCGAGAGGATAAGGAACCGACACAAAATGATTTACCTGATTGGAAGGAGCATATACGATGAGCAACATACCTAAAATCGTAATTCTGGGCGCGGGTTACGGTGGCATCATGGCAGCGCAACGCTTGCAAAAGGAATTGAACTATAATGAAGCGGACGTAACGTTAGTCAACAAGCATGACTATCATTACTTTACGACTCATTTGCATATGCCGGCTGCCGGAACGGACTCTTACGACAACGCTCGAGTGTCCATCTCGAAGCTAATCGATGAGTTCAAAATCGATTTCGTCAAGTCGACGGTCAAAGAAATCCGCATTCAAGATAAGAAGGTTATTCTTGAAGACGGGACGCTGTCGTATGACTACTTGGTTATCGGTCTTGGCGGAGAGCCAGAGACGTTCGGTATTCCAGGACTTGGCGAGTATGCGTTCAGCATTCGCAGCATCAACTCTGTTCGCGTTATCCGTGAGCATATCGAGCATCAATTCGCCCTTTACAAGCAAGATGAGTCACGCAAGGACCGTCTGAACTTCATCGTTGGCGGCGCGGGCTTTACTGGAATTGAATTCGTAGGCGAATTATCCGACCGTGTTCCGCAGCTATGCAAGCAGTTCGATGTGGATCCGCAACTGGTTAATATCTACAATGTCGAAGCGGCGCCGTCTGCCCTTCCGGGATTTGATCCGGAATTGGTAGAATACGGGATGGATGTGCTGAAGAAGAAGGGCGTAACCTTCAAGCTCGCCACTGCGATTAAAGAATGTACTCCTGAAGGTGTAATGCTTGCTACTGGCGAAGAAATCAAAGCGGCTACTGTCGTATGGACCGGGGGTATCCGCGGTAACCGTCTGATTGAGCAAGCCGGCTTTGAAGCGATGCGCGGCCGCGTGAAGGTTGATGAACATTTGCGCGCTCCGGGACATGACAATATCTTTATTATCGGCGATAACTCGCTGATGATTAATTCGGAGAACGATCGCCCGTTCCCGCCAACGGCGCAAATGGCGATGCAGCAAGGTCCGGTGTGCGCAAGCAACATCGTGGCTTCAATTCGCAACCAACCGCTAAAGAAATTCGAATACCACAACAAAGGTACGGTAGCTTCCCTGGGTAAAGGCGAAGCAATCGGCGTAGTTGGCAAGAAAAAGCTGAAAGGCTTCTGGGCTGCTCAGCTTAAGAAAATCATCGACATCCGCTGGCTGTTCATCGTCGGAGGCATCTCGCTTGCGCTTCGCAAAGGGAAATTCTTCTAAGCCATGCGTCACTGCAGCGTGCAAGTGCGCGGGCTCTTAACCCGCGATGAATTGGAGCGTTACAATGCTTTGATGGAAGTCGGGGGCTATTTAGAGCAACAGGACCGATATGATTTGGCTTATACGGTGCAAAAAGAAGTCGATCTGCTCATTCAACCGGCGATCGAACGGCTGAAGGAAAAAGGCCGCATGCGTGATCGTATGACGGCAGAATATTTGGCTTCTTTAGATGATGAAGACAAGGAATGATTAGGGATGGTCAAGCCGTCGCCGCAGCTTATTGCGGTGGCGGTTTTTCATATTGTAGAGTCGGTCTTCCGTATAATGGCCCTTAGTTCCATTCTCCCATGCGGTCAGAAGAGAGAATGTTTGAAGATAAGGCGCATGGCATGGCGTTTGTATTACATGCCGTGAAGGCCCGTTATACTGGGAGTAAAACAGAGTCGTCCTTGGGCGTGCCGCCTCCTGATGAAAGGGAAGAATGGAGCAAAGGGGCGGATAATATGAATCACCGTCAGTCCGAACGCGTCACTGCTGCATGAACGTAACATGTCGTTCACGGTGAAGAGACAATGCCTTGCTTCAAAAGCAAATGCGGTGTGTTTGCGTCAGGTTAAGGAAATAGAGACAAGCATCCCGAAGCAGATCGGATTCAATTGAATTTGGAATAATAAATAAGTATCAATAATGATATAAAAGATTGATTTTTTCTATATCATAAATCGTGCTATAGTGTAACCAATCAGCTGATGCCGCGAGCTCAAACCGTATCATGTGTGCTTGGAAATTAGGTGGGAAATACAATTCGGAGGTGGAAGCTTTTGCGTATCACGCCAATTGAAAGCGGTATCAATGTATCCGGCCGATTGGATCGTCTGCCGATTGGTTCGATTCATCGAAAGACGTTAATGGCGCTTGCGTTATTTATTTTTTTGAGTATGCAGATTTGAATACATTCTCTTTCGTAGCTCCCGTATTGAAAAAAGAATGGGGGATGTCGGTCACCGAGATTGGTTGGATTACGTCGAGCTCCTTTCTGGGGATGTTCATTGGTTCGGTATTTGGCGGGTGGTTCGCGGATAGATTCGGAAGGAAGCGGGCCATCATCATAATGACGTTGTTCTTTTCGATATTTTCTATGATTACGGCTCTGGCATGGAATCCTGTTATACTCGGAATACTCCGTTTTTTCACCGGTGTGGGAGTGTCGGCGGCACTGATCAATTCGAGCACCTATATCAGTGAGTTTTTTCCTTCCGCTTCCCGCGGCAAATTCCAGGGCATCGCACTTGTCGTTGGTTTATTGGGCATTCCAGTGACCGGATGGATTTCGACTTGCTTCATTTCCTTAGACCAATTTATATACGTATACATCGGAATTGTATCCTACACATATCCGTGCATCGGGTTATGGACTTACATACGGATTAGGAGATTCTCTAATGTGTTTGGCCCGGTGCTCATCAGCTTTATGATACTCGAGTTTGGAAGCTCTAGTGTATTCACCTTAATATCCCTTTGTTGGATTGGTTCGGCTATGGCATTGAGCTTTGGTCCCAAAACGAACAAGCGCAGCTTGGACGAATTAGAAAGCGACGCAGATAGCGGCGAGCCGCTCAAGCAAGCCCGGCCGATAGCCGCAATTGTTAACAACGATTGAGCTAAAGACCAAGAAGAAGATATAAGAAGAGCTTGTGCGTTTGTCACCTTATCTTCTTCTTGGTGCTTCCGAGTCAAGATTTTTGATGAAATCAACAAATTCCTTCATTAGAGATAGATAAAGCGATTCCTTCTTGTAGATCATCCATGATTTCCGTTTTAATGGAACACCATGCTTGGATGTCAAATTAATTTTGTATAAATCCTCTTGACCGCCGAGCACGATAGTCGGCAAGATGGCATATCCGAGTCCGTTCAACACCATTTCTTTTCCCGTCTCCATTTTGTCGACTTCCATGGCTATGCTCGGGGGTTGCGAATACCGTTCCTTCCACCACAGGTCTATCATATTTTGCAGCGAAGGCTCCGTTTTATAATTGATTCTTGGCAGGTTGGGCAGATCGTGAAGATGAATTTCGTGTTTTGAAACGATGCATATGTTCTCCTCCATCATTAAGTGCTTATCATCCGGCCAATCGTAATCTCCCCGAATCATTCCGATATGCATATGTTGACTATACACGGAGTGAACGAGATCCGAGCTCCAATCCGTCATGACCCTCACTTCCACATCTGGATACTGTTCTAGAAATCGTTTTAGAATGGCAGGAAGTATATAAGTGGCAATATTGCTGGCGACCCCTAACCGGAGGATTCCCGTTACCTTATTATCCATATTCCATAGGTGTTCTTTGGTTTGCCGCAATTGCAGCCGCATTTCTTTCGCATATTTGACAAGATATTCGCCCTGAGCCGTAAATTGAATTCCTCTTCTTCCCCGATTTACAATTTTAATCCCGAATTCTTTTTCCAACTGCTGAACCCGATAAGTTAATGCAGGTTGAGAAATGTAGAGCTGCGCTGCCGCCTTGGTGATGTTTTGTTCGTTGTGCAGCGTCTCCAATATGAGCCAATCTTTATCCTCCAACTTACTTCACCTCCATTTAGATATTGAAAAAAATTATTGAAAATAATAAAATATTAATATTTTATTTATTCCAAATACAGTAATACACTTAAAATGAAAAGTCAATTATTCACTGCTCGGCGGATTCCGAGAGAATTCGAATAGAGGCAAGGAGTGATTTTCAATGTATAGCTTCGGACAATTGGTGAAAATACCAGCTGTGATTATGCGAGGGGGGACAAGCAAAGGGCTCATATTACGCAGATGTGATCTCCCGCAAGATTCCGCGTTACGGGATCAAATCATTTTACGCATGTTTGGAAGCCCGGACAGTAGCCAGATCGATGGGTTGGGCGGGGGGACCAGTCTCACAAGCAAGCTTGCGCTGATTGGGCCTCCTTCAACACCGAAGGCCCACATCGATTATACCTTTGGTCAAGTCAGCCTCGAAAAAAATGTGATCGATTATAATGTAACTTGCGGAAATTTGCTCGCGGCGGTCGGACTTTATGCTGCAGAAGAAGGCTATGCAACGTTGGCCGAACCGATAACAGAAGTCCGTATCTATAATACGAACATCGATAAAATCATCGTGGCTGAAATTCCGGTAGAACAGGGAGCAATTAAATATGAAGGCAATTTTTCAATCGCAGGCGTTCCCGGATTATCTTCCAAAATCATGTTGAACTTTCTCGATTCGGGCGGCACTTTCACGAAAAAAATGCTGCCGTCAGGCAATGCGATCGACACGGTGCAAATTAAAGACGGAAGGCGTTTTGAAATCAGTGTCGTTGACTGCGTCAATACCATTGTATTTGTAAGAGCGCAAGATGTGGGTGTTAAAGGTACGGAACTCCAGTATCCAATTAACAGCAATGCAGAGCTGTTAGATACCTTGGAGCAGATTCGCGTGAAGGGCGGAATTCTCGCCGGACTGATCCGGCCCCAAGAATCAGTCAGACCGACGACGCATTCGCTCCCCAAGATCGTCATGGTCGCACAGTCGACGGATTATATCACGTTAACGAATCAAGCGGTTCAAGCGGAGGACATCGATATTTTATCGCGTTATATCTCCATGGGGGCGCTGCATAAAGCACACGCTGTCGGGGGAGCCATGGCGTTAGCGGCAGCTTGTCAAATACCGGGAACCATTCCTAGCCTCTTAACATCGTCCTCCGGCTCTGCTGTACGTATAGGACATCCGTCAGGCACAATGTATGCGGAAGCTGTTGTCGAAAGGAAAGAAACGGATTGGCATGTAATTCGTGCGGCTTGCGGCAGAACCGCCAGAAGATTAATGGAAGGAGAGGCGTATATTCCGGTATCGGTGATGGCAGCTCATGGTTAAGCGGCCTCCCCGCGTTGGCTGTGTGTCGGGCATGCCGGGTATAGTGACGGGGAAACGACAGTAGCCGTCAGATAAAAAAACCGGGCCGCCCTCGGGCTTCCCGGTCTCCACTCTCACCGCGCGGCATAGAAAGAACTACAACTTACTTCATCATTTCGTTCAGCTTGTCCGGTGTGAGCAAATTCCCAACGTAGAAGGAACCGAATTCGCCGAAACGCGCGCTTACTTCATCGAAACGCATTTCATAAATCAGCTTCTTGAACTGCAGCGCATCATCACTAAAGAGTGTTACGCCCCACTCCCAATCGTCCAAGCCTATGGAACCGGAAATGATTTGCTTCACTTTCCCCGCATAGCTGCGGCCAATCATGCCGTGGCTGCGCATCATCGCGCGGCGGTCCTCCATCGACAGCATGTACCAGTTATCCGCCAAATCACGCTTCTTGTTCATCGGATAGAAGCAGATGTGCTTGCTCTTCGGCAGAATCGGCTTAAGGCGGGCGATGACTTCCGGATTGTCCATCGGATCTTCCGTGGAACCCGGCTTCGCCAAGTAATTGCTCAGTTCGACAATACTTACATAAGAGTAGGTAGGAGTCGTATACTGGGCAAAGGACGTTTTGTTCAATTCATTTTCCAACTCGTTGAGCTCTTCCAACGTTTCACGCAGATGGAAAATGACGAAGTCTGCTTTCTGGCCGACAATGCTGTATACCGCCGTGCTGCCCTTCTTGTCATTCTCAGTCTGGGTCCAATTGGACCACAGCGCATGAAGCTCTTCCAGCGCATGAGCGCGCTCTTCATCGTCAGCTTTCTTCCACTGTGTCCAGTTGATCGTGCGGAAATCATGGAGCGCATACCAACCGTCTAGCGTTAATGCCGCTTCATTCATGTCGTTATCCTCCGTTATTTAATAAAGTACGTATTCAAAAAGGTCATAGGCACCTTTTTAAATAACCTCTAAAAGATTGTTAAACACAACCGATACGATTAGCCATTACTCAAAGCCATTGTAGCTCATTTGTTATCATATGAGCAACTTCGACGTGACAAATGTCACTGAATGTTCGTTGATTTTTCACAAGTGTGCAAGTACACTAAGACTATTCAAGAAATTAGCGAATTTTGGATAATTGTGTGGCGAAAATGGACCTGCAGATGGATACAGGGGGATGATTGCAGATGGGCTGGATTATGGTCATCATTTTGATGGTGCTCTTCTTCGTCATGATGTTCGGTATCGGTTTCATTCTCAATATGTTGATGAAGACGACTTGGTTCCCGATCGGCTTCTATATTGTGATTGTGCTGCCAGCTACCGTTATTATGCTGTGGAAGCAGGACAATACCTTTCTGGAAAATGTCGCGAGCTTCGGGGTAGTCGATTATTTAACAGCGGTGGCCGGGTTGGCTGGAGCTTACATTAGCGGGAAGACGATTTATTTCTTGCGCAAGAGCGGCTACCAGATGTTCTGAAAATTGAGTGTGCACTGTGAATGGAAGAGTCAAAAAAGGGGGGACGCATCTATGAATGGGATGGGTTCCTTTCTTTATTTAAAGACGAGAAGGGTAGGGTGGCGACAACGATGAACGCTCAAAAAGGGCGAACGGCTCTAGTGGTTGGAGCAACGGGGCTGGTCTATTTCTTCCGGCATTCGTTCTTGCTGGGCGATCGGAATGAACGCCGTACCGGTGAGCAATGAGGTGCGATTGCCATGCGCCTCCTGGATCCCATCTTCAAGCACGGTCCCTTGAAGCAGTATCGCGCCATTCCGGCAAGTGTGGTCGCGGAAGGGATGGTCGCGGCCGCGAAGCAACCGCAGCCAGGGGTGCATGTCATTCTATCGGATTGCATCGCCCCTCTGCACGTATATGCATTTTGACAATAACGATTGCGATCGAATACAATAAACATGATTGCATCGACAGATGCAAGTTGATTCTGAATGAAAGGGCAAGGTACACACCGCGATGGACAACTAATCCGAACTCAGCGAATCATTTTGACAGCATTATGATTTCAAAATGTACGTTCAGAGAGGATAGATCTGCCCATTTAGCAGGTTGTATCGGCCGTTATATATAAGCATGCAGAACAATTGAGAAGGTGAACCGCACATTCAGCGGATATGAAGCCGGTGGCTCCTCGTATGTTCATTCTTGTACGAATGGATATGCGTCGTAAGCTGATTAGCGGCATCTTTCGCGTCAGCGACAGATGATTCCTTTGGCGTCCGGCGATGAGGTGCTCCCATTCTCTCTATTGTGCAATTTCCTGCAAGCTTATTGCCGTGAAACGCTATCCTCTCTGGGTAAACCAGGGAGGTTTTTTTATGAATGAAAGATATACAACGAAGACGCCGGAGGTGTCCGGGCGCCTTGTCATGGAGGCGCATCAGCTTGCTGCCTACGTCGGCGACCGCCGCTTGTTCCGATTACAGGACCCGCTGCGCGTTTATGCGGGCGAGCGCATCGGTCTAATCGGAGCGAACGGGGTGGGCAAGACTACGCTCCTGCGAATGCTGGCAGGGATACTTGAGCCGGACGCAGGCTATGTGAAATGCGACGTCTCCTCATCCTTCGTGCCGCAGCTTGACGATGTGAGGGAAGAAGAGGCGGAGGAAGTGACACTCAGCGGCGGTGAACGGACGAAGCGCCGTCTGAACGAAGCGGCGAACAGCGGAGCAGAGCTGTTGCTGCTCGATGAGCCAACAAGCCATCTGGATGTAGAGGGCTTGGAGTGGCTGGAGGAACGCCTCATCGATTATGCACGGAACGGGACGCTGCTCTTCATTTCCCATGATCGGACGCTTCTGAACCGTGTCGCTACGAAAATATGGGAAGTGGAGAATGAAGCGGTTCATATCTATAGCGGAGGCTATGAGGATTACCGCAGAGAGAAGGAGCGGCTGCGGACCGAACGACAGCGTGCCTACGAGAATTATGTGGCAGAGCGGCAGCGATTGCAGGAGGCGATAGTGGAGAAGAAGACACACGCCCATAAGGTCGGAAAGCCCAGGCCCAAGAAAGGATTGACAAGCAAGGAGATTCGTTCGGCTCGTCCGCATTTTAACCGCAAACAGTCGAAGGTCGAGAAGACGGTCAAAGCGATGGAGAAACGGCTGGAGCAGTTGAAGGTCGTCGAGCAGCCGTTCGAGCTTGCGCCGGTGCTGTTCGACGCGAATTGCCATGCGCCGCTTCGAAGCAAGAGTGCGCTAGAAGCGCAGGGGCTTCGGCTCAGCGTAGAGGATCGCGAATTGGTGCGTGACGGGGCCTTTCGCATACGGCCGCACATGCGAGTAGCACTAATCGGGCCGAATGGAGCGGGGAAGACCACGCTGCTTCGTCGCTTATTGGAGGCGTACGAAGCCCACGGGCAGGATACGGAGCGGCATGCGGAGGGAACTGGGGTGATCCGTTACGCGCCGAGCGCCCGCATTGCGTATTACGATCAGAAGCTGTACGCCTTGAACTTGCAAGAGAGCGTGCTTGATAATGTCCTGAAGTCGAGCGCTTATGATCAGACTTCCGTACGTACGACGTTGGCGCGGCTTCGACTGCGCCGGGACGACGCCTTGAAGCCGGTATGGCAATTGAGCGGCGGCGAGAAGGTGAAGACGCAGCTTGCCAAAATGTTCATGAGCGAAGCGAACGTGCTGTTATTGGATGAGCCGACGAACTATTTAGATATCGACACACGCGAAGAGTTGGAGCGAGTGCTGAAGGCGTATCCCGGCACGCTTGTCTTTGCCACACATGACCGCACGTTAATGGATCGGACGGCTACACATGCCATCGTGTTCAACAACGGCACGTTGGATTGGCTGACGATCGAAGCGCTGCGCGAGCGGCTGCGGTTGAATGCGAACGGTGAGCGCAGCCCCGCGGCTGCTTCCGCAGCGGAGGTTCAATCGGATAGCGTCCTGTCATTGTCCGCGGAAGAGCGCATGAAGCTGGAGCTCGAATGGGCGGAGCTGCTAGCCCGATTGTCGGCTCCGCGCAAGGATGATGCGGTCGAGGAGTTGGAGCGTCGATATGCGGAATTGTTGGAACGGCGCCGACAGTTGTGAGTGGAATCTAATTCCGCTCCATGATGACGGTAAGCGATATCACGGATCGAGGCCAGGTGATGTGTTGCAGGATGCGCAGACACAGGCGGAACCACAAGCGATATATGCGTTGCTGATCCAGTCTTAAACGCATTTGCTGATAGCAAATCTATGAGTCGGTGCCGTCCGCAGTTACCACGATTTTGTCGGACGGGTCGGCTCTTTTTATGATACAATAGGAAAACATGATTTGTTCGGGAGGAGAAGGAGAGAATACGATGCGGATGTCAAATATGCACCATTTTACGGAACACCATCGGTATGTGACTTACCGGGAATTCAGCTTGAGCGAATTGGATCTGAAGATGCTTTCCCATGTGTATCAACCGATGGTCGGAGCATTCGCAATCGGAATGTATCATCTTCTGCATCAGCACGTTGCAGCCGATCGGACCGGATACTCTGGCATTGACGCGCAGCGGCGTCTATTTATGCTGCTTGGATTGGAACCGAGCGAGAAGGGAAGAACGTATTTTGTCGAGCAGACCTCCAAGCTGGAAGCAGTCGGACTGCTGCAGACCTCGCGCATCATGTTGCCGGATATGGACGAATGCTTGTACGAATACGAGCTGCAGCCTCCACTATCACCTAATGATTTTTTTGAGACACAGCATTTAACGCTGCTGTTGCGGGATAAGGTGGGGAAATATGCTGTCCTCTCGTTAAGGGAGCAGTTCTGCACAAGCGAGTCGTTCGATCTTGCCTCATGGGATGCGCATAGGGAAGATATATCCGTTCCTTTCTACGAGCTGTTCCGTTTGAATACGCAAGTGATCGATTTTGAACTGGAACAAGCGCTGCAAGAGGTCGCACCGAGCCGTTCGGCGCAGTCTGCCCAGTTCGCTCAGAAGCCGGACGCACAGGATTTGAATTATGCCGACATTATTACCCGCTTTCCTAAGCAATCGCTAAATCGTAGATTCGTAGAGCAGCTGCGCTATGACAAAGAGGGAATGGGCATGATTAATTATGTGGTGCGGAAGTTCGAGCTCACACTGCAGGAGACGTGCCGTCTATTGGATGAAGATGGGGTGTTCACTGCAGAGGGTTCCATTGCGCTCGAAGAGATGCAGCATCGCGCCCATTTGCATTTTCGCCAAAATAAGCGGCGCAGTGAATGGCGGGAGCGGGAACAGAGCCGGATTGAACAGAGCTCGCAGCCGGAGGAAGCACACGAACAGGAAGTGGCGGTGCAAATGGAGTTCTATGTTGAGGTTCCGCCGCAATTCCGCGACAAGTGCGATGTTCACCAATACAATATGATGCTTCGCAATACGCCGTATACGCTGATGTTGGAGAAGTTTTTCCCGGGTGCCGTTCCAGATTCATTCCTTGATATGTTTACCAAAATGGACCTGAATTATAAGATGTCGGACGAAGTGATTAATGTCCTTATTCATTATTTAATGACGATGCTCGTCCAAGGAGCAGAACAACGGTTGAACCGGAATTTTGTCGAGGCAATCGTGTCGAACATGCTCGTGAAGCAGGTGGGCACTTACGAGCAGGCGGTTATGTATATTCGACAGCAAGCTCAAGTGAATGATGCGGACCGATCCCGTACTGGCGGTTCAGATTCTGCGAAGTCACCGCGTTCGCGCAGCCGGTACAACAAGACGGCCAAACCAGCGATTCCGGTCGTTCAGCGCACGGGAACCGGCGGCGCCAAGCTTACTCCCGAGGAGCTGCAGCGCGCGCGGGATCTGGCACGGCGCTTGGACGAAGGAAGAGTATAGCGCGAGTAGCTGTGTGGATATAAGAATGTGGAGGTGTAGCGAATGGAATCTATCGGGGACATATTGAAGCAGCTGCCGGTTAGCAGCCGGAGAGCACAAGCAGAACAGAAAATGACGGAGCTGTTGAATGACCCGCTCATCGTTCAATTCCGAACGAAGTATCCCGAGCTGGATGACCGCAGCCTTCGCATTAATTTGAATAAATTGTACCAGTATGTAACGGAATATCGACGCTGCATGCAATGTCCGGGCTTAGAGAACTGCCCTAATGACTTTCGCGGCCATTATACGAAGCTGAGTGCCGAGACGGTGAATGGCCATGCGCTCGTCTACGATCGCAAAGTGCCGTGCAAGAAGCTCATTTCCTTTGAACGGCAGCAATCCATTCAGAATCGCGTACGTTCCTTCTATGTGGATGAAACGGCGTTGAAGCAAGGATACTCTGCTTCGGAAATTTTGGAGAACGATATCGAGCGCAGCGATGCCGTCTTGGCGATCATTGAATATATCGAGCACACGAAGAAAAACGGCTTGCAGCCGCACGGTCTCTATTTGGTCGGTCCTTTCGGCACGGGCAAGACGTTTCTGATGAGCTACATCTTATATGAGCTCGCACGCGCCGATTGTACGGGTGTCATCGTATATATGCCGGAGTTCGTGGAAGAGCTGAAATCGATGTTCCAGGAGCCGCAGAGGCTGCGCGATACGATTGAAATGATGAAGGATACGGATTTGCTCGTATTTGATGATATTGGGGCAGAGAACATAACGCCGTGGGTTCGCGATCACGTTCTCGGTTCCATCTTGAATTACCGCATGAATCGCAAGCCGACCTTCTATACGTCGAACTACGATATGGACGCGCTATTGAAGCATTTCAGCTATACGCGCGAGGGTGAGGACATTCATAAAGCCGAACGATTGATGAATCGCATCCGCCCGTTTGTGAATGTTGTTCAAGTGGATGGAAGAAATAAGCGGGGCCAAGCAGATTCGTAATTACAATATTTGCATATGGATGTGCGTTACAAAAAATTACAGCCTCCATGTATAATGTAAAGGCAGTATGTTTTTTCAACAGGGAGGAATTATTGTGAATTCAAAATTTTTACGCAAGCAAATGATTTGCGGCTTGATGGCGGCATTGATGGTCGGCGCGTGGGCATTGCCTGCTTCCGCTCAGACAGCGGCTGCTTCCGATGCAGCGAGCACATCCGTTACGAGTGAAGTTACGGGGACGACGGATGAGGCGCAAACGACTACCGACATCGAAGAGCCGACAGTTCCGGAACAAACGGTCGTTTCCGTGAAGGAGCCGGAAATCCGCGTGGACCTGACCAAAAGCATTGTCTTTTACCGTGCAGTCGGCGGTGAGTCGATTGGCTCACTGGAAGCGCAAACGATATACGTGGAACGGACAGAAACGGACGCAAAGGGCCAGAAGTGGGGCCAAGTTCATACGTGGCTCGGGTACGTGTGGGTTCGTCTGTAGAGAAATAACCGTACAGTTCTTGCACCATGCCAGCAACACGAAACAAAGTCCGGCCGCTATAAAGCGGGCCGGACTTTGTTCGCGTTGGGCTTATATCAGCGAAGACAAGTCGCCCGTCGTGCTTCAGAACGGTGAATGAGCGCTACGAGAGGATGAACTTCACAATCACCATGCCGAAAAAGACGACGAACATAAATCCGGTCATGGCGCCGAACCCGAACATCAAATCTGAAAAATCGTTGCGTGGTTCTTCGTTCAAATGTTGGCGCGGGTCGATGCTTCTTGCTTCCATTGCGGGTCCTCCCATCTGTCGTGTCTTAATGCTATGATGCACATCACAGCATAGACAGGTATTTTAACCCAATTATCCGCTTATAGTATATCGAACTGCGGCAGGACTGTAAAGAGCAGGCCTTCCTTATCGTGTGACAAAATGGGAACAAAAATCCCGTTCAATTTCACATAAAACAGCGAACTGTGGTATACTTTACATGTTGACTCAGATTGCAAGCTTTTCACCATAAAGGAGGAACCTTATTATGGCTATCGTTAACGTATCCGACCAGACGTTCAAGACTGAAGTTGAAGGTCAAGAAGGCGTTGTATTGGTCGATTTCTGGGCGCCTTGGTGCGGTCCTTGTAAAATGTTAGCTCCTATCTTGGATGAATTGGACGGCGAAATCAGCAGCCAAGCGACGATTGCAAAAGTAAACGTGGATGAGAATCCAGAATCCGCGTCCCGCTTTGGCGTTATGAGCATCCCTACCATCATCGTATTCAAAGATGGCCAGCCTGTAGATAAAGTGGTTGGTGTGAATTCCAAGGATGCACTGAAGAACTTGGTTGGCAAGCATCAATAAAGATTTGCGCTACGGAGGACAACCCGTATCCGGTTGTTCCTTTTGTAATTTCTAAAGCAACGGCACTACCTAGCGTTATGCTGCCAAGCCTTCCCGATTCGGGAGGGCTTTTTCTTCTGCTTGTGCTCGTATACAATAGAGAATAGAAAAGTAACGAGAGAGGGGGGAGGACGATGAGCGACAGTGATATGAATCAATCCAATTGGCGTGCCGAGCGCTGGAAAGAGCGCTGGAACGAACGTTATGCCCCAGAAGAGGAAGCGGAAATGACACCGGAAGAGCTTACCGAGCGGGGACAATCATTAGAGCGCATCCACAACAAGCTTGCGCTGCTGCCGGATCAGCCAGGTTGTTATTTGATGAAGAACCGGGAAGGCACGATCATTTATGTCGGCAAGGCGAAGGTGTTGAAGAACCGGGTCCGGTCCTACTTCTCCGGCAGCCATGACGGCAAGACGCAGCGCTTAGTATCTGAAATTCGCGACTTCGAATATATCGTCACTTCCAGCAACATGGAAGCTCTTATATTGGAATGCAACCTTATCAAGAAGCATCATCCTCGTTATAATGTGTTGCTGAAAGACGACAAGACGTTTCCATATATAAAAATTACGAATGAGCGCCATCCGCGGCTTGAAGTGACACGGCGCGTGTTGAAGGATAAGGCCAAATATTTCGGGCCCTATCCGAACGGCTTTGCCGCCCAACAAACGAAGAAGCTGCTCGATCGCTTGTATCCGCTGCGCAAATGCAGCACAATGCCAGATCGGGTGTGCTTGTATTACCATATTGGCCAATGCTTGGCACCGTGTGAGTATGAGGTGACCGAATCAGAGTACGAAGATATGGTGCAGGAAATTTCCAAGTTTTTGAGCGGCGGTCATGAAGAAATTAAAAAAGAGCTGCGTCGCAAAATGGAAGAAGCGGCAGAGGAGCTGCAGTTCGAGCGGGCGAAAGAGTTCCGTGATCAACTGATGTCGATTCAAGCGATAATGGAGAAGCAAAATATTAACACGGCGGATCAACTGGATCGGGACGTGTTCGGTTTTGCCGTGGACAAAGGCTGGATGTGCGTTCAGATTTTATATGTTCGCCAAGGCAAAATGATCGAGCGCCATGCGACGAAATTTCCGTTTTACGGCGAAGCGTACGACGATTTCATGTCCTTCGTTACGCAGTATTACAGCGAAAACCCGGCGCTCCCAAGGGAAATTCTGCTTCCGAACCCCGATCCGGTCGAAACCGAGGAGTCCGTGGATGCTGCGGAGCCTAGTGAATCGCTTATGCCAGTGACTGATGTTGAAGTGTCGGAGGAGAATAAAGCAGGCGCGGATGCACTGCAGGAATGGCTGAAAGTAAAGGTTCACATTCCTAAGCGAGGCTTGAAGAAGCAAATGATCGGCATGGCGATAGAGAATGCCCGTGTCACGCTGGATGAGAAATTCAAGCTGCTTGAACGCAGCGAGGAACGGACGCTAGGGGCGGCCGAACGGCTCGGCGCTGCGCTTGGCATCGGCTCAGCACGCCGCATCGAAGCGTTTGATAACTCGAACATCCAAGGGTCTGATCCAGTCTCAGCGATGGTCGTATTTATCGACGGCAAGCCGGCCAAGAAAGAATACCGCAAGTACAAGGTACGGACAGTTCAAGGTCCGGACGATTATGAGACGATGCGCGAAGTGATTCGCAGACGGTATGAACGGGTGCTGAAGGAACAGCTGGAGCAGCCTGATATGATCGTGGTTGACGGTGGCAAAGGCCAAATGTCAGCCGCCTTGGACGTACTTGAGAACGAGCTGGGCTTAGCCATTCCGGTATGCGGCTTGGTGAAGGACAACAAGCATAAGACGGCGCAGCTGATGGCTGGCGATCCGCCAGAAGTCGTTCCGCTTGGACGCGACAGCCAAGAGTTCTATTTGCTGCAGCGCATTCAGGATGAAGTGCACCGCTTTGCCATTACGTTCCACCGGGAGCGGCGGGCGAAATCGATGGTTACGTCTGCGCTCGATTCCATTCCCGGCATCGGCGAGAAGCGCCGGAAGATGCTGCTGAAGCATTTCGGTTCCTTGAAGAAAATACGCGAGGCTGCGGTCGAGGATTTCCGTCAGGTTGGTATCGGCGAGAAGCTGGCGCGAACGATATTGTCCTCGCTGCGGGATGAGGAAGAACAGCACGAGGCAGTTGCGGATGATGAGCCGTACGAAGAAAAGATCAGAGAATAAGTGAGCAAAGGCAGCTTTGTGGGGAACTTCCTGCAAAGCTGCTTTCAGGTTTAGATGGATTTTTACCTCGGGAGAGGGTCCGAAAGGGTGTGTTTTCGTGTATTTTGATCGCGATACAATAAGGAATCAGCTAAAAGTACAATTAAAAACAAATGGACATATTATTGGCGTAGCGTCTGGAGCAGGCATTACAGCCAAATATGCGGTAAAGGGCGGAGCTGATTTCATTTTAGCCTTGAACTCAGGACGTTTTAGACAGATGGGATTGAGCTCCCTTGGAGGATTACTGCCATTTGCTAACAGCAACGAGCTAGTTATGGAATTTGGCTCTAGAGAGATTATTCCTATCGTAAGAGACGTTCCTGTCATCTTTGGACTCTGTGCGACCGATCCAACCATTAACTTAGAAGATTATATGGAAACCATTCGTATGAAGGGCTTTTCTGGAATAAATAACTATCCAACCGTAGGATTAATGAACGGGCAATTTGGTGAGGCTTTGAAGGAAGAGGGGAATTGTTTTGAAACAGAAGTTAAGGCGATCAGAATAGCGAATGAGAAAGATCTGTTTTCGATTGCTTTTGTATTTGACCAAGAGCAGGCACGAGACATGGCTGCTGCTGGCGCAGATATCATTTGCGCTCATTTAGGTTTTACAAAAGGCGGTATTTTGGGCGCGAAAAAAGTTTTATCCTTAAAAGCTGCTGCAGAGATGGCGAGAGATATTTTTCGTGCTTGTGATGAAATAAATCCCGATGTATTGAAGATGATCTATGGCGGTCCAGTCAATACACCTTCCGATGTGAAGTATATGTATGATAATACAGAAGCTGTAGGGTATTTGGGTGGTTCTTCATTTGAACGAATTCCTTCTGAAGCAGCGATTACGAAAACGGCTATCGATTTCAAGGAGGTTGGACTTACTGAACATGACAAGCTCCTTCATAAAATGCTTGAGGGTGTGACCAAGCACTATGATTATGTTCAATTCGTTAAAGAGTATGTAGCTGCGAATTACATGAATGAGATTTCTTTTGCAGAACTGGCTTTGGTAGCTCATATTTCAAGGACGTATTTAAGTTATTTGTTCAACAAAGAAGTTGGATGTACGTTTCCTGAGTATGTAACAAGGTTTCGAATCAATAAAGCAACAGAGTTAATGAAACAAAATCATATCGAGTTATCTGAAGTTTCCGAACTTGTGGGATATAATGACTACGCCCATTTTAGTAAAACGTTCAAGAAACAAACGGGGCTTTCCCCCCGAGAGTATCAACGACAGTACAAAAACACATAAACACCATACAAATCTACATGAATCATCAAGCATAAAACTCTATACTTGAATTGTAAGCCGGCTTAGTAGTCCTTCATACTTCCACTTTTACGAGGAGGTCATTATATTGAAAACAGTTGCGATAGTCGGAACATTTGACTCCAAAGGAAAAGAATTTTCTTTTGTGAAAGATATTCTGCAAGGTCTTGGGTTGAATACGCTTACCATCCACAGTGGAGTATTCGAGCCCATGTTCGTCCCAGATATTTCGAATGAGGAAGTAGCCAAGGAAGTTCATGCAGATATTCGTGAAATCGCCTCCAAAAAAGACAGATCTTTAGCAACGGAAATTCTTGCAAAAGGTATGGAAAAACTAATTCCCAGACTATATGCGGAAGGGAAATTCGACGGAATCATCTCCTTTGGCGGTACCGGCGGCACATCCATTGTAACGCCGGGAATGAGAGCGCTGCCAATAGGTGTGCCGAAAATAATGGTGTCTACCGTCGCTTCCGGGAACGTCTCGCAGTATGTAGGGACTAGCGATATTATGATGTATCCATCCATAGTCGATGTATCGGGGCTGAACTCGATTTCAACGAAAATCTTTACCAATGCAGCCCTTGCGATTGCAGGCATGGTGAAATATGAGGTCGATTATAAAGTTGAAAAAAAACCGCTTATAGCCGCTACCATGTTTGGACTTACAACCCCTTGCGTCAACCAGGCTAGGGAGTACTTGGAGGCACATGGGTATGAAGTGATTGTGTTCCATGCCACAGGTACTGGCGGCAAAACGATGGAAAGATTAATTGAATCTAATTTCTTCGATGGCGTGTTGGATCTCACCACAACAGAATGGTGTGATGAACTGGTAGGCGGTGTGTTGAATGCAGGACCGCATCGGCTCGAGGCAGCCGGGCGCTCTGGTGTGCCTCAAGTTGTTTCGACAGGAGCATTGGATATGGTCAACTTTGGGCCGTTTGACACGGTGCCGGAGAAATTCCAGGATAGAACTTTTTACAAGCATAACCCGACCGTGACTTTAATGAGAACGACGGTTCAAGAAAATAAAGAATTAGGCAAGATCATATCCGAAAAATTAAATAAGGCGACCTCTCCAACCGCATTAATGCTGCCTTTAAAGGGTGTTTCCGGGCTGGATGTGGAAGGACAGCCTTTCTATGGAGCAGAAGAGGATCGTGCCTTATTTGATACGCTCAGAAATAATATTGACCGAAACGCCGTAGAGCTCATCGAATTGGACTATGACATCAATGATAAACATTTCGCTTTAGCGGCAGCTAAAAAGTTAATCGAATTGATGCAAAAATAGAGAAATGAGGAGGAAGCAAAATGAAACAAACTCGTCAAGAAATCATAAACCAATTGAAAGAACATGTAGCTAAAGGTGAAATGATTCTAGGAGCCGGAGCAGGTACGGGGATTTCTGCAAAAAGCGGTGAAGCGGGCGGAGTAGATTTAATCATTATTTACAACTCGGGAAGATATAGAATGGCTGGCCGGGGATCGCTTGCAGGATTATTGCCTTATGGGGATGCTAACCAAATCGTTGTAGATATGGGAGCGGAAGTATTGCCAGTTGTGAAGCATACTCCAGTGCTTGCAGGCGTGTGCGGTACAGACCCTTTCAGAATGATGGAAGTTTTCTTGAAGCAGTTAAAAGAACAAGGGTTTGCAGGCGTGCAAAATTTCCCGACCGTTGGCTTGATTGATGGCGTCTTTAGAGCGAACCTTGAAGAAACCGGGATGGGCTATGATTTAGAGGTTGATATGATTCGGAAAGCACACGAGCTTGATTTGCTTACTACCCCATATGTATTTGATGAAGAACAAGCTATTAAAATGGCTAAAGCCGGTGCGGATATTTTGGTAGCGCACATGGGCTTAACAACAAAAGGAACAATTGGCGCGAAAACCGCATTGACTCTTGAGGATTGCGCTAAGCGCATACAAGCCATTACCGATGCGGGCAAATCTGTAAATCCAGATATTATGGTCATTTGTCATGGCGGTCCGATTGCTGATCCGGAAGATGCTCAATATATTTTCGATAACACCGTTGGTGTGGATGGATTTTTCGGTGCTTCAAGTATTGAACGGTTTGCCACAGAGGTTGGTATTAAACAGCAAGCAGAAGCATTCAAACGTGTTAATTTAAAATCGTAGAATTTATAAACTTTTCAGGGGAAGCCATAGGTTTCCCCTTATTTACGCTTTTGTAGAGTTACTTTCCCTCGCCCATCCATTCGGCTATTAGATTGTCAAAAGTATGGGGCTCCGCAAACATCGGATTATGTCCGCTATGCTCAAAAATCACTTTCTTCACGTTCGCATAAGTGTCATTTATCAGATCCCATAACGAGACCGCAGCAACCTCCGCTTGTTTTGCTCTATGACATGGGTAACATGTTCACTTTGCGTTGATGAAGATTCTTTAAGCCGTATATAATCAGCACCGGCAGTATCAAGTATAGCGCGCCGAGCGCCGAGCCAGACACGGTTCCTCCCAGCAAGTAAGACATGCTCATCAGCAAATTATCCAGCATGAGGTGGGCGAACAATGCGGTCCAGAAGCCGTGCCTCAGCATGATGTACAAGAACATAAAACCCATAATCAACAGTTCAACCGGCCGGGAGTAGAACGGGAATATCGGATAAGTGACATGTCCGAAAGCCCAGATGAGCGTCGGGATGAGACCAGCTATCCATGGATTTCTCACCCAGCGCTGCAACAGTCCCGTGCCGAACCAGCGATAGACGCCTTCTTCCGATATCGCAGCCATCCAAGCGAGCAGAGGATATAGCGCCGGCAGCCTCAAGTTAAGCGGAGACTGTGATGCATCTGTCGTCGACCATGCGCCAAATCCCGTCTCCAAGGCGGCGAAGATAAACGTCTGCACTCCAAGCAAGAGCCCTGCATAGACCGTGCCGAGCCAGAAGGCACGGGGCAGCACCGTACCGAACTCCGGACTGCTCCAGGTTGGCATCAAGCGCCGATGCTTAGACTGATCCCACAAGCGTGTGCCTGCTAGCAAGGAGAAATAGAGCACCACTCCCTGAAGCACTGTAATTCCGCCTTGGACGATCAAAGCGTACTCCATACGGATCTGTGCGGCAGGCACCCCGAGTTGAAGCGAGATGAGGCCAGGCAGCAGGTTCCAGATATGAAGCAGAGAGATTCCGCATGAGACGATGGACAGTGTGATTATCGTACCGGAGCGGAATCGGATAAGCTTGCGGTAACGAATGCACGCGACGAGCGCGAGAATGCTGAGCAGCAACGACATCCATGTATAACCAATTTTATAAATGGACGAAGCGGTGGCGGTCTGCTGCAATTCCTCTGTTTTATAGCTTAGCGGCACCTCCCATACTGGCTTGGCTGTGACGACGTCGTTGTTGTGAAAGTGTACGACGAAGTCAAGCGTTGCGCCGCCAACTTTGGCTTTGGGCACCGTGAACCGTATTTCGTCCTTGCTGTTCAAGCTTTCTTGCTGAATGTTCAACTCGGATGATGACCAGCCCAATTGTTTTATGGTCTGTTCCGCCACGGCGCGATAGTCTAACGTTCGGGAGACGACGGAGTCATCCGCGGCAGTCGTTGGGCGTCCGGTGAAATTGAAGCCGATAATCTGGCCGCTCGTCATGTTGACATCGATGCTCAACACATCGGGGCGGCCTCCGCGTACAACGGAGAGCAGGACTTGATACCTATCATACGGAGCCTTGCGGCTCCAAGGCTGGAATGCTTCCGTCAAACGTTCCTTGCTGATATATCCAGCCAGCGTGGAATCCGTCTGATACACGACTGTCGGGTCAGCACTTCGCAACGTCAGTTCGGATCTCCAAGACTGCTGCTTCATGTACTGAATCGCCTTGTCTACCGCCTCCGTCTTCGTAATCATTGAGACCTGTGCGCCTTCCTCCGGGCTCACCTCGGATTGCAGTAAGGGAATAATAACCTGCACGGTGAGAAACACTATGAACCCAACGATGGAAGCAATAAGTAAAGGCTTGGTTATGTAATAAGAAGGTGCAGCCTGATTATGAGCATCATGGTGTGCTTGATGGGTAAAAGACATCTTTTTTCCTCCATTTAGTCGTATATACGCAGTTCTCTTTTATTATTGTATCCACTTCATTTGTGTAAAGTCCAGCAGAGGAATGAAGCTACGCCTTGATAATGAAAGAGTTCTCGATACATTTCAAGAAAATGGGGTTTTGTAAGCGCTATTTAACGTTATTTTTCAGCCTATTCAACTGAATTTGTTCGATCTCTGACTTTGTGCGCGAGTAGGGAAACGTATATAATCTCGTTATGAATTGCATACATGCCGAGTTTCGTCAATGTACGAAAGCGGGGGAACCGATTAATGGGGTGAATTTCGCGTATGACGGGTCATAAGAACCGTCTGCGAATAGGGCAGCCTGAACGTGCCCGAATCCGTCAGCTAACCTCGTAGGCAAGTGCGTCAGGATACCAGCGATAGCATTGGATTTCCAGTGCTTTTTTTCGTGGACAAAAAGAGGTGACACCCCTTGAAGCTTTCAAGGAAAAATAGGATTTTACATTTAACGCCGTCACGCATACTTGTCGTTGGATTTGCATTAATTATTTTATTAGGCGCATTTCTGCTTATGCTGCCGATATCAAATTCCAACGGACAGCCGCTTTCTTTTGTTGATGCGTTTTTCACAGCAACATCAGCAACCTGCGTGACCGGGCTAGTTGTGGTCGATACAGGCACCAACTTTACGGTGTTCGGGCAAGTGGTCATTATGCTGCTCATTCAAGTCGGCGGGCTTGGCTTCATGACGATGGCGACGTTGTTCGCGCTTGCTTTTAAAAAAAGAATTTCGTTAAAGGAACGTCTTATTTTACAAGAAGCGCTTAATCAAGGCAGCATGGAGGGAATTGTCCGCCTTATCCGCAAGGTGCTGCTGTTTGCCTTCTGTATCGAAGGAACCGCCGCCATTCTGTTTGCGACGCGTTGGGCGTTCGACCTGCCACTCGGACAAGCCATTTATTTCGGGATATTCCATGCGGTGTCATTGTTCAACAATGCTGGATTCGACCTGTTCGGTTCGGTGTACGGACCGTTCTCCAGCTTAACGAGCTATGTGGGAGATCCGGTCATTAATACAGTGGCTATGTTGCTCATCGTACTGGGCGGGATTGGCTTTATCGTATTGTCCGATGTAGTGGATTATCGCCGTACCCGCAAATTGTCGCTGCATACGAAGATTGTTTTGACAATGACCGGACTTCTTATTGTTATCGGCACAGTCGTTATATTCATATTTGAATTTACCAATACACGCACGCTCGCCGGTTTAAGCGGGTGGGAGCAGTTCTGGGCTTCTTTGTTCCAGTCTGTCAGCCCGCGTACGGCCGGCGCGAATACCATCGATATCGGCGCCATGCGCCAAGCTTCCCAGTTTTTTATGATCATACTGATGTTTATTGGGGCTTCGCCCGGTTCAACCGGGGGAGGGATCAAGACAACGACGTTCGCCATTCTTGTCGGTGCGGTCATTACGATGATTCGGGGAAAAGAGGATATCGTCATCTATCGCTATCGCTTGGCGAAGGACAGAATATTCAAAGCCGTTACATTGACCTTGTTGGCGTTGTTCCTGGTCATTATGGTCTCGATGATATTATCGACGACAGAGGACCATCCGTTCCTTATGATTTTGTTCGAGACGACGTCTGCCTTCGGCACGGTCGGCTTGACAATGGGCTTAACGACGGATTTGACCGATTTCGGCAAGGTGCTTCTATGTTTGACGATGTTTGCCGGGCGATTGGGGCCGATAACGCTGGCCTATGCGCTCGGACCGAAGAGCGAGCGGGAACTGTACCGCCATCCGGAAGGCAAGATTACGATAGGGTAAATAGAGAATAGTAATGGATGAAGGAGTTAATAGCTATTATGGAGTTGCAGCAGTTTGCAGTAGTCGGGATGGGACGATTTGGATCGAGCCTCGCCAAGGAACTAGTCAGACTAGGACATCAAGTGCTGGGCATCGATAAAGATGAAGAGGTAGTTGCGGACATGACGGGCATGGTGACCCATGCCGTCGTGGCGGATGCGACGGATGAAGATGTGCTCCGCTCGCTCGGCATTCGCAACTTTGATTGCGCCATTGTTGCGATTGGCGATGACATCCAGACGAGCATCCTGGTCAGTATTCAGATGAAGGAGCTTGGCGTCAAGAAGGTAGTCGCCAAGGCGCTGTCTGACCTGCATGGCCGCGTGCTTGAGCGGCTTGACGTAGATCGGGTTATTTATCCCGAACGAGACATGGGAATCCGCGTTGCCCATCAGCTTGTGTCTCCGAATTTGCTCGATTATATCGAGCTGTCGAAGGAGTACACGATTGCTGAGCTCAGTGTGCCCGGCTGCATGCAGGGGATGTCGCTGAAGGAGTTGAACCCGCGGGCCAGATTCGGCTGCAGCATCGTCGCGCTCAACAAGCCGGAAGGCATCATTATCGCCCCGTCGGCCGAGGCTGTCCTAGATGAGCGGGACATTATGGTCATGATCGGAACCAACAATCAAATTGAGGATTTCGAAGAATCGATTATGTTGAAAAAATAAAGAACACGCCGCCTGTTTGCCCGTCCATTGACGGAGTTAAGCGGGCGGCGTTTTATTTGTCTATGGGATACACAAACTGTCACTCCTGTATGTTCAAAATCATGTTGGCAAGCTGTTGCTTGTCAATTTCCAATGCTCTCGCTTCCTGAAGAATGCGCGGCAGCTCAACCTCTGCGAACTGGGCGCGGCGTTTCTCGCGCACGAGCCGCTTCGCTCCTTGGCGCACGAACATTCCCACACCTCTTTTCTTGTACAATATGCCTTCGTCTACAAGCAAATTAATGCCTTTGGCAGCCGTGGCTGGATTGATTTGCAGCACTTTGGCGAATTGATTGGTGGAAGGCACTTGGCCTTCTTCCTCTACGGCACCGCTCAAAATGTCATTTGCAATCATGTCGGCGATTTGCAAATAGATCGATTTGGACTCATCCAACAGCAATGGATTCACCTCGTTTCGTCCGGTTATCGTACTTACTCCACGCCGCATGCGCGGGCAAGCATTATTTCATGACCGCATTGGTTCATTACTTATGTAACTAACTATAGTTTCTGAAAATAAAAAAAGCAAGAGGCGCGATAACGCCTCTTGCCTGCAGCCTGCCATTGCAACCGTCTGCCGACGAGGCAGCTGTTACAGAAAAATCTTCGTTAAAATGAGCAGCAGCACGAAGTAAAGGGCGATGCTGCTTGCGACGCACAAAAACCGGTTGTCGCGCGTCACTTCCGCCTGCTCCATCGTCTCGGATACCGTCATGATGACGGAGGTGAACCAGACGATGCCCGCGATCGCGAGCGACAGGGAAGTGAAGCTGATGAGCATCATGAGGAAGGCGACCAAGTAGGCCGGACCGTAGGGCATTTGCATCGCAGCCAAACGGACGAGGAACGTCTTCACGTCCGAACGCTGCACGCCCTTCCAGCGGCTCACGAGCCAGAGCGCGCCGAACAAGGCGGCGAGCGTAATAATGTAAAGCAAGACGAGCTTGATAAATAAACCGATAGACTCACCTGCGTTTAGATAAGCGCCGAAAGGATTAAGCATGGACATGAGACCGCTAAATATGCTAAAAGCGAACAAGGCAAAGCCAATTGCCGAAGCCGCCACTGCAATGACGCCGTACAGCCAGTCGGAGGCTGGCTGAAGAGCAGAGGCTTCCGTCGGATGCTTCATCAATTGAACGGCGCGCTTCATATCAAAAGCTGATTCCCGCTTGACCCCGAATGAAGCTCCACCGTACGAATTGGAACCATTCGCGTTCAATGGTTGGTTAGGCACTTGGCCCGGAGCCGCATAAGGTGCCGAAGCGTCCATCGCTCCAGCAGCGGCGGCTGTCTCCCGGTGACTGGCGATATCTTGGCGGACTGCCGATTCCTTCTGATCGGAAGTGCCGCTTAAGGCTGCCTCCTTGGAGCAGGTGTGGGGCTCATGCTCATCCAACTTCTCCCCACAACGGTTGCATACATCCATCTAACATCATCCTCCTGAAAACCCCTAGATTAGAAAAGTTTACTTTTTTCTTTTTCTATTTCAATTTCGACAGCAAATGACATTATTCCTTCTTGAAAATGTGATTCCATGTCGTCGCCGCCTGCGTCGTTTCTTCAATGAACCGTTTGGCCGCATGGCTTAAGGCGGCTTGCTCGGCGTATACAATAGAAGTGATGCGTTCGGTTTGCTTCAGCTCTTTTAAATGAATGGCGACCAATTTATTGTCCTGCAGCCATTCTGAGCGCAGATACGACTTCGGCAGCAGTGCAGCGGCATGGCTCGTCGATAGCAGCCGCACGATCGCCTCGAATGAATCGATCTCCATCCGGATATCCGGCATGATGCGATAGCGGCGGAACAGATCGTCGATGAGCTTGCGGTACCAGGAGCCTTTGGAGAACAGCAGCATAGGCAAGCCGTTCAAGCGGGCCATCGACCAGTCGCGGCAGTCTGCCAAGTCATGATCTTGCGGCAGCACCAGCTGCAAATGGTCTGCAAACAGCGGGATGCATATGAGGCCTGGTTCACGTATGGCATCAGCTACGAGCCCTAGATCAACAGATTGCTCGCGTACCTGAGAGACAATTTCGTGGGTCTTGCCTGTTACGGCTTTTACGTTAGCTTCCGGATGCTTTTTCACAAATAAGGAAACAAACAGCGGCAGCGTCGTCTGCAGTGTCGTTAAGCTGGCGCCTATCGTGACGGTAGCATGTCCTTCCGCCTTGTAATCGGCGATAGACTTCAAGAAATCAAGCTGGCGGTTGCGGATGTCAAGCGCGAATTCATAAGTAACCTGGCCGACGCGCGTCAGTTCGAGCCGTTTGCCGTTCCGAATAAACAAATCGACACCGAGCTCCGCTTCGAGCTTCGCAATCTGGCGGGACAGAGCAGGCTGAGATATGTTTAGCCGTTTGGATGCTTGATTTAGACTGGTCAACTCGACGACCGATGCAAAGGACTCTAACAGATCCAACATATTCTGAGACCTCCCATTTCATAAATAATATGAAAATGCAAATTGTCAATGATCTCACACTTATGCGATTTAGTTATAAAAATTATAATAATATTGCAATTCCATTATAAGCAAAAAAGGAGTAACATGGAAGTGTCACAAGTTGTTCACATTACGAGGAAGCGGTTACAAGGGCTACGCATGAGCGTTGTCGAAGGAAGCAACAGCAGGGTTTTGCAGCCCTGATAAAAAAGTGACAAAATGTTGACGCTTTCGACAGGCACAGGTAAAATGAGGATGTTTCATTACCAAAATCTACATGGATGCAAAATGGAAAGGGGAAACGGCACGCTTATGAAACGAGGTTATTTTTACTCGCGGAAGTTGCACTCGCTTCTAGGGGTTATCCCGCTTGGGTTCTTTCTTATTACTCACATGATATCCAACTACTCCGCATACGAGGGCGGAAGGGAATCGTTCCAAGACAAAGTCGCATTAATCAACGGTTTGCCGCTGGTGTTTTTCATGGAAATGTTCTTCATTTGGCTTCCGCTTCTGTATCACGGCGTGTACGGCCTGTATATCGCATACACGGCCCGCAACAATGTGGGGAATTACAATTATGGACGTAATGTCGCTTTTCTGATGCAGCGCATTACCGGTGTGATCACGTTTATCTTCGTGACATGGCACGTTTACGAGACGAGGGTGCAGGTGGCTCTAGGCAACATTACCCATGAAGAGCTCGGCTCTCATATGAACAGCATCGTTACGCAGCCAATGATGTTCATCATCTATCTGATTGGAGTCGTTGCGGCATCGTATCACTTTGCGAACGGCATGTGGGCGTTCCTGGTCAGTTGGGGTATCACGGTCGGACCGCGCTCACAAGCCATTTCTGCTAAAATTTGCATGGGCCTGTTCGTGCTCATGTCCACGCTGTTCGTGCTTGCGCTATTCGCCTTCCGGGGGAAAGAGTTCGAAGCATCTGCAGCAGCGATACATTCGTTAGTTACCATCATCGGTTAAGGGAGAGTGGCGCAAAGTGGCTAAACAGAACATTATCGTCGTCGGCGGGGGCCTGGCTGGGCTGATGGCAGCAGTTAAAGCAGCGGAAGCAGGCGTTCACGTCGACCTTTTTTCTTTAGTTCCAGTGAAACGTTCTCACTCTGTCTGCGCACAGGGCGGCATTAACGGTGCGGTGAACACGAAGGGGGAAGGAGACTCGCCTTGGGAGCATTTTGACGATACCGTGTACGGCGGTGACTTCTTGGCGAACCAGCCCCCGGTCAAGGCAATGTGCGAAGCGGCGCCGGGCATTATCCACTTGATGGATCGCATGGGGGTTATGTTCAGCCGGACCTCCGAAGGCTTGCTTGACTTCCGCCGTTTCGGGGGCACGCAATACCACCGGACAGCGTTTGCGGGCGCGACGACAGGCCAACAGCTGTTGTATGCGCTTGACGAGCAGGTGCGGCGTTGGGAAGCGGCAGGACTCGTGACGAAGTATGAGCACTGGGAGTTCCTGTCCGCTATCATTGATGATGAAGAGATTTGCCGAGGCATTACCGCTCAGGATCTGCGCTCGATGGATATTAAGTCATTCGTGGCGGATGCGGTCATTCTGGCGACTGGCGGCCCTGGCATTATTTTCGGGAAAACAACGAACTCTGTCATTAATACAGGAACAGCGGCGAGTGCGGTATATCAACAAGGGGTGCGTTATGCGAATGGAGAATTCATTCAGATTCACCCGACGGCGATTCCGGGCGATGACAAGCTGCGCTTGATGTCAGAGTCGGCGCGTGGAGAAGGCGGACGCATCTGGACTTATAAAGACGGCAAGCCATGGTATTTCCTCGAAGAGAAGTACCCGGCTTACGGGAACTTGGTGCCGCGTGATATCGCAACCCGTGAAATCTTCCACGTCTGCGTAGATTTGAAGCTGGGCATTAACGGGGAGAACATGGTGTACCTAGATCTGTCCCATAAAGATCCGAAAGAGCTGGATGTGAAGCTAGGCGGCATTATTGAAATCTATGAGAAATTTATGGGCGACGACCCACGCAAAATTCCGATGAAAATATTCCCGGCCGTTCACTATTCGATGGGCGGCATGTGGGTCGATTATAACCAAATGACAAACATTAAAGGGTTGTTCGCCGCAGGAGAATGCGAATATCAATATCACGGTGCGAACCGTCTTGGTGCTAACTCCTTGCTGTCGGCCATCTTTGGCGGCATGGTTGCCGGCCCGAAAGCGGTGGAATATATTCGTGGTCTCGATAAGTCAGCCGAAGATGTCGCTTCTAGTGTATTTGAACGCGAGGCGAAGCTGAGAACGAATAAATATGAAAGCCTGTTAAGCATGAACGGTACAGAGAATGCGTACGTGCTCCATAAAGAGCTTGGTGAATGGATGACGAACAACATGACTGTTGTCCGTTATAATCACAAGCTGGAAGAGACGATTCATAAGATTAAAGAGCTGAAGCAGCGCTACAATAACATCAACATGACGGATACCGCCCGTTGGAGCAACCAAGGCGTAACCTTCACGCGCCAGCTGTGGAACATGATCGAATTAGCGGAAGCTATGACGCTGGGCGCTCTGCTTCGCGACGAAAGCCGCGGCGCGCACTACAAGCCGGATTTCCTTGAGCGTAACGACGAGCAGTTCATGAAGTCGACGATTGCGACATGGACGCCGGATGGCCCGCAAATCAGCTATGAAGATATAGACGTATCGTTGATCGAGCCGCGCAAGCGCGACTACACGACGGATAAGCAGAAAGATAAGAAGAAAGGAGAATAACGATGGCGGAAGCTGTGGCTCAATCTAAAAAGATCAAGTTCATTGTCACGCGTCAGGACGCTCCGGACGCGCAGCCGTATACCGAGGAGTTCGAAATTCCGTATCGTCCGAACATGAACGTCATTAGCGCGCTTATGGAAATTCAACGCAATCCGATCAATTCAGGCGGCAAGGATACATCTCCAGTGTGCTGGGAGTCGAACTGCTTGGAGGAAGTGTGCGGCGCATGCTCCATGGTCATTAATGGAAAGCCGAGACAAGCTTGCACCGCGCTCGTCGATAAGCTGGAGCAGCCGATTTCTCTGGCACCGATGAAGACGTTCCCAATCGTGCGCGACCTCGTTATTAACCGTGAGCGCATGTTCGATGCTCTGAAACGGGTTAAGGCTTGGATTCCGATTGACGGCACGTATGATCTCGGTCCCGGACCGCGCATGGCGGAGACGAAGCGCCAGTGGGCGTATGAACTGTCCAAGTGCATGACGTGCGGTGTCTGTCTAGAGGCTTGTCCGAACGTTAACGACAAGACGAGCTTCATCGGACCTGCTCCCATTTCCCAGGTGCGGCTGTTCAATGCGCATCCGACGGGGGAGATGAATCAGGATGAGCGCTTGGAGGCACTGCTTGACGACGGCGGTATCGAAGGCTGCGGGAACTCGCAGAACTGTGTTCGCTCCTGTCCGAAAGAGATTCCGTTGACGACATCCATTGCAGAAATGAACAAAGATACGACGAAGCTCATGTTCAAGCGTTGGTTTAAGATGTAGTTCTTCGCTTGTGACGAACCATATAGTATGGATAGGAAATGAACATTAGTATTAAATATTTGCGCCTCGATTGCGGGGCGCTCTTTCTTTTTAGACAACCTCTATGAAATATCTAATGGAGGCGATATCAATGGCAGAAGAGACTATTCAGCAGCACGACACAGACGACATCAATCATTAAGCGATCGGGCCACGATCTTCAAGCTGTATACTGGACATGCGAGCGCCAATAATTTTCATCTTTATTACAAGTTCGGATACGCAACGGAGAAGGAGCGGATATTCACGAGCAACTGACTCTCTTGCATTTGGTGAAGCGCCGCCCTGTCAGCAGTTCCTGACAAGGCGGCGCTCAGCTATAACAATGACCGGCGTTTCAACACATAGCTGTTCGTCACGGATAACATGCGAGTGATAGCCGTGAATGGAATTGTCATAATACGTTTTCTTCAAGTGCTAAAATATAGTGTTTTATTTCTTATATCAAGGAATATATATGAAGAAAAACATACATAGAGCGCACTAGTCAAGCTTTCTAGCCAGAATAAATATGATCGTCTGTTTATGTGCATCTTGCTGCTCCTTCGTAAGTTGCACGTTGCGACCCGGAGAATTTTTTGACAGTCCATCCAAACTGGATTCCCGATAGAGCTTGCAGTACGTTTTTACTGTACGTTCCGATTTTCCAATGATGGTAGCAACTTTGATTCTTGTCATGCTTGAGTAAATACAAACGAATAGTTTGGTATCGTTCGAACATCGGTGATTCTTTACTTGTCTCAGCCGTTTTTCACCTTCCTTTAAATCCTTATTTACTTCCATTTATATCCTACGCCCATAAATCTTTACCTATTCGACGTGTGCGAAAGAGAAATCCTTTCAAAAAAGAAAATAGTCTTTACTTCGACTTATATAGATTCTGATCTTACATTGAATATTTTGAAACTATTATCTATTCACTTTTCTATTATTTTATCCGAATTAATGTTATATATGGAGGTGATAAAAATTGAGGATTGCTCTAAAGATATTGTTGGTGCTAGTTAGTATTGGTCTTGGAGTGATTAGCTGTGCACTAGGCTTAAATATTTTGATAAGTTTCGGGGGACCCAAATACTATAATCCAGGCCCCAGAGGGATACAAATTTTTTTACTATCGATGATTATCATTGGATATAGTATTTTGTTGTTTCTTTTATACCGGAACAAGAAGAACTCAGAGCTAGCAATGATTGCGCTCTTAACTTTTATTCTTTCTATTATTGTAACTCCAGTAATTAGTGTTTACTCAGCAGATATTAGTCGTTTTTTTAGATCCCCACCCTCTTATAAAACACAGATGTCTTTACAAAAAGAAATTCAAAAAATTATACAAGAAAATGATTTACCTTATACATTAGATTCGAAAGAAAGTGAAAAAAAAACAAAAAATGAGTATACCAGGACTGTAATTCTTTTAAGAAAGAAAACTAGCGATAAAATTCAACAAAAGGAGGTTGATTTAGTTATTAAAAACAGCCCGAGTTCTGCACTTAGACTGACTTTTTACGACAAAAATCAACAAGAGAATGTTACGGTAATCCTAGACAAAGATGGGGATATTGTTTACTGTGATCCACTAGAATTTTGTGACTAATAGTTATTAAAAGGGAGCTATATAAGTTGAACAAAAGAATTAGAGGATTATGGTAAGGAATTTCAACCCTGCATGTCGAATAAAGAAGGAAATAGAAGAAGATAGGCAGGAAAAGAACATGGAAAACGCAACGAAGCTTGAAGAAGTAAAGCAAGCCATGAGAAAAGCAAGGGATCGCCGAATGTACGAGCGTTGCTTGGCAATAAGTTTGCATTTACAAGGGCATTCGGTAAAAGAAATTGCCCATACATTGAACCGAAGCACTCAAACGGTCACCACCTATATCAAGGCTTACGATCAATGCGGACTTCCCGGACTGCAAATGAACCATTCACCAGGCGCACCTGTTCGTTTGAGCGATGAACAGCAGGAACAACTGAAAGAGACCATTGCCTATTGCGTTCCTCATGAAGTAGGCTTTACCGCTCGTCACAACTGGACGTTGGAACTGATCGCTGCCTTTATTGAACGTGAATTTGGGCAAAGCTATTCGCTTCGCGGCGTCTCGAAAATGATGCATCGCCAAGGACTGAGCTACACCAAACCGACGTATACCTTAGCTGCGGCAGACGAAGAGAAACAACGGCAGTTCTCAGAAACCACATTTCCCGAGTTAAAAAAAGACTTCTAAATGATGAAATCGACCATCTGCTGTTCGAAGACGAGTCCATGATCCGGGACTACCAAGCCATTCAAAAGACATGGTTTCTTCGGGGCAAGCAGCGTATCATCCAAATCACCGGCAAACATCGCGGAGTTAAGCTGCTAGCCACGGTGGATTATGCCACCGGTCAAATCGTTTGGCAGGAGGATGAGCAGTACACAGCCGAGACCTTTTTGAGCTTTCTTGAAAAGATTGTTACTCAATACCCTGCAGGCCAAATCGCAATCGTGTTAGATAATGCACGCATTCATCATGCCAAGCTGCTGCAGCCATTTTTGGATAAAATGAAAGGGCGTCTTGAACTTGTGTTTCTGCCCCCATACAGCCCGCATCTCAACGTTGTTGAAGGGTTATGGAAGTGGCTCAAGTCCGAGGTCATTAACAATGTTTTCTATCACACAGTCGCCGAAATCCGCAAAAATGTTCAGCAGTTTATGGACGAGATCATGAAATATCCCTTGTCCATCATCGATCGTCTTTGTGTAAGATTCTAAGTGATTCAATAATTCAACTTATATAGATAGGGCTATGACCAAAGGTGGCATTCTTTTTTACAGTGGGGAGGTGTTCAAAAATTTAGAAATGGAAGACTCTTAGATGATGAGTATCCATCTAATCAAATACTAGCTAATTAACTGTGCATGCCAAAGTTCACTGTAATTAAATGCAAAAAAGAGACATTCTTGACCCTCTGTGTAAAATAGAAGTACCACCAACCACTCTACGCAGAGGAGAACAAGCAATGTCTCATACGCATACGTTAGCACAACATCTGAATTGGTACAATATCTTTCGAGAATGGAAACTTCCGTTGTATTTTTCCAAATCTGTATTGAATCACATCTCTCACTTTGTGGACGGAATGCTGTCTGAAGGATTTACAGGTACATTAACAAATATCCACCGCGAGAGCCTGCATAATCGGGATCGTAGAAGCCTCAGCCACTTTCTGGCTCATGGGAAGTGGAGTGAAAAGTTCCTAAAGCAAATCATACGTAATATCGCTTATAAGCAAGTAAAATGGAGCGCAAAACAGAATAACAGTCCTATCTTTGTCATTGTAGATGATACCGTATGTGAGAAAACAAAGCCTTCGTCACAGGCTCTCTTTTCGATCCAGGGATCGACTTATCATCATTCTCATCTAAAGGGCAAGCAGGTCTACGGCCATTCTGTTGTGGAAACGATGCTTCGCGCTGGTGATGTTGTGTATCCATTTGCAACGGAACGTTACGAGTCCTACGGTAAAAGCAAAATCGATCTGGCCTGCGACATGATTAAGCAAGTGCCCGTATCTAATCAAAAAACGTATGTATTAATGGACTCCTGGTATCCTTCAGCCTCTGTTCTTCAAACAAGTGCAAAGCAAGGTTTTCATGTCATCAGTGGCCTGAAGACCAATCGTATTATTTATCCGCAAGGGATACGACAACCCATGAAAGAGTTCGCTTCGTACATCTCGAAAGCTGATACCGATCTCGTGACCATCGGGACAGAGCGTTATCGAGTTTATCGCTACGAAGGAAAGCTCAACCTGCTTGAAAATGGAGTCGTTCTTTTCTGTTGGAAAGAAGGAGAAGACCTCGATCCTAAGCGAATGAAAGCTTTTCTAAGTACCGATGTTTCCCTGACCAACGGGCAAATTTTGAATTACTACAGCAAGCGGTGGTCGATTGAAACCTACTTTCGAGCTGCAAAAGTGCATTTTGGCATGGATCGATATCAAGTTCGATCTACGAAATCCATTGATCGTTACTGGGCACTGCCCTCGTTTACTTCGATATGCTGCATATACAGTGGACAAGGCAGTCTTTTGGATGGATTACATCAATATCGTCGACAGAAGAAACAACACTGGATTGAGTACATCTATAAACAAGCCCAACGCGGAGTAACCCTCGCTCAGATCAAAACGCAGCTTCGAGCTGCTTAGGGATCCTAACAGCTTTTTTGAATTTACAAATTCTTGTATCGATTATTGGCATGTACAGTAATTAATGTGATCCTGTTGAATTTTTTAACAGGATTTTTATTTAATATTGTTACAATAATACCTAGCGATAAAAAAACTTCAGTACCAAAGGGGGTAAAAAAGACAAAGGATATATGTTTTGTCCTCCGGGAAGACGCCAATATACCACTTAATTTCTCGATCTATTAATAAGATTTGCTGCAGAGTTGGAAGAAATCTTAATTAAGGTAGAGGCTACAATGTTCTCGAAGCAGATCGGAACATCCCCCAGCCGTTATATCCGTGCGCTTCGACTTCAGGAGGCGGAACGCCTGTTAAAGCAAGGGAATCTGTCAGTTGCAGATATTGCGCTGTCGTTCGGCGATGGAGACATTTATTCGTTTGCGAGGGCCTTTAAGCGAAGCATCGGCATGTCACCGTCCCATTACAGAGACAAGTATGTATTAATCGAGCAATCTTCGACAGATGGCTAAGGCGAAAAATAAATTATGAATATTTAGTGAATTTTTAGTGTTCGAAAGCTTCAATATGTTTTATAGTAAAAAGTAAATATATTTCAGTCAATGTCTCCCGCATCCTTGAATCGAATCGCATTACAGCAACTGCGATGAAAGCCCAAAAACAGGGGGTGTTATTCATAATTATCCATTTGTCTGAGAAAGACAAACACAGATGGAAGCAGAGCGGTCTTTTTAGACGGCTGAAGGCGATTGTAGATGATTGGGACCCATTAGGTTTATTGGCGCTAGGCGCGCCGAACGATGAATACGACTGCTTGACCGTACATATTGTCGAACTGTATGAAAGGCAGTTAGACATGCCGGAAATGGCGGAGCGATTGGAACAGTGCATGGAAGAGCATTTCGGAATTGGGCCGAGCATAATGGGGCCAGAGCGATTGCAGTTATGGCGGGAAGGAACCGCTTCGTTTTGTAAGCGCTTAGAATGGGAGCGGGAGATGTTGGCTGAGAATCAATGAGTATCAATGGAATGGTTAAAGCGCTTATCATTGAGCTGGTTCTACTCTTGAATAAGGGTATGAGCCAGCTCATTTTGTTGCAATCATGTAAGAGCGAGTGAAGAACAATTCATGACCTATATAAGTGGAAAATAAATGATTTTCCACGGTCGAAGCAAGCCCTATTGGAAAATATACAGTAGAATGTACGGATTGGGCGGCTAAACGGCATGTGGACTGTATTTGTCCAGTGGATCTGGCTGCTATTCAGCGATTACTGCTAAAGAGTGTCAAAGCACTGTATGAATTCCAATGGAATCTGCGATAAAGAGAGATACACTGCATTTTCATTGCACAAAATCCAATGCAGGATGAGACAAGGGGGATACGATCAAGCCCCTAGCCTTGCTTTATCTCTTCGAAGAGGAAATAGGCGGATAAATAGAGTCGAATACAATCAAATCTCGAAAGATTATAAGTTCAACTTATATAAATGAACTAAATTATAGCCAAGCGGGCTCAGAGAAATAGAGCCCGCTTGGATTGATAATCTTGCAGTATGTCAATCTCTCTTCGGCGCACTAGCGCATTAACCGCTTCATGATGTCTTTGCGGTTTTTGGCACCGGGGTAGCGGAAGGAAATGTCGAACCAGGTAGGCTGATACAGTACGCTCTTCTTGTGGCTGAACGCATCAAAGCTGTATTTCCCATGATAACTGCCGATGCCGCTCTCGCCGACGCCACCGAACGGGAGGTAAGGCGTCGCAATATGCATGAGCGTATCATTGATGCATCCGCCTCCGAAGGAAATGCGCTCCACCACCCGTTCCTCCAGCCTGCGGTCCTTCGTGAAGAGATAGAGCGCGAGCGGCTTCGGGCGTGCCAGAATGGCCAGCTCTGCCTCATCATACGAATCGTAGCTCAGGACAGGCAGAATCGGGCCGAAGATCTCCTCCTGCATCACAGGCATCTCCCACGTCACTTCAGTCAGAACGGTAGGCGCCATGCGGCGCTGCTCCTTGCTGATCTCACCGCCAAAGGCAATCCGGCCATCCTGTAAGAAGGGCTGAAGCCGTTCTATATGCCGCTCGCTCACGATGGAAGCATACTCTAGGCTCTGGAGCGGATCATTCCCGTAAAATCGCCGCACAGCCTGATTCAATTCGTGAACGAACTGGTCGCGCCGTGAGTGGTGGACATACACATAATCCGGCGCGACGCACGTCTGGCCGGCGTTGGTCCACTTGCCGAAGGCGATGCGTCTTGCTGCAAGCGCGATATCGGCATCTTCATGGACAATGCACGGACTCTTGCCGCCGAGCTCTAGCGTCACCGGGATAAGCCGCTTCGCCGCCGCATTCATGACGATCTTGCCGACATGGACGCTGCCGGTGAAGAAAATAAAATCAAACGGCAGGTCGAGCAGCTGCGTGCTCGTCTCTACCCCGCCTTCCAGCACAGTCACATGACGCGGATCGAACGTTTCCTTAATCAATCGCGCGAGGCAAGCGCTCGTGTGCGGCGTCAGCTCGGATGGCTTCACCACCGCTGTATTGCCGGCTGCAAGCGCACCGATAAGCGGTGCTATCGCCAATTGGAACGGATAGTTCCATGGCGCGATAATTAGCGTGCAGCCGTACGGCTCCGGCACGATCTTGCCGCGGCTTCCTATATGCGTCAGCGCCGCTTTGACCTTGCGCGGCTTCGCCCAGCGCCCAACCCGCTTCGCCGCGAGCCGTGCTTCCTCCAGGACGATGCCGATTTCGGTCATATAAGCTTCGGCCTCGCTCTTGCCCAAGTCCATGTGCAGCGCACGGACGATGTCGCCCTCCATGTGGGAGACAGCACTGTGCAGCGCTGTCAGTGCACGCCTGCGCATGGCAATGCCGCGCGTATTGCCTTCGTGGAAGTACGAGCGCTGAGAAGATAGTATATCCACCGGTATAGACATGAACGGAAGCCTCCTTTCAATAAAGTTGTGTATTCCAGTGAAAACTATTACTTTCCGGTGCTGAAAAGTTACTTTTTAAACACGCATTATGAGATCATTAAACCATATTATTCGGGCATTTGCATTGCTTTCCCCACTGATTCATAATAAAAGCAATGAGTGATAAAGCGGGGAATGATGGTGGACTCTCTGTCGAGAAGAAACGCAAATCAGCGTCCGGAACGGAGCCCGGGGCGGCGCCGCTTTCTGCGCAGGCTGCTTGGCGTCATGATCGGTGTTCCCGCCGCTGCGGCGGGTTATGCCCGATTCATTGAGCCGCTCATGCTGCGGCAACGAACGTTGCACCTTTCTTTGCCGCGGCTGCCGCAAGCTTTCAACGGTCTTACGGTTGCACATCTTACAGATATTCATTTTGGCCACCATATGAGCGCCGAGCGGCTGCAGCAAGTTGTCGACGACATTCAGGCGGCCGAACCGGACCTCATATGCCTGACGGGAGATTTAGTAGAGGACCGTGAAGTATCGGTCGCGCAAGCGATCCCGGTGCTGCGGCAATTGACGGCGCCACTTGGCAAATTCGCGGTGCTCGGCAATCATGATTATGAGCGCGGCATGGACTTGGCAAGCGAAGCCTTCGAGGCTTCTGGCTTTCAGGTGCTGAAGAATGAGAGTCACCTGATTGAACGTCACGGGGCTGTAGTAGCCGTTGCAGGGATCGATGATGCCCTCAAGGGCATACCTGATATGAACGCAGCTCTGCGCGGCATAGCTGCCGATACGTGCAGCATTCTGCTTGCTCACGAGCCGGATTGGGGCAAGGAATCGCTTAATTACCCGATCGATCTTCAGTTATCAGGACATAGCCATGGCGGACAGGTTCGGCTTCCTTTCTTTGGGCCGCTGCTGCTGCCTAGACTTGGAACACGCTATCCTGACGGCCTATATGAGTTGGAACGGACAGGGGGAGAAACGCGATCCCTATTTATTTATACGAGCCGCGGGATAGGGACGACCGTGCTTCCCATTCGCTTTTCCTGTCCGCCGGAGTGGACGATAATTACGTTATCAAAGAGCTAGTATCGGCATAAACCTTGCCAATGAAGCATAGCAAAGAAAATATGGATCGATAGCCAGCAACACGTTAGGACGTGTGTCAACCAATTACATTGCAGAAACGGTCTGAATAATAATAATTGCTACCTAGAGAGGAGACGATGCGAAATGCAGTCCATTGCCATCATTTCAGATATACATGGAAACATACAGGCGCTGGAAGCAGTGGTCACCGATATTAAGCGTCAAGGCGCTGATCGGATATATTGCCTAGGAGACCTGGTCGGCAAAGGACCGAATCCAGCAGAAGCGGTCGACCTCCTGTTCGAACATTGCGACGTGATCGTGCGGGGGAATTGGGACGATCTCGTCCTGCAAATCGAAGACGATGATCAATTCCGCTGGCATGCGGAGCAGCTCGGAAGCAAACGAATGGAGATGCTTAGCAAGCTGCCGTTCTCGCATGATTTCATTATGAGTGGCCGCCATATTCGGCTCGTTCACGCTTCGCCGCAAAGCGTCTATCATCGCGTTCAGCCATGGGATGATCTGGAGAAGCGTCTCGGCATGTTCGAATTTACATCTTCTTTAAGCGAGCCGCTGCATCCTTGCCAACCGCCGGATGTCGTTGTATACGGAGACATCCATAACGCTTACTTGCAGCACCTGCAGGGCCGGACGCTAGTCAATTGCGGCAGCGTAGGCAATCCGCTGGATATGACGCAAGCGTCATATATTATGCTGCAGGGCTATTGCGGGCAAGTGCATGCGAGTGAATTCTCCATTCATTTTCACCGTGTTCCATATGATATCGAACACGCCGTACGTGCGGCGGAAGAGGCTGGCATGCCTGGTCTTAAGCCATATGTGCGCGAGCTGCGCACCGGCGTATACCGAGGCTTGCAGAAGGCCGAGGAGTAGCTTGAAAGAGGTTGCTCTAATAGCGACCCTTTTGAATACGCAACGAAAGTTACTTTGCTCTTCCCAAGCGCTTATCATGGTGATACGATAGTATCCGTTGCTTTCATTACGGAGCGACTTCATTATGCAATAAGCGAACGGAAAGGTGGAGACATCAAGTGAAAGCGCAGCAGTGGTTCACTCATCCTGTCGGCATGACGGTCAGCGCCGTACTGGCCACATTATTGTGGGGAAGCGCCATGCCTGCCATCAAGATTGGGTACGAAGAGCTTGGCATTGCTTCGCAGGCGACGCATGAACAATGGGTGTTCGCGGGGTACCGCTTCCTTTTGGCTGGATTCATGCTCATGTTGTTCGCGGCATGTGTCAACCGTGCCGCTCGTCTGGGGAATCCGACGATACGACCCAAGCCGCGGCGTACAGGATGGCGTGTGGCACGCCTCGCCGTCATTCAGACTTTTTTGCAGTATTTATGTTTTTATATCGGCTTAAGTTTAAGTACGGGCATGAAGGGAGCTATCATTACGGGAGCAACCTGCTTCTTTCAAATGGTTGTAGCTCGTCTCATGGATGGCAACGAGAGCTTCACGCCAGGCAAGACGTTAGGCTTGTGCCTTGGATTCGCTGGCGTCATCATCGTCACGTTGAATCAGGGCGGAATGGCAATGTCGCTTGGTATCGGGGACGTATGTCTGATTCTGTCCGCATTGTTTGGCGGATGGGGCAACGTGCTGGCCCGCCATGAAGCTAGAGATTTTCCCGTATTATGGCTTACCGGACGACAAATGGCGCTCGGCGGCTTCGGACTGATCGTCATCGGAGCGTGGCGCGCTGGCTGGGCGCCTTTCCATTGGGATACCGCTTCGGTTATGCTGCTGTTATACTTGGCCTTCCTCTCGGCGGCGGGATTTAGTCTATGGAACATGGTCATGAAATATAACAGTGTGGGCAAAGTATCGATGTTCTTATTCCTTATTCCGGTATTTGGCGTCTTGCTGTCCGCGTGGCTGCTTGGCGAAGCGTGGAATGAGTGGACACTCGCAGCACTTGGACTTGTGGTGGCGGGAATTCTCGTCGTCAACCGATCGGCGGTTGCGAAGCAACGTGAGGTAACGATTCACCAAGCCGACAAAGCTTGTTAACATCAATTTAACGATTTGTTACACAACGGTAATATTCCTGTTAACGTCGGTTAATGTTGAGAGGGTATATTGGTAACAAGACCCCCTTTTGATGAATATATATATCCCTTGAGTCGGACCTGAACGCTTCAGGTCCTCTTTTTTTTATCGTTCACACCATACAAAAAGCCGCTCTAATCGAGCGGCACCTCATGCTTCTGCTTCTCTTTGTAATATACCCAGCGCGTGAACCCGATGTCCTTCAAGCGCGTACGGACTTCCTCCCATTCGTCGCCGACGCGGGAAGGGATATGCGCATCGGAGCCGAAGGTCACATCAACTCCGAAATGGAGCGCACGCTCCAATATTTCATCTGACGGATACCAACCGCCGCTCAGCTTCGTCTTGCCGGACGTGTTAATCTCAATGGCGACCTTGCATTCCGAGATGACCTTGAGCGTGTCGTCAATGACGTCCCATGCCTCGATCTCGGAGAACGCCGGATAATTGCCCTTCATCGCATCGATGTGGCCGAGAATGTGGAACATGCCGGATCGCGCGGAATCCTGGATGAGCTCGTAATAGACGCGCTTCTCGGCAACTTTCCGCTCCGTGGACAAGTTCTTCCACCGATTTTTATTGAATATGCTGACGCCGCTCGTATTGTGCACCGAGCCGATGATGTAGTCGAACGGGTAACGGGACAGCACTTCGCGATACAGCTCCGCATACTCCGGAAAGAAGTCGGATTCGATGCCTAGCAGCACATCGATACGTCCCGCATATTCCTGCTTCAATTGCAGAACTTCGTCCACATAGTTGCTGAGCTCGCCCTTTGCCATAGCAATATTGGGGAACGGCTGCTCTTCATCGCTGCCGAAATAAGGTGTATGGTCCGAAATGCCGATAACGTGCAGCCTATGCTTGATACCTGCTTCGATATAATCGCGAATGTTGCCATCAGCATGGCCGCAGCGAAAATGATGCGTATGCAAATCAAATTTCATAAATAACCTCCTATTCTGAACCGATGAATTGAGTTTCCGGCATGCCCTTCAAGTCACTTAAAAATTGCTGCATCGCCGAGTTTAAATATCGGCCTGTACGATACATGACCCCAACGGGATGGGCCGTTTCCAACTCATTAATATGTACGATTTGCAGCGATCCGCGACGCAACTCAGTGCTGACCGACAGCTTCGAGATGATAGCTGCGCCCAGGTTGAGCTCCACCATCCGCTTTACTTCTTCGCTGCTGGACAGTTCCATGACGATGTGTGGCTGAATGTTGTATTTGCGGAAGAGCTCGTCTGCAAATTTGCGTCCCAACGTGTCGGGTGACAGCACAATCAGAGGAATTTCCCGCAGCATTTCCACCGTGCCGTGCCTATGTTGAGCAAGGGGATGGTCCGGGCTTACTACTAGCTCGAACGTATCGTAGTAGAGCACGGAAGAGACTAAATTCGGGTTCTTTTCATTTAAATAGCCGATGCCGATATCGACCGTTCCGTTCTCGATATGGGCCATGACATGCGAGGAGGACATCGACAGAATCTTTGTCTTAATTAACGGAAATTGGTCCTGAAAATAGGAAAGCACCCGCGGAAGAATCTGAATCGCAATCGATGTCGTCGTACCTAACACAATATGGCCTTGAGGAATTTGATTCAAATCGGCGAGCTTCTGCTTCAAGTCATCGACAATATTTAAAATACGCGCTGCATGTTCAAGAAATACTTGACCGCTATCCGTTAAGGTGACCGGTTGGTTGCGGTCGATGAGCACCGTCTTGAACTCATCCTCCAAGCTCTTGATCTGCGCGGACACGGCGGGCTGCGTCAAATTAAGCAATTCCCCCGCCTTGCGGAAGCTCATTGTTTTGGAGATGGTGGTGAGCGTTTCCAATTGGCTTAAATTCATGAGGGCTCCTCCTATCCCATGCAATGATTTTTGTTGCGTTTACGATGCCTTAAAAGAATTTATCATTTTTATCGTAGTAATAAAATTGTTTTCTCAATATACTTCTGATTATAGAGGAAGCGGACTGTCTGAGCAAATGATTGCCAATTTATCTATGTTATATACAAGGAGATGCTGGATTGATTGCCGCCTATCGCAACCACTCTATCCGGTACAGTTTTGGTGGATGGGCCTCATTATGATGGTGCTGCTTCTGGCGTTCAGCGTGGACGGAATCAATGAGATTCTTCCCAATGCAGCCTACATTGATACGTTGTGCACTGAAGGCTGCAATGGATGAGAGCGTAATGTTTGATTATAAGGAGCAGGCAGCAAAGTTGAGTTCACAAAACTTAATATTTGAAACAGTTGACCCGCTGCCTCGCGATCACGCACAATGAGTGAAGACGTTCTCATGAGAATATTTATATCGTAGGTAGGGGGAGTGCGATGCGCACGAAGGAAGTTCGCAGTTGGATGATGTACGACTGGGCCAACTCCGCGTTCGCCACAACAATGTTGGCGGCGGTTCTGCCCATCTTCTATCAGACCGTGGCCGCATCGAATTTGCCGGCTCATCAAGCAACGAGTTACTGGGCGTTTACGCAGACGATCGGCATGATCCTCGTAGCGTTGCTGTCGCCGATTCTCGGCGCAATGGCCGATTTATCTCAGCGCAAAATGGCCTTTTTGCGCGTATTTGCATGGGCGGGCGCACTGGCGTGCACGCTGATGGTATTCGCTGGCGAGGGCGATTGGATATACGTATCGGCTTTATTCATCATTGCTACGTTGGGCTTCTCGGGAGGCAACACGTTCTATGATTCACTGCTGCCTGACATTGCTGCGCCGCATGAGCGGGATGAGGTATCCGCCAAAGGTTACATGTACGGATATATTGGCGGGGGCGTACTGCTAGCCATCAACATCGTCATGCTGGAAATGTGGGAACCGCTCGGGTTTTCAAGCAAAGTGGCCGCGACGCAGGCCGTGTTTTTGACCGTCGGTATTTGGTGGTTTTTCTTCTCCATGCCGCTGTTCAAAAATTTGCGTGATCCGGTTCGAACTGAACGTTGGCCAGTTGCGTATTATGCGAAGCGCGGCTTTGGACGTATTTTTCAGACCGTAAAGAGAATTAAGCATTATCCAGAACTGATTAAATACATTTTTGCCTTCTGGTTTTTTAATGACGGCATATCTACCATCATTGGCATGTCAGCTATTTATGGAGCTGAAATTGGAATTCAGACGAGTCATCTCATTATTGCGTTGCTCATTACACAGTTCGTCGGCATTCCGTTTACGTTCCTGTTCGCCAAGTTCGCTAACCGGCTTGGTTCGAAGCGTTCGCTCTATATTTCACTCAGCACCTATATCGTCATCGTGTTTCTCGGATATTTCATGACAACTGCGCTTCACTTCTACATTTTGGCGTTCATGGTCGGGATGGTTCAGGGAGGAAGCCAAGCCGTGTCCCGTTCTGTTTACAGTCAAATGGTGCCGCGCAGCCGAGCGACCGAATTTTTCGGTTTCTTAAGCTTATCGAGCAAAGTCTCGGCCTCAATTGGCCCGGCCGTGTTCGGAGCCGTCGGGTTGTTGACCGGCTCGACGCGGCTTGCCATTCTATCCATATTGCTTTTCTTTATTGTCGGTATCATGCTGCTTATTTTCGTCAACATCGAGAAGGGTCGCATGGAGGCGGACCGGGAAGAGGAGATGTGGACAACGTCGTCGGCATCGTCCAGCATGCCTTTGAAATAGAGCGGGAAATAGAAACATCACCCCTTATTGTTATCAACAACAATAAGGGGTGATGCAAGGGGCTTTTCAATAGCGCAGGAAGCAGGGTTAAGCTTGCTTGTTCAGCGAGCGGGTCACTAGCTTCACGATCTCCACAATTGGAACAATCGAGAGCGACGCCGCAATGACGACGATCCATTGCTCTGTATTCAACATGACGACATTGAATAAATCGTTCAAGCCCGGGATTACGACGACCACGATGACGAGCAGCGCGGAAATGAGGGCCGCATAGTTCATATATTTGTTCGAGAAAAATCCGATCTTGAACAACGAATGTTTATTGGAGCGCACATTGAACGCATGGGTAAGCTGGATTAAGCCCAACGTGGCGAACGCCATCGTGATCGCGACGTTCTCAGAATAATGCGTATGTCCCCAGTAATACGCAAATAGCGTAAGCGCTGCTTCCAGCAACCCTTGGTATACGATGCTGCTGCCAACCCCATCCGCAAAAATGCTTGTCGAGGCTTTGCGCGGCGGCCGCTTCATCATGTCGGATTCCGCTTGCTCAAAGCCGAGTGCAAGTGCAGGCAGTGTATCGGTTACTAAGTTAATCCACAAAATATGAATCGGGAACAGTATTTTCCAATTCAACAGCGTTGCAATGAAGAGCGTTACGACCTCACCCAAGTTGGCCGACAGCAAATATTGTATCGTCTTGCGGATATTGCTGTACACTTTCCGGCCCTCTTCCACGGCGACGACAATGGTCGAGAAGTTGTCGTCGGCCAGCACCATATCAGACACTCCTTTTGACACGTCCGTACCGGTAATCCCCATTCCAACCCCGATGTCTGATGTCTTCAACGCAGGCGCGTCGTTCACACCGTCACCGGTCATAGCGACAATCTTGCCCTTCTTCCTCCAAGCTTGAACGATGCGAACCTTATGTTCAGGCGATACCCGCGCATAGACGGAATACTCTGTCACTTTGTCTGCGAAATCCTTGTCGCTAATCTGATTCAGCTCGGTACCGGTCAGTACGCCGCTTTCGTCTTGGATAATGTCTAGTTCCTTGGCAATGGCGGCGGCTGTATCCCGGTGGTCACCCGTAATCATAACGGGACGAATACCCGCCATCTTGCAAATGCGCACCGCTTCCTTCACTTCTTCCCGCGGCGGATCGATCATGCCGACAAGACCGCTGAAGACAAGCCCTTGCTCCACCGCTTCGGTGGTCAACTCTTCCGGCAGCCGCTCTGCATCCTGATAGGCAAGTGCCAATACTCGCAACGCCTTGCTGGCCATTTCTTTATTCGCTGCGGCGATGTCATGGCGGTGTTCGCTCGTCATAGGCACAACAGTGCCATGAATGAAAATATGGCTGCAGCGTTCAAGCAGAACATCAGGCGCGCCCTTCGTCATGATTCGGTATGGGCTTGCCGCTTCAACATTTCGATGCGACGACATGTCATGAATCGTCGTCATCAATTTGCGCTCGGAGTCGAATGGAATTTCGGCTGTGCGCGGATAGTGCCGTTCGCCATCGCGCTTATCCAATCCCTTTGCCAGCGCGAAATCGACCAGTGCCGTTTCTGTCGGATCTCCGATGAAAGATACGTTGTTCTGCGTCCCGGCCGCATCACTTGCTCCTTCTGTAATTTTCGAATCGTTGCAGAGCGTCATCACTTGCAGGAACGACTCAGAACCCTCGACTTGCTGCAATGGTTCTTCCGCCGGGTGCAAGGCACCGTCCAGATAGACATGCTTGACGGTCATTTTGTTCTGCGTTAACGTACCTGTCTTGTCCGAGCATATAATTTCTGTGCTGCCGAGCGTTTCCACTGCCGGGAGCTTGCGGATAATTGCCTTGCGCTTCGCCATCTTCTGAACGCCCAGTGCCAGGATGATCGTAACGATCGCAGGCAAGCCTTCCGGTATGGCAGCTACCGCCAACGAAATAGAAGTGAGGAGCATCTCGAAAATTTCCCGTCCCTCGATCAATCCGACGACGAAGATGACAATGGCAACACCGATAATAATGAATGTGAAATATTTCCCCAGCTCGTTCAGCTTAGTCTGGAGCGGGGTAACCTCATCTTCCTCTTGCGAGATGTAGCCGGCGATTTTGCCGACCTCGGTCTCGGCTCCGGTCGCCGTGACGACGCCGATACCTCGCCCGTAGGACACATTGCTGCTCATATAGGCCATGTTCTTGCGATCCCCGATGACGAGATCGGCCTTGTCTAATGCTTCGACACCTTTTTCAACTGGAACGGATTCACCGGTTAAAGCCGCTTCTTCAATCTTAAGCGAGGCGGATTCGATAATCCGCAGATCCGCCGGCACGACATTGCCAGCTTCCAGCACGACAATATCGCCCGGTACGAGGTCTTCGGCTTTAATGTTCATCGCTTTGCCGTCGCGTACGACCTGGGCATACGGAGACGACATTTGCTTCAGTGCCGTCAGCGCTTGCTCGGCTTTATTCTCTTGAATAACCCCCAGCACCGCATTCAATATGACGACAACCAAAATGATGAGTGAATCTGTCCACTCGCCCAATAAGCCGGAAATAAGCGCCGCAATAAGCAGGATAATAATCATCACATCTTTGAATTGTTCCAGCAGCTTCGCGAAGATAGATTTCCCAGCCGCCTCCTGCAGTGCGTTCTTGCCGTAACGCCGCAGCCGATCTTCCGCTTCTGCTGCCGACAAGCCGTCTTTGCTCGTCTGCAAATGTGAAATGACCTGTTCGGCCGTTAAGGTGTGCAGCGGCTCGACAGGTTTCTTTGTATCGCTCTTCTCCATAAAAGTCATCTCCTATCCAATCTAGTGTGATGGTTTGAGCGAAAAGTTATGTATTTACTTGAAGAGCTTATGCTTCCGAAGTAGTTTTCTTGCGATAATTTGTATATTTAGGTGCTGAAAAATTTTTTAAGCACTTACCCTTATATTAACGCTGCGAATCGATTTTGAATCGTGTATTTTGCTAAGAAATGGAGAGGAACGAAATCAAAACATAAGACACTTAAGACACCATGTTGCAGAATTGACTGCATCCTCTTCATCCAACAGGCTAATAATAGACACCTTTTTCATCATAATAAGCGGTTACTTAGTTGAAGGTCCTACATCATAATGGAAGTACTTCGATCATGAAAGGAGAACACACGGAATTTTTGTCCGGTATTCACGGATGGGGCATGCTGCCCAAGTTCTGGAGCTTGGGCGGCGAGAACCTCGTCATGGTGCGCGGCACGAAGCAGAAGGAAGCGGCCTGGATCTTCAAAAGAATTTGACGCCGCTATGGTGCGCATCTTCGACGAAAGGGCAGCAGGCCAAGGCAAGATCAACTAGATTAAAGGAGAGGCATTCATATGAACGAGAATGATCAAGTGTTTCCAACGAGTGAAGTGAATGAGACAAATGGGGCGAAGCGGACATTTTGGAAGGAAGCTGTCGTCTACCAAATTTATCCGCGCAGCTTTCATGACAGCAACGGAGATGGAATTGGCGATTTACAGGGGATCATATCCAAGCTGGATTATTTGAAAACATTAGGCATCGATGTCATTTGGCTGTCGCCGGTATACGAATCGCCTAACGATGACAACGGCTATGACATTAGCGACTATCGGGCGATACATGAAGAGTTCGGCACGCTTGCCGATTGGGAAGTGTTAATAGACGGGATGCATGCGCGCGGGATGAAGCTCATCATGGATTTGGTCGTTAATCATACATCTGATGAACATGCCTGGTTCGCCGCATCGCGCGAATCGGTGAACAGTCCGTACCGTGATTATTATTATTGGCGTCCGGGCCGCGGTGACCATGAACCGAACAATTGGACATCGGTCTTCAGCGGCTCTGCATGGCAGCATGATGAGTGCACGGATGAATATTATTTGCATCTCTTCTCCAAGAAGCAGCCTGATCTGAATTGGGAAAATCCGAGCGTGCGCGATGAAATCTATGACATGATGCGCTGGTGGCTTGATAAAGGCGTTGACGGCTTCCGCATGGACGTCATCAACTTTATTTCGAAAACACCGGGACTGCCGAGTGTCGGCGAGGAACGGTATGCGTGGGGTGGAGAGCATTTCATGAACGGACCGCATCTGACGGAGCATTTGCAAGAAATGAAGCGGGAGGTGCTTGACCGTTATGAGGTGATGACGGTCGGTGAAATGCCGGGCGTTACGGTGGAACAGGCGCGTGAAATTACGGGTGAGAATCACGGTTCTCTCAACATGGTGTTCCAATTCGAGCATATGGAGGTCGATTCAGGCGCCGGAGGCAAGTGGGATGTGACGCCATGGAAGCTGCATGATTTGCGCTCCATTTTGCACAAATGGCAGACCGGTCTTGCAGACAGCGGCTGGAACAGCCTTTACTTGAATAACCACGACCAGCCGCGCATGGTGTCTCGCTTCGGCGACGACAGCGCGTATCGGGTGCAATCCGCCAAGATGCTGGCGACGCTGCTGCATACGTTGCAAGGAACACCGTATATTTACCAAGGGGAAGAGCTCGGAATGACGAACGTCCGTTTCGATCGCATCGATCAATACAAAGATATTGAAACCCTTAATATGTATCGCGAGCATACGGAGCAATACGGCAAGGATCCGGCTGACGTGATGAAATCGATTTATGCCAAAGGCCGCGACAATGCGCGCACGCCGATGCAGTGGAATGCATCTCTGCATGGCGGCTTCACGTCGGGAACGCCTTGGCTGGAATCCAATCCGAATTACACGGATATCAATGCGGAACAGGCGCTCTCGGATCCGGACTCCATCTTCTACTACTATCAAGCGCTCATCCGGTTGCGGAAGCAGAATCCGATTATGGTGTACGGCGATTACCGTCTCTGGCTGGAAGAGGACGAATTCATCTATGCTTATACACGTTCCTGGGAAGGCAAGGAGTGGGTCGTACTGTTGAATTTCGCGGGTCATGACGCTGCGTTCCACTGTCCTCCAGAATGGAAGGGGTGCACCTTTACACGCATCATTGGCAATTACGATGACGTGCCGTTCGATATGTTCGTGAATGCATCGCTGCGTCCGTTCGAGGCGTTGGTGCTTGAAATAGCCGCACGCTGAATGCTTGATTTTGCAACATATGATGTGTTCTCCTCTAAAACGGAAGAACGGACCCTCTCTCGCACATTAAAATAATGTGCGAAGAGGGTCCGTTTTGTTCACCCTATGCGCCATATCGGATCTTCGACCGTAATAGGACGGTTATGTTCCATCTCCAGCCCTGTCTCATACGAGCGATTGCCGATTGCTACTTGCAGCGTATTATAGGCACCTGCGATGTCCTGTCCTGCATCTGGTCCGTTCGCTTCCGCGGCGTTGTCCCGAGCCTTCCAATAAGCGAGCGTCGCCGTCAGTACGCGTGCCGCGTCTTCCCGCGCCGTGTCCCACATATCCCATATGCTTGTCGTGTACGTTTCGTTCGTTCCCGTCGGGTCGGGCCACGCTGTACGGGCTTCGTTCAATACATCGTAGGGCGGAATATTTCGCTTATAGACAAACGGCTCGATTTGCTTGAAGGTTAATACCGTCTTTACGCCATATGGATCATGGAACAGGCGTTGCGCACGCACCATATCGCGGTTCGCGCCGTTCCAATATTCACGCTTGGCCTGACGGGCGAGTTCCGGATAATATTTGTTAGACAGCTCCTCGAACAAGCGCACGATATCCTGTGGAAATTGTCCGCCTGTATCGATTTCCTTCCATACCGGCGTCTTCCATGTCTCCATACTCATCTTCTTCCGCACCACATGCGTGTCCATTAGCACCTCGAACCGTTGATGGTCCCATTTCTTGAATCCCGATCGAACGAATACATACGGATGCATATGGCGATCAAGGATATGATGGAGCAGAAATCCCAAGGCATATACGCGGTTCTCCGGCTGTTGGGGCGAGACGGAAGAGAGCAGATCAAGAATAAATGGCCCGCAATACTCGTTATGCATCGCTGAACCGATTTCGTTCATAACGGTAATGCGCTGCCAAGGGAAAAACTGATGATAGAACAGGAAGTCCGGCCCCTGACAGCCCATATTGAACAACCGTTTCCGGTTCTCATCCTTAATCCATTCGGCGAGCCCAGCCTGAGCAAGCGCTTCTTGGCCGAACAGCAAATGCGTCCATATGTTGGGCATGTTGGCCCTCCCTTTCGTTAACGGATTCTATTCGTTGTCGGTAAATTCCCACTATAATCAAGATGACGTGTTGTAGGCAAAGTTGTCAACCTTTTTGTATAATGAGAAACGTTGAACGAAATGGTACGGAGCAGCATGTTTGACAGACGATAACTACAGCGAAGGAGACGACTCTATGATACGCGCGCGCACATTTGTCAGCTTGCAACACAAAATTTTCAAATTCACCGTTCTGCTCGTGTGCATTCCGATATTGCTCATTGGCTCCATTTCTTATTGGTGGTCGGCAGATATTTTGCAGCAGAAAGTGTCGGTGTCTGATCTTAACACTGTCGCGCAGGTCGGCCTGAATGTGCAGTTCATGACAGACTATGTGCACGATACGTCATTGTTCCTCATCCAATCGGACGAGGTCAGGCGGTTCCTGCTTAGCAATCCTGCATCCAATGAAAGCCTCGAGCGAGAAATCTCATCAATGGAACGGTTCTTCCTTCATCTCACCAATATGAAGGAATTCATTCACTCCATCTATTTGCAGGGCGAGAACGGGGTAACGTTCAGCACACACCCGGAGGCTGTCAGCATGAATGGCATGATGCTGGAAGAGGTGAAACGGCTGCGCGGCAAGCCGTTGTGGTTCATACAGAAGCACAACAACTATGAGACACTGTCTTTTATCCGCGAAATTCGGGATGTGAACAATGTCGGACGCCGGCTTGGCATGGTTCAAGTTAATATCGATCTGAATTATGTGCGCCAACTGCTGAACCAGCAGCGCATCGGCACCCGCGACAGCTTCTATTTGCTGAATGAAGAGGGGTTTGTGTTAACGTCGACGGTGGATGACAACGTCTATTCCAAGCTTCCGGATAACTTCGAGTTTCCAGATCAGGCCCAGGGGGATCACGGCTACTATACGGTTGCTATGGATAAGGAACGGTATTTGATTACGTATGCGGGCATTGCCAAGACCGGTTGGCGGATCGCGCATGCCGTTCCGCTCAAGGAGATGCTGGAAGAGAACGCCGTTATTACGAAAATAATGCTCATCGCTATGATTGCGTCACTCGTCGTGTGTGTCGTTACCGCCATCCTGTTCTCGAAGCGGATTATCCGCCCGATTCAGCATTTGCGCAGCTTGATGCTGCGGATGGAACGGGGGCAGTTCCAAGGACGCGTGCAAGTTCAGAGTAACGATGAAATCGCCCAGCTCGGTCGCAGCTTCAACCGGATGAACGAGCGGCTTCATGAGCTGGTCAATCAGGTATATGAAGCGGAGCTGAGGAAGAAGGAAGCGGAGCTTAAAGCGTTTCAAGCGCAGATCAATCCGCATTTCTTATATAATACGCTCGATACGATTTATTGGATGAGCCGGATGGAGAAGGCATACGAAACGGCTCAATTGGTCGAGGCGCTATCCAAGCTGTTCCGTCTCAGCCTGAATAGCGGCCAAGAGTTGACAACGGTTCGCGACGAGGTCAATCACTTGAAAAATTACATGATTATTCAACAAAAGCGGTACGAGGATATGATAGATTTTCATTTGGAAACCGATAATGAAGATACACTTAATGGGCGAACTGTGAAGCTCATCTTGCAGCCCTTCGTGGAAAATGCGATTGTTCACGGCATCGAGAAGCTGGGCGAGCCGGGTTGCATTCGAGTGGACGTATTCCGGCAAGAGGACAAACTTATCTATCGCATCTCGGATACAGGAACCGGGGTCGATGTGGCGGAGATGGAGCGGCTCATGCACGAAAGCGGGGCTAATAACCGCGGCTTTGCGATTAAAAATGTAAATGACCGGATTCAGCTTTACTTCGGCGATGACTACGGAGTGACCTTCAAAAATAACGAGGCTGGCGGAACGATCGTAGAAATCATACAGCCTTGGAAGACGGGAGAGGATATGACATGAGTGCGATTAAAGTATTGATTGTAGATGATGAAGTCATCATTCGAAAAGGTATTCGCACCTCTATCGATTGGGAGCCGCTTGGCATCGAGATTATCGGTGAGGCGAGGAACGGGCAAGAAGCGTTGGAGCTGGCGGAATCGCTGCAGCCTGATATCGTAATGACTGACATCCGCATGCCGCTGATGGACGGGCTGGCGCTGGCTGCCAAGCTGAAGGAGCAGAAGCCGCACATTAAGATCGTGATCGTGTCCGGCTATGACGATTTCGATTATGCGAGGCAAGCACTCAAAATCGGTGTCAGCGAGTATTTGACCAAGCCGGTTGGAGCTGAGGAAATGACAAAGCTGATGTCAAAGCTAAGGGATCAAATCCGCGCGGAACGGGAACGTCACAATGAGGAATCGCATAATGGCATGCTTCTGCGGGAAAGTATGCCTTACATTCAGGCAAAGTGGCTGAACCGACTTTTAAAGGGCGAGCACCAAGACGAAGTGACGATTCGCGATCGGGCGAGGCAGCTGCACATTCCGCTGGATGGACCCGAATATGCCGTAGTCGTTATCGATATTGACGATTATCGTCTCATTATGGAGCAATCGACGGATCGGGAGAAGGAACTCATACAATTCGCTATTCAAAATATTGCAGAAGAGCTGTTCGGAGAGAAGTTTACGACCGCGGTCTGCCGCACAGAGGAAGATACGCTGGCAGTGCTCTTAAGTGTGAACATGAGCAATAAGCATCTTATTACGGCATGCTGTGAGGAAATGCAGCAATGTGTGCGCCGTTATGTCAAGCTATCGGTAACGCTCGGCATCGGCAGCATCATTTCTTCACTCGCTAACGTACCAGCGAGCATGGAGGAGGCGATGTCTGCGATTCGAAGCAAGGTGTACCGTGGCAAAGGGCAAATCATCGTCTTTGATGCGAAAGAGCATGCCCAAATGAAATCGCCGATGCTTATCCCTACGGAAGAAGAACTCGAGCTCTTGCAACGACTTGCGACGATGGACTTCGCAGGCATTCAGGAACGGCTGGACAAATGGTTTCGCCATTGTGCGGAGGAAGGCGTATCGTATCAGCATGTTCAGACGCTCTGTGTGAAGCTTGTCGTGCTTGCGACAACGCATGTAGAGCAGATGGGTGTGAAGCGTACCGATCTGGATCCGGTGCTCTTGAACCCATATGATGAGGTGAAAAAGTATGAGACAGCGCACGATATGAAGCAGTGGCTCCTGAAAATGTTCGAATCGTTCATCCAAACCATTTCGCAATATAAGACAAGCCGTTACCGGAATATCGTCTCCGTTGCCATTCAATACGTTCAGGAGCATTACGCGGAGGAGCTGAAGCTCGAAGATATCGCGGGGCACGTCTACGTTACGCCGAATTATTTCAGCCGCGTGTTCAAGCAGGAAACGGGCGAGCACTTTACGGAATGGCTGAATAAATTCCGGGTGGAGAAGGCGAAGCCACTCCTGCGGGATGTCAGCCTCAAAGTGTACGAGGTTGCGGAACAGGTCGGGTATAACGACTATAAATATTTCGCTCATATTTTTAAAAAGTATACGGGCACTACACCTAAGGAGTATCGAAATCAGTTATAATGCGGTTAAATTGCACAATATGGACGAGAGGACAAGGACGGCTTGCGAGCTATCCTGTCCTTTTTTGCGGTATTGGCCCGGGCATCCACAACTGATTGTCTATTCACTATGCTTTCTCCGCATTTTATCCGACTCAGGACTTGATCATTGACCATACCGGTTAACTCGCAATTAAACATAACTGACCAACCTGCCTTGCAGCAAATAAATGACTCGTCTGTTAGTCCCTTTTGCCCAATCACCCTCAGGCTCAGAAGCAAACATACCGCTTTTCCAACGACTAAAGTGATATATGCTCATAGGCAGACAGGAGTGGTTTCTATAAGAGCGGGAGAATTCGCATGAGTAGGTAATGGGGATTTCGGCAATCGGGATAAATAGACATATCGGAAATCGAAAAATAGGCAGATGTTCGGATGTGAGCGGTTTTACGACTGGGATACTGAATCAAGGAGATAGTGGGACTAAGGGGAGAATAGAAGAGATAACATGGTGCTGAAATTTTGAAGGAGTAGGTCCCGCGCTGCATTTTCCATATGATGAGTAACGATATTTCGTGAAAGGCACTCACAGGGGCAATTCAGGAAATAAAAGTAATAGTTACTCGAAGAGGCTAAAAAAACGGACATTTTAATAATTCTCTCTACTTATTTACTTGTATGAATTTCCTATACTTAAGTTGTAAACGTTAGCAAGTCTAATGAAGACATACACGAGGGGTGTACACAACATGAAAAAAGGGTTAAAACGTTGGACGTCCATGCTGCTTATTTCCTGCATGGCTTTGGTGGTTGCAGGCTGCGGCTCGTCCCAATCCTCTTCCGGCTCAGGTGAGCAGGCAGAAGGCAAGAAAGAACCAATTAAATTTATGCATATGTTTGACAAAAACGCAGAAGGCGGCGGCCTTCACCAAGCGGAATTGCTGGACACATTCATTACAGAAAATCCTGACATTAAATTGGATCAGGAAGTTCAGTCTCATGATAACTATGAGACGAAAATCAAAACATTGGCCGCAGCGAACGAGCTGCCAGACGTCTTCCTTATTAAGAGCTCGATGGTAACGACGTTCGTCGAGAACGGACTAGTAATGTCAGTCGATGAGATGCTTGATAAAGATGCGGATTGGAAAAATGGCTTCGTGGACGGTGCGCTTGATACGTATCAAGTAGACGGCAAAACGTACGGAATCCAATTCTCCGGCGGTCCGACACACTCTATTTACTACAACAAAGATCTCATAGCGCAAGCAGGCTTCAATGAATTTCCGAAGACGTGGGATGATTTCCTGAAGCTTATTGATAATTTGAAAGCGAAAGACATCACGCCGATTGCTTTTGGAAACAAAGGAAAATGGCTTGCAAACTCTAGCTACATGTCTACGCTTGGTGATCGTTTCACCGGTACGGAATGGTTCAATAAGCTTGTTAACAATCAAGGCTCTAAATTTACAGACCCTGAATTCGTACAAGCGCTCACTTTGTTCCAAGACTTGGCGAAGCGCGGCGCGTTCAACACCGACATGAACTCGATCGACAACAACCAAATGAAGACACTGTACTATAACGGTAAAGCAGCGATGTTTATTGAAGGCGCTTGGGCGAGCAACGCGGTTGAAACAGGCGGCCCGCAAGAAATTCTCGACAAGACAGAGTTGGCTATCTTCCCGGCTATCAACGGTGCCAAAGGCGAACAGAACGGTGTATCCGGCGGCGGCGGTTGGGCTTATGCTGTCAACGTAAATATCGACAAAGCCAAATTGGATGATGTTGCGAAAATGCTGAAATTCTTGTCTGACAAAGATGCAGCGAAAGTCATTCTGAAATATGGCGATATTCCATCCAGCAAAGTGGAAAACATGGATGAATTGAATCTGTCTCCAATGACGAAAAAAATGGTGAAAATGCTTGAAACAACGAAGTATGTACCGATTTACGATTCCCGCTTGTCTCCTGGCTTGACTGAATCGATGAACGCAGCAATGCAAGATATGCTGATCGGTCAGATTACACCAGAAAAAGCAGCAGAAGTGATGCAAAAAGAATTCGACAACGAAATGTAGAGATAAATGGATTAGTTAGATAGATAGAGAAACTTGGATAGGATAGGGATAATTCTCCCGGGCGCATGCCCGGGAGAATCGTTATCCTGATGAAATCGAAACAGAGAGAGGAGAGAACCGTGATGAATAACACCGCAATCCGTCCCAAACGCTGGACGTTTTTTGCATATTTGATTCCAGGCGTTGTCATTTATGCATTTATGGTGCTAGTCCCGTTGGTGCTCGCTTTACGGTACAGCTTCTATAAATGGTCCGGCGGTCCGAAGATGGAATGGATCGGCCTGAAGAACTATCAAATCCTCCTGCAGGATGAGAAGTTCTGGGGAGCCTTTATCAATAACTTGCTGATTGTTGGTTTTAGCGTTATCGGGCAGATTGGGATAGCTTTCATAATTGCCATATTCTTGATGAATAAATGGGTGAAATGGCGTGAGTTCCACCGTACCGTTATTTTTATCCCGGTCGTATTGTCGTCCGTCGTTATCGGCTTTCTGTGGTCGATGATTTATAACAACGATGCAGGACTTCTGAACTGGCTCTTGACAAGTTTGGGACTGGAATCTTGGATTAAACCGTGGCTCGATGACCCGAACGTCGTCATGTATTCCGTAACAGCACCGATCGTGTGGCAATATATCGGGTTCTACTTGATTATTTTCATGGCCTCTATGCAAAGCATTAACGGTGAAGTGTACGAAATGGCGGAGATTGATGGCGCCACAGGCATGAAGAAGACGTTGTATATTACATTGCCGTTAATGAAAGATACACTCAAAATTGCTGTGATGCTCTGTATTGCGGGGAACATGAAGGCGTTCGACAGTATCTTCGTTATGACCGGCGGCGGCCCGGGCAACTCCTCGACTGTTATGGCGCAATACGCTTATGATACGTCGTTCAAAGCGTTCAAGCTCGGGTACGGCAGTGCAATTTCCATCGGCATTATGGTACTTAGTGTCGGGCTCATCATGATTAGCCGCTTGATTGGAGGGAAGAGCAATGACTAAGCTGAAGACGCTCATACCGCGGATTCTTATCAATCTCTTTTTGTTCATCATGTCGTTGTCATGCATATTCCCGATCCTATGGATGATTTACTCTTCGCTCAAGACACAGCAGGAGTTTAACACGAACATTATTTCTTTGCCGACGCGGTTGAATTTCCAGAACTATATCGACGCGTTCCGTATCGGGAAGATGGATACGTACTTTGTGAACAGTGTCATCGTAACCGTGCTGACCGTCGTGCTGACTGTTGTCATCAGTTTCTTGGCAGCCTATATATTGGCGCGGTTCGACTTCCCGGGACGTGGCGTCATTTATTTCATGTTCCTGGCTGGTATGCTTATCCCGGTGCACGGCTTGCTTATCCCGGTGTTCGTCGAGTTCAAGTCGCTCGGATTGTTGGACCAACGGATAACACTCGTCCTGCCTTACGTTGCCTTTAACTTATCAATGGGGATCTTCCTATTCGAGAACTTCATCAAGACTGTGCCGCTTGAGGTGGAAGAGGCAGCAGCGATCGATGGCAGCTCGACGACACGCCGCGTACTGACGATTGTGCTTCCGATGTGTCTGCCAGTTATCTCGACGGCGATTATTTTGTATTTCCTCGGTGCATGGAACGAATTCCCGTTCGCACTCGTGTTGATTAAGAGTCCGGAGCTTCGTACACTGCCGGTCGGCTTGACCAATTTTAACGGACAATTTACGGTCAACTATCCGCAGATGATGGCGGCAATGGTTATCGTTGTGTTACCTGTTATTTTGACCTATCTCGCATTTTATAAGAAAATAATGCAAGGGATGACTGCGGGGGCCGTTAAAGGATAAGCCGCAACTCACTCATAACGAATTGGGGGTAGGCACAATGCTCAAAGACTCGAAGCGTAAACCGAACGTTGTCTTTATGGTAGCTGATGATCATCGTTATGAATCGATTCGCGCTCACGGCAATACGGAAGTAGAGACGCCGACGCTGGACGCGCTGTCCAAGCGCGGTGTAAGCTTTCAGAGTACGAATATTATCGGCGGGATGGATGGGGCGGTCTGCGCCCCATGCCGTGCCTGCTTGAATACGGGAGCTTCCATCTTCGGCGCTACGGTGAAGCAAGACTTGGGAGATACAATGGAGAAGCTTACCATTTCCCCCCAGAAGGTAACGATGGCGGAAACGTTCAGAGCACATGGATATTACTCATATGCGGTCGGGAAATGGCACAATGATAAGGCCAGCTTCAACCGCAGCTTCTGTGGCGGGAATCAGATCTTCTTCGGGGGCATGAGCGATCACCGCCAAGTGCCTGTCTATCCGTACGATCCGACCGGAGCGTACACTGCCGATATGCGCAGGATGGAGATGACCTTCTCGACGGAGCTGTTCGCGAATGAAGCTGAATCATTTATCCGATCCTATGAGAAGGAGGAACCTTTCTTCCTCTACGTGGCGTTCACTTCACCGCACGATCCGCGGACTGCGCCAGAGCCGTATGCGTCGCATTATGATGCGAATGCGCTGCAGCTCCCGGCCAACTTCGCAGTGGAGCATCTATTCGATAATGGCGAGATGCACATTCGTGACGAAGGGCTCGCCGCTTCGCCGCGTGATCCGGATGAGGTTCGTCAGCATATCGCCGACTACTATGCAATGATTACACATCAGGATGCACAGATGGGACGTATTGTGCAAGCGCTTGATGACAGCGGACGACTGCAGGATACGATCGTTGTGTACACGTCAGATCATGGGCTTGCCGTTGGACAGCACGGCCTGATGGGCAAGCAGAATCTATACGAGCACAGCATTCGCATTCCGTGGCTGATGGCGGGACCAGGCGTACCGGAACGAGAAGCAGTTGACGGACTGGTGTATCAGATGGACATTATGCCTACTCTGTGTGATGTTGCAGGTATAGACATTCCTGCTACCGTGGAAGGCTGCAGCATGAAGCCGCTCATGGTTGGAAATGGAGACGAAGGACGGGAGACTATCTACTCGTTATATAAAGATACGCAGCGCATGGTGAAGGACGGACGCTGGAAGCTGATCCGCTACCGCCGCTCCGATTGGAGCAATGAAGGAACAGACACGCTTCAACTTTTTGATTTGACTGAAGATCCTGCTGAAACGCGCAACCTTGCGCATGAGCCGGGGATGAAGCAGCATGTGGAGCGTCTAGAGCAGGAGATGGAACAATGGATGCGCCGTGTTGGCGATCCTTTTGTCGAACATTTTTGTGCAACCTAATAAAGTTCGCTCTTTCATCTAGCAAGCTGAAACGTTTCCATGTAAACTGAAGGAAGTCACGACGGACAAGCGGTTCTTTTCAGCTCGTGCGTACTCGTGATTGTAGAGACATCATCATGTGGAGAACAAGTGGAGGATGAAATCATGGAACAATTCCGATTGCCGAAAATTGATGTGCCTAAGTTTGAATTGCCTCAGGCGGTACATCGCGTCTTGGAAGAAGCAGAGCAGAAGCTGGCGCATCGCCCTAAGCTGCTGAAGCTGTTCAAGAACTGCTTCCCAAATACGCTCGAAACGACGACGAAATTGCTGGATGACGGCACAACCTTCGTCTTGACCGGAGATATCCCAGCGATGTGGCTGCGCGATTCGGTCGAACAGGTTATTCATTATGTGCCTTTTGCGAAGGATGACGAAGATCTACAGCATATTATCGGCGGCTTGATTAAGCGCCATATGTACTATATCAATATTGACCCGTATGCAAACGCGTTCAATGAAACGGCTAACGACTGGCACTGGGATGCCAATGACCAGACGGACATGTCCCCTTGGGTATGGGAACGCAAATACGAGCTCGATTCCATGTGCTTCTCGATTCGCCTTGCCTATACGTATTGGAAAGAAACCGGCCGCACCGATATTTTCGATACGAACTTCAAAATGGCGATGCGCAAAATCGTTGACGTATGGAAAACAGAACAGCACCACTTTGAGAAATCGCCGTACCGCTTCATGCGCGAGAACTGTCCGATTATCGACACACTGCGCAATGACGGTCTCGGAATGCCGGTGAACTATACGGGAATGACCTGGTCTGGCTTCCGTCCGAGCGACGATGCATGCGACTTCCATTACAACATTCCTTCGAACATGTTCGCTGTCGTCAGCTTGCGCCAAATGCAAGAGATTGCGAAGTATGGCTTCCGTGACGAAGCGCTTGTCAGTGAAATGGCGAAGCTCGAGGAAGAAATCAACCACGGCATTCAATTGTACGGGGTATACAATCATCCGACATTCGGCAAGATCTATGCCTTCGAGACGGACGGCTTCGGCAATCATTGCCTAATAGACGATGCGGGTACGCCAAGCCTGATGTCGATTCCGTATATCGGATATACAACGGTAGAGGATCCGATTTATCAAAATACGCGCAAATTTATTTTGAGCAAAGAAAATCCGTTTTATTTTGAAGGGAAAGCGGCAAAAGGTATCGGCAGCCCGCATACACCGGACGGATACGTATGGCATATGGCGTTGTCCATGCAGGGCTTGACGGCTGACAACGACAATGAAATGCTCGCCATGATCAATATGCTGGAAGCTACCGATGCGGATACTGGCTTTATGCATGAAGGCTTCTTGGCGGATGATCCGAACGTGTTTACCCGCGCTTGGTTCGCATGGTCGAACAGCCTGTTCTCACAATTGGTATGGAAAGCGATGCAGCGCGGCCTGTTGGATAAATAATAACAAGCCGAAGCTGGCGTAAAAAAAAGTGGTGCAGGAATGATTCCTGCACCACTTTTTTGCGTTTTGGAACCTGGCGGAGGCAGTCTATATAAGTTGAACTGCATTGTTTGCCCCGCTCGAAGTAAGTCCCATTGGAAAACATCCAGTAGAAAGTACCAATTAGTCGGTTAAACCGCATTTAGACTGTATTTCGTACAGTGGATCTGCTGTTTTTCAGCGTTTGCTGTGGAATGAGTGACAAAGCATTGGATGAACTCCAATGAAACCTGACCGTAAAAAGATATATGTGCTATTCCGTTGGAGAAAATCCAATGGAGGATTGGAAAAGGAGTACAGTCTAGCGTTCAGCCCTGGGCCGTATGAATATCATCGCACACAATCAATTACTCGGAAGGTTTATAGTTCAACTTATATAGGTAAACCCCATTGGAAAATGTACAATGAAGTGTACGAGCAGGGCCGCAAAACGATATGCAGACTGTATTTTGGCCATTGGGATTTTATACTTTGTACCGGCTGATCATCTGGCTCAATGTTTGCGCCATTTGATTCAGCTGCTCCGCATTGTTCATCAAAGTGGACATATCAAGCAGCTGTTGATTCGTAAACTCCACCAGCGAGGTGGAATGCTCCGCGTTCTTTTCTGCGATATGCGAGATTTCATTCACGGAAGCGAGAACTTCCTCTGAGCCAGCGGACATCTCTTCCGTAACCGCGGAAGTATCTTGAATCTGGTTCGCAATATCGGTAATTTCCGATAAGATGCGTTGGAACATATCGCCCGAATTTTGCACTTTATATATTCCGTCACCGACGCTTTCACGAACGTGATTCATCGACTGCACTGCTTTATGGGCATCATTTCTCGTTTCTTCAATCAGCTCCGCAATTTCGCGGGCAGAAGCGGCCGAGCGCTCCGCCAATTTTCTCACTTCATGGGCGACGACGGCAAAGCCTTGGCCATGTTCGCCGGCACGGGAAGCTTCAATTGACGCATTAAGGGCAAGCAGGTTCGTTTGCGACGCAATTTGGGTGATGACATCGACGATATGGGCCATCTGCTCCGAGCGGTCACCTAAATTTTGTACCAATACCCCCGAGTTCCGAACGGATTCATCAATCGTGTTCATTTGCTGCACCGCTTCCTGCAACAGCATGTTGCCTTGTTTCGCCTGGTCGGTCGTATCGAGCGACGTTTCGGATATGCTGGTCGTGCTCTCAGCGATGCGCTGAATGCCGATAGCCATCTCTTCCATCGCTTTGGAACTCTCTTCTGTCCCGCGCATTTGTGTCTCCGCGCCTGCAGCGACGGTCTTGACGATCGAATCGACTTCTTTAATCTGATTCGTGCTCTCCATAGTATGGGCGGACAGCTGTTCCGAAGATGCGGCTAATGTATTTGCGGCGCTGCGTATTTCCGTGACCAAGTTCCGGATAGAGGATTGCATCACATGCAATGATTGTCCCAGTGCGCCGACCTCGTCCTTTTTCCGTTGATTATGAGCCGGAACTTCCCTTGTAAAGTCGCCTGAACTAATCTCCTTCAGGTTGGCAACGACCGTCTGAATCGGTTTGGAAATGTTCGAGGCAACTGCAAGCGCCAGCAGTACGGCCAAAATAGCACATACCGAACTGGTAATGAGATTGACCATGCCGATTTTGTCGGCTTCTTGGGTCAGTTCGCTTTTTTCAACGACAGATAAGTATTTCCAGCCCGTTTGTTTTGATGTATATAGATTCGTCATGTAGCTAGTACCGTCTATGTTCACATCGAAATGATCCGTTGTTTTTTCTTTGATATTCGCAAATTCGGGCACGCCTATTTTAGAGATGTTTTTAGAGATAAGCTGAGCATCCCGCGGATGGGCAAGAATGGTTCCGTCTTTGGAGAGCAGGATGACATAGCCTGTCGACCGGATTTTAATGTTTTCGAGCTGCTCGGCCAGTTTGCTCAGGCTCATGTTGAGTCCGATTACGCCCAGCGGCTTGCCGCTGACGTTGTTGACGGCGGTTACGCTGCTCATTTTCAGAGTGCCGCTGACCGCATCTGCATACGGTTCAGACATAGTCACTTGATCGGGATTCGCCAACGCATCGGTGTACCAAGGACGGGAGCGCGGGTCATATTGGGCGGCCACTTCTTCTTCAGGCCATTGCACGTAGCCGCCGTCAGCAGTGCCCAAAAACACGGAAGACGTGTTCAGATGCGTATGGGCAAAGCGCTCTAACTCCTTATAAATCTCGGTTTCAATGCCGCCGTTTTGCGAAGGTGTTGCCTTCCTGTTTTGCGCCTGCTTCATGTATGAAGTGATGGTGCCATCGGCTTTGTTGGCGATTGGGCTGGTTGCCAAGAACTGCACATTCTCTTTCACTGTATCGAAAAAAAGGGCGATTCTGCCGTCGACCTGTGAAATTTCGTTCGTTGTCGATGTAACGAAATTAGTGGTGATTTCATTCACCATACTGCGATGTACAATTACGCCAATCAATGAAATCGGGATCAGAATCGCAATTAAAAATGAAACAATCAGTTTAGCCTTAATACTTTTCAACATGGGGGACCTCCCTCAAGATGCAATTGAAAGACATTCGACATAAGTATTTATCGCCAAAAAAATCATCATTCTTAATATAGGAGTCGTTTCGTCGCCCATTATCTTTTATGAAAAATAGATGGCAAGAGAAAAATTTTGGATTCATGAACATGCTTTTGCTGCGCATGCGAGTAAATAAAGCTTTGGAAGTAGTACACCAAGCTTGATGTCGATTCCGTATATCGGATACACAACGGTAGAGGATACGATATATCAAAATTCGCGAAAATTTATTTTGAGCAAAGAAAATCCGTTCTATTTCGAAGGGAAAGCGGCAATGCGTAAAAACGAAAAAATGGTGGAGCAGGGACTATTCCTGCTCCACCATTTTGCACTTTTGGCCGACTGGGCGGACCACGAATAAATGGGGACTGTCCTTCAAGTCATGCAGACCTGTCGGGACAGCCCCTTTGGATTGGTTATACTTTGTATTGGCTAATCATTTGATTCAAGGTATGCGCCATCTGCTTCAATGCTTCGGCATTGTTCATCAAAGCGGACATATCCTCCAGCTGCCGTGCAGTGAATTGCACTAGCTCTTGAGAATGATCCGCATTTTTTGAAGCGATGTGAGCTATTTCATTCACGGATGCGAGCACTTCCTCAGACCCTGCGGACATCTCTTCCGTAACCGCCGAGGATTCTTGGATCTGACCCGTTATATCGGTCACTTCTTTTACGATGCTTTGGAACATATCGCCTGATACTTGCACTTTAATCATGCCGTCGCCAACGTTTTGACGCACATCTTCCATCGACTCTACCGCCTTGCGGGCATCACCGCGGGTTTGCTCAATAAGCTCCGCAATTTCATTGGCGGAAGCCGCCGAGCGTTCCGCCAGCTTTCTCACTTCATGAGCAACGACCGCAAAGCCTTGGCCGTGTTCGCCAGCGCGCGCGGCTTCAATCGATGCATTCAGAGCAAGCAGACTTGTTTGCGACGAAATTTGGGTGATGACATCGACGATATGCGCCATCTGCTCCGAACGATCGCCTAAGTTTTGCACCAATGTCCCCGAGCTCCGCACAGACTCATCAATTGCGCTCATTTGCGTCACCGCTTGCTGAATGAGCACGTTGCCTTGCAGCGCTTGCTCGCTTGTGTCTTGAGACGTTTCGGATATGCTGGTCGTGCTTTCGGCGATGCGCTGAATGCCAATCGTCATTTCTTCCATCGCCTTGGAGCCTTCGTCCGTTCCTCTCATTTGCGTCACCGCTCCGTCAGCTACTGTCTGCACGATGGAATCGACTACTTTTAACTGATTCGCACTTTCTTCCGTATGAGCCGATAGCTTCTCTGACGATGCGGCCAGCGTATTCGCAGCACTGCGTATCTCCATGACCAAATTCCGGATGGATGATTGCATCACTTGCAATGACTGCCCAAGTGCGCCAACCTCATCCTTCTTCCGCTGGATATGGGCTGGAACTTCCTGTGTGAAGTCGCCTGAACTGATCTTCTTCAGGTTGGCAACGACTGTCTGAATCGGTTTGGAAATGTTCGAGGCAACCGCAAGCGCCAACAGTACTGCCAAGATGGCACATATAGAGCTAGTTATGAGATTGACCATGCCGATTTTGTCAGCTTCTTGCGTCAGCTCGCTTTTTTCAACGACAGATAAATATTTCCAGCCCGTTTGTTTTGATGTGTATAGATTCGTCATGTAGTCCGTTCCGTCTATTTGAATATCGAATTGATCCGTTGCTTTTTCTTTGATATTTGCAAATTCGGGCACACCTATTTCAGAGATGTTTTTGGAAATAAGCTTAGCATCCCGCGGGTGAGCAAGAATGGTTCCGTCTTTGGAAAGCAGGATGACATAGCCTGTTGAGCGGATTTTAATGTTTTTGAGTTGCTCGGTCAGACTGCCTAAGCTCGTATCGATCCCGACTACGCCAACCGGGCTGCCACTGTCGTTTTTAACGACGGCAACGCTGCTCATAGTCAATAATCCGCTAACCGAACTCAAATATGGCTCGGTCATCACCACTCTATCAGGATTCGCCAGCGCCTCTGTGTACCAAGGACGGGTTCGCGGATCATATTTGGCCGCCATTTCTTTTTCCGGCCATTGGACATAGCTTCCTTGAGCGCCCGCTAAGAACACGGCAGAGGTTCTCGGATGCGATGCGGCAAAGCGTTCGAATTCGTTATAAATGTCACTTTCGATGCCGCCGTTTTGTGAAAATGTTGAATTCGTAGTTTTCGTTTGATTCGTATAAGAGGTGATCGTGTCATCTGCTTTGGTTACGATCGGGCTGTTCGCCAACATCTGCACATTCTCATTAACCGTTTCAAAAAAAAGAGAGATTCTGCCGTCTACCTGCGCAATTTCGTTCGTCGTCGATGTAACGAAATTAGTGGTGATTTCATTTACCATGCTGCGATGTACAATTACGCCAATCAATGAAATGGGAATCAGAATTGTAACTAGAAATGAAAGAATCAATTTAGCTTTAATACTTTTCAACATAGTTGCCCTCCCTAAGGTGCATTCGAAAGAGATTCGACATTTTATGAATTAATTCGACATAAGTATTTATCGCCAAAATAAGCATCATTCTTAATATTTGAATCGTTTGGTCGCCGATTTTATTTGAAAAATAAGAAAAAAAGGTAAACATCGCGGATTCATGAATAAGGTTTGAATGCGCCATACGAGAAGATAAAGCTTTAGAAGTAGTTCTTTGTGCTCAAAATACATATAAATGCACATTTTTATTGAAAAACAGACAAATGATCTAGTGATCGACTCCATTGTTTTCAGTATAATAGTCATATAGAAGTGGGTGTATAGGACGTTCGAATGATATCGAACATTACTCCCTCATTGTCGGAAAGGGGCGAAAGATACAAAGATGAGAGCCGAATGGATTCATCCTTTTTTGCAATCGGCGTGCACGGTCATTGAACAAATCGTGCAGGTCCGTCCGGAACGGGGAGAGCTTGAGATGTTATCTTGGAGCGGAGCTCACGATTTCCGCATCCAGGTTGGTCTGACGGGACAATTATCGGGTCATGTGGCATTTGGACTAAATGAAGATGTGGCGATTAAGATGGCTTCGGCGATGATGGGGGGCTTCCCGCTGGAAGCACTTGACACAATCGGGGAAAGCGCGATTTCGGAGTTAGGGAATATGATAAGCGGCAACGCTACGACGTTAATGTATAACCAAGGATTGCGTGTCGATATTACACCGCCTCAATTGCTGGTGTCCTCTGAGCACTCGGGGCCGATTAATCAGGCGATGGCCGTACCGCTCATTATGGGAGGCATCGGGCGGTTTGATGTGCTCATGCATTTCGGCTATAGTGATAAGATTAGTATCGTATCCTAATGCATGATGCAGAGGCTGCAGCGCTTCGGAAGCGGAAATGTGGAGGGCTGCAGCCCAGGGCAGGATTAAAGGAGTATGAAGAATGGATTTGAAGGGTAAAATCGTGCTGATTACGGGCGCGTCGAGCGGTATCGGCGCATTGACCGCACGTGCCGTGGCTGTAAAAGGGGCAATCCCGGTGTTCACCGGACGTTCCTTGCAGAAGCTGGAGGCTTCCGTCTTAGGCATTGCATCAGAGCATGCCGTCTATACGATGGACGTCACGAACGATGACGATGTTGAACGTGTCGTAGCCAATGTGCTGGAGCGGTACGGCCATATCGATATATTGCTTAACAATGCGGGCTTCGGACAATTCGAACGTGCGGTAGACATGACTGTGGCGCAGTTTGCGGCCATGATGGACGTCAACTACATGGGTATCGTGCGCTGCACGAAGGCGGTGCTCCCTCATATGCTGGCACGTCGTGACGGGCATATCGTGAACGTGGCCTCAATGGCAGGCAAGATCGGATCCCCTAAATCTACCGGGTACAGTGCGACGAAGCACGCCGTGCTTGGCTTTACGAATGCGCTGCGCATGGAATTGGCAGGGACCGGAGTTGCGGTGTCTGCCGTCAATCCAGGCCCTATCGACACCCCCTTCTTCGAACTGGCTGATCCGTCAGGTCATTATGTGAATAATGTCCGCTGGTTCATGATGCCGCCGGAGAAGGTCGTTCGCCATCTTGTGCGCATCATGGAGACGCGCAGACAGGAAGTAGACCTGCCGTGGCTGGGAGCCATTGGGACGCGCCTTTACTCTCTTTTTCCTCGTTTGTCCAATCATGTGGCAGCCAAATTCCTGAATAAGAAATAATTGAACTACAGTTGGCTCTGAATCGAATAATCAGCTTGATAGGCCATAGAAAGGTCCGCTCATGCTATGTTGCGTATGGAAGCGACAGAGAATGAGCGGACTTTTTTGCTTGCTTTGGCATGGAGACGAGGTTATGTTTCGGTACCGCTTTGACGGTGGGCTTCGTTCATTTGTTTCATTTCTTCGAATAATGAGCGAACGGCAGCTTTGCCCTCTGGATGCGATTCATTCCAGTGGCGGGTCAGGTTCGGCATCGTCTTGTGCATATGATTGTACAGCGCCCATAACTTGACCTTCTCTACGGTGGCTTCATCAGAATGTCCGGTGAGAAGCTCCGCATATTTTACAATGAGCGCATCGAATGAAGCTGTCCAACTATGATTAGAATCGTTCATACAGCGACCTCCTCTACAGTTCGAGATAGATGTATGATCAGGCTACCATAACTTTGCCGGGAAAGAAAGTTGGAGGAGTTGACTCTTTTCGATATAATGAAGGCACACGTGGAAATACTTCCATAGAGAGGAACGATGCATGTTGAGTACAACCTTTGCTTCATTACAAATCAATGAGGAGCTGCTGGGACGGTTGCAGGCGAAGGAAATCGTCACGCCGACCCCGATCCAAGTCGAAGCGATTCCAGCTGCTCTCGCAGGCCGGGACGTGTTGGCCGGGTCACAGACGGGAACGGGAAAGACACTTGCCTATTTGCTTCCGCTTCTTATGAATATAGATAAGGATCAGCGGACAACGCAAGCCGTCGTCGTCGCTCCTACGCAAGAGCTTGCCATGCAAATTGTGCGGGAAGCGGAATACTATTGTGAGGGCAGCGGCATTCAAACGACTGCGCTTATCGGCGGTGCCGCCTTGAAACGGCAAGTGGAGAAATTAAAGGAGCGGCCTCAGCTCGTAGTCGGAACACCGGGACGGATACACGAGCTTATTGAAGTGCGCAAGCTGAAAATGCATGAGGTACGCACGATCGTCGTGGATGAAGTTGATCATGTCCTGCAAAAGGGCGGGGCTCGCGATACGGAGGCGATTATGCAAAGCGCTTTGCGTGACCGTCAGCTGCTGTTCTTCTCCGCTACGCTGCCGACGGAAGTAAAGACGCTGGCCGAGCGGTGGATGCGCGAGCCGCAGCATATCGGCATCGAGCCCGAGAAGCGGATAGCCGATACGATTCAGCATCTCGTGTTCGTAAGCGAGGAGCGCGACAAGATCGATACATTGCGCCGCCTCGTGCGCCATTGGAATCCGAAGCAGGCGATCATCTTTGTGAACGACATGAGCCAGATCGGCGAATGGGAAGCGAAGCTCGCTCACGTCGGACTGTCGGTCGCTTCCTTATATGGAGATGCGCCGAAGCAGGAGCGGGTCAATGTCATCCGCCGCTTCCGGGAGGGGCAATTCCAGCTGCTGCTAGCCACTGACATTGCTGCACGCGGCCTAGATATACCGGAGCTGCCGTACGTGTTCAGCGTGCAGCCTGCGTTTGATGCCGAGCACTACGTGCACAGGGCAGGCCGCACGGGACGTATGGGACGGCGCGGGACATCGGTAAACATCATTACATCGCGGGAGCGCTTCATCATGCGCAAATTCGAGCGCGAGCTTGGCATCGTCATTCAAGAGCGCGCCTACTATGACGGACGCATCTATGATCCGAACGATAAACGCGTAGCGAAGCCGACACGTTCCCGCCCGCGTGTCTCTGCCAATGAAAGTGATCCGCGCCCGAAAGGGGAGCGCCATCACGATCGGAAGAACAAAGGCGCTCCAAAATGGTTGAAGGAGAAGCGTCAACCGAAAAAATAACAGAAATAATAGGGATGGTCGGAGAAAGAGCCGCTGCACAAGAGAGTGCGGCGGCTTTTTTTGTAGAATTCCGGCGAATAAGCTAACAATAATCTTAAGTTTTTATCACAATAGTTGAATACTGGTAACGGAGCGATATACTTATTGGTGGAAAATGGAGAAAGGGGGATGAAATTTTGTCTGGAAAATGGAAAATCGCAATACTGATGTTAACCGTAATCGCTCTCATTAGCGGCTGCTTCGGGGAAAAGCCGGTATTGGAGGAACTAGGGGAAGACGGTAAGGGGAAACTTAAAGTACTGTACCACGACGAAAACAGCTTTTATCATGAATACGGCAATTATTTCAATGTGAAGTTTCCAGAAATCGAATTCGAAGTGATCAGCACGAATGAGATTTATGCGAACCTGGAAGGTCCAGTCGATTATAAGGCGGAGAAGAAGATCCTCGAAAAGTATAAGCCTGACGTTATGTTTCTCGATCAGGAGGCCTATTCCGAACATGCGCAGGAAGGCAAGCTATACAATCTGGATGCCGTAATTGCGCAGGAGAAGTTCGATTTAGAGGGTTATATGCCCGGCCTTATTGATATGATTCGCGAGAAAGGGAACGGATCTATGTACGGATTGACTCCGTCTTTCTATACGAATGTCATGTACTTTAATGCCGATCTGTTCAAGGAGCACGGCATCCAAGAGCCGAGCAACAAGATGACTTGGCAAGAAGTCATTGATTTGTCCAACCGCTTCGCCAATATCGGAACGGGAGAGGACCAAATATACGGAATCTATGAGGAATACGGTCAAGCGAATGACCTGCTGAGAAAAATCGCAGCCACTTCTTCGCTGCAGCTGGTCGATGCGAAGGGGGAGAAGCTGCTCATCAATTCCGACGGCTGGAAGAACGCCATTAAGACCACGGCGGATGCGGTACGGAGCAAGGCCATCCATGTTGCCCCGCCGCGCAACGATGAGGACGGACCTGTCTATATGCGGAACGACGATAATAAATTCCTGGCAGGCAAGGCCGCAATGGTTATAGAAGGACCATGGTATATAAACCAACTGAAAAACCGGAAGATGTACAATAAGAATGCCAAGGATTTCGATTGGGGCATTGTAACGGTTCCGATCGATCCGGCTTCGCCGGATACTTCCGCGACTGTCTATTTGAACGAACTTTACGCGATTTCCGCCGACTCCGCCAATAAGCGGGCGGCATGGGAATTCATTAAATTCGTCAATGGCCCGGAAGTGGCGAAGGCCGCTTCGCGGTCGATGGACGGCCGGATTCCGACACGCAATCAATTCTTCAAGGAAATGGACGGCAAGAGCATGGAAGCCTTTTATATGCTGAAGCCGAAAAACAGCGACACTTCATGGGGCAATGATAAAGTGCCGATGGAGTTCTACCAGCCATTCCGCAAACTGCAGGAGGAGGCGCTGCAAGCGGTTATTGACAATAAGAAGACGGTCGATGAGGCGCTAGCCGAGCTGCAGCAAAAAGGGGAGGCCGCGTTGATTAAAGCGCGGGAAGAAGAGAAGGCGCGCAAGGCAGCGGAGCAAGCCAAATCCGGCTCATCAAGCGATAAAGCGTCCGGCGAGGCGACCGAAGGGACAAGCGATACGAAATAAACGATAGGAAATTAACCGGTCCGCAACCGGATGATTCGAGCCAGAGAAGGTAAAGCCCGCCGCAGCATGAACGCTGCCGGCGGGCTTTGTCGCTTGTTCAGAAGGAAGCTGTCGGCTGTTTCGCTAGGGGTGCGGTGGCAAGCGGGGTATGACCAGTGCGGCGGGTTTTTTTGTAGAATTACGTCGAATAATCTTAAGTTTTATCACAATAAGTTTAAGTTTTTATCACACTTGTTGAATACTGGTAACGGCGCCGATATACTTATGGGTGGAAGATGGAGAAAGGGTGATGAAATTTTGTCTAGAAAATGGAAAATCGCAATACTGATGTTAACCGTAATCGCTCTCATTAGCGGCTGCTTTGGGGAAAAGCCGGTATTGGAGGAACTAGGGGAAGACGGTAAGGGGAAACTTAAAGTACTGTACCACGACGAAAACAGCTTTTATCGGGAATACGGCAATTATTTCAATGTAAAGTTTCCAGAAATCGAATTCGAAGTGATCAGCACGAATGAGATTTATGCGAACCAGGAAGGTCCGGTCGATTATAAGGCGGAGATGAAGAAGTTCCTCGACAAGCATAAGCCTGACGTTATGTTTCTCGATCAGGAGGCCTATTCCGAATATGCACAGGAAGGCAAGCTATACAACCTGGATGCGGTAATTGCGCAGGAGAAGTTCGATTTGGAGGGTTATATGCCCGGCCTCATTGATATGATTCGCGAGAAAGGGAACGGATCTATGTACGGATTGACTCCGTATTTCTATACGAATGTCATGTATTTTAATGCCGATCTGTTCAAGGAGCATGGCATCCAAGAGCCGAGCAACAAGATGACTTGGCAAGAAGTCATTGATTTGTCAAGCCGCTTCGCCAATATCGGAACGGGAGAGGACCAAATATACGGAATGTATGAGGAATATGGCCAAGCGGATCAACTGCTGAGCAAAATCGCAGCGACTTCTTCGCTGCAGCTGTTCGATGCGAAGGGGGAGAAGCTGCTCATCAATTCCGACGGCTGGAAGAACGCCATTAAGACCACGGCGGATGCAATACGAAGCAAGGCCATCTATGTTAACCCGCCGAGCAACGACGAGAACGGACCTGTCTATATGCGGAACGACGATAATAAATTTCTGGCAGGCAAGGCCGCAATGATTCTAGACGGACCATGGTATATGAACCAACTGAAAAACCGGAAGATGTACAATAAGGATGCCAAGGATTTCGATTGGGGCATTGTAACGGTTCCGATCGATCCGGCTTCGCCGGATACTTCCGCGACTGTCTATTTGAACGAACTTTACGCGATTTCCGCCGACTCCGCCAATAAGCGGGCGGCATGGGAATTCATTAAATTCGTCAATGGCCCGGAAGTGGCGAAGGCCGCTTCGCGGTCGATGGACGGCCGGATTCCGACGCGCAATCAATTCTTCAAGGAAGTGGACGGCAAGAGTATGGAAGCCTTCTATATGCTGAAGCCTAAAGATAGCAACACGTCCTGGGGCAATGAAAATGTGCCGATGGAGTTCTACCAGCCATTCCGCAAACTGGAGACGGAGGCGCTGCAAGCGGTTATTGACAACAAGAAGACGGTCGATGAGGCGGTAGCCGAGCTGCAGCAAAAAGGGGAGGCCGCGTTGATTAAAGCGCGGGAAGAAGAGAAGGCGCGCAAGGCGGCGGAGCAAGCCAAATCCGGCTCATCAAGCGATAAAGCGTCCGGCGAGGCGACCGAAGGAACAAGCGATACGAAATAAACGACAGGAAATTAACCGGTCCGCAACCGGATGATTCGAGCCAGAGAGGGTATGAAGCCCGCCGCAGCATGAACGCTGCTGGCGGGCTTTGTCGCTTGTTACGAAGGAAGCCGTCGGCTGCTTCGTCACATGATACCGAGTAATTAGTGGCGGACGTTACGATGCCGAACACGCTACCCATAGGAGACACGTAGGTGATGGCCGTCGATCGGTGGCATTCGCTTCCTTCTTCGCTGTCCGGTATAATAATCCTTGAGGTGAAACAAATGGAACCTTTATTGCAAATTGATCGCCTGACTGGCGGGTATAGCATCGGCAGACCGGTGCTGCACGATATAACTTTTAATGTAAACGCAGGTGAAATGGTCGGACTTATCGGATTGAATGGTGCAGGGAAGAGCACGACGATGAAGCATATTCTCGGTTTGCTGGAGCCGCATTCGGGCAAGGTGCGTCTGCAGGGGCGTGCGCTCTCTGAAGCTCCGGAAGCTTACCGGGCTGCACTTGCTTACGTGCCGGAATCTCCGATATTGTATGATGCGCTAACTGTGCGCGAGCATCTCGTCTGGACAGCAACCGCTTATGGCGTGGAGCAGACATTATTCGAGAAGCGGATGGCGGAGCTGGCCGATCTATTCCAGATGAAGCCGCATCTGGACAAGGCGGCACAGCACTTGTCGAAGGGGATGAAGCAGAAGACGATGCTGATGTGCGCGTTTGCCGTTCGTCCGCCACTATATATCATTGACGAACCGTTTCTCGGACTGGATCCGTTAGGCATCCGCTCACTCTTGCAATATATGAAGGGCGTAAAGGAAGAAGGCGCTTCGCTATTGGTAAGCTCTCATATTTTATCAACCATCGAGCATTATTGTGATCAATTCGTGCTTCTTCATCATGGGCGAGTCATGGGAGCGGGAACCGTTCATGAGCTTCAGCATCAATTGGCTCACCGTTCAGGGGAGGCGGCCACACAACGATTGGAAGACCTCTTCTACGCTTGGGTCGGGGGAGACGATGCATCGGGCGGTGGACTAACATGGAACGAGTAGAGAGCGAAATGCGCCCAACTAAGCTGCCGGTTATGGAGGCAGAAGCCTTATGGCAGCTGCGGGTACGACGATTTTTGGGAAAAGTGTTGCCTTACCTGCGTTACGTCATTCAGAGCGGGCTGGGACTGGTCATTGTCTTTGGATTCGTGTCAGGAGTGGCGCTGTATGCCTCGTTTCTGGATCGGATTCCGCCTTCTTTCCCTGTGCGGGAATTGGCGTTGGTGCTCTTGGCGCCTGCAGCCGCATATACGACGTACCGCACCTTCCTGGAGCCAGCGGATCTAGTGTTCCTGCTGCGCATGGAGCATCAGCTGGGAGCTTATATGAAGCGGAGCGTACGCTACAGCCTCTGGCCGCGTATGCTGCTCTTGGTTGCGAGCTGGTGTGTGCTGTGGCCGTTGTATAACCGTGCAGACGCGGAGCCAAAGGGTTTTCTCCTCTCGTTGGCGGTGCTGCTGCTCTTTAAAGCGGTTGCCGCTTTCGGCGCTTGGAAAGAACGTCACATCGTTGATCCGAAGTGGCGTCTTAGCAGTCGGCTGTTTCGCTATATATGGGCTTGGGGTGCGGTGGCATGCTGGTTATGGCTCAGCATCCCCTTGGCCGCTCTGTCCTCCGGGATCGCCGGAATTGTCTATATTGCGTGGCTGCTTACGCGGCGCACACTGCATTTCCCGTGGGAGGCGCACATTGCAGCAGAGAAGGTCCACGAGGGACGCGTCTATTTGTTCTTAAGCGGCTTCGTCGATATGCCGGCTGCGGAAGAACGCCGCTATGCAAGACCGTGGCTCAAGCGGTACGGAGACCGCTTTGCGTTCACACCGCAGGCAGCCTACCGATATCTGCTGGCCAAAACATTCGCCAGAAGCGAGCTGCTGGGCATTATGCTTCGATTGAACGGATTGGGACTGCTGCTGTTAATCTGGACAAGAGACTCTGAATGGAGCGGGCTCTTATATGGTTTATTCGTATTTGTTATCGGCGCACAGCTTAAGACTCTGTTCACGTATCACCGTCATGATGTATGGCGCACGATATATCCGATACCGTTGAATGCACGCCATAAAGCGGCGCTCGATATGAGCACCCGCATTCACTTGGCATCCGCCGTGGTGTTAACATTACCGTTATGGTTCGGAACGACGTCGTGGAGCTTTAAGCTGACAGTGTTGGCTGGCGGCGCGGTCATCGCGCTCCTATCTCGCATGAAGCGAGCCCGCGCACGTACAGAGGATGAGGAGTAATGCTAGCTTTAAGCTGACCTGTGAGTAAGGGGAAATCGTTGCTTGCTTCACCGAACGAGGACAAGAGCTTGTGGCGGCTGCATTACATATGGATAAACGGCAAATGAGTTTTTTGATGAAACCGCTCCTTTCGACAATCACGTGATGTGATTGCCGGAAGGCGGTTTTTTTTCGATCACGCTGAGAAAGGAACAAGGTTGAAATTACGCAGACATACGAAATCGATTTACTTTGCTCATGTATTTAGTGCACTCTATTCTGAACGGAGAAGGTATGTCCTTACGCATCTCTTTTGCCCACTCTCCCCATCATTCAGGTTGCATCACTTTGTCCCTGCACACGGATCGTAATCAAGTGTGGAAAGTACTCAAGTATAGAAGTGAACAAGTTGGCCAGGCGGGCTATCCTTCCGTCACGGTTCCGGCTGGTTATGAACATAATAGCAGACCTTATAATGTTACGTTTCTGGGGAAGCCGTATACGGAGCCAGCCAGTGCTGTGCAGTATGCGTATGAATTCGAACAGGCGATGCGAAAGCGGGCCGTCTTGAATAGAGAAGTTCGGGACATAAAAAAGAATTTACAAGTTATGGGGCATAAGATACCATTTAGGTATTAATGGTTGTGGGAGGATATACCATTCATGCAGATCGAGACGGATGAAGAGAAGGAGCAGCGAACAGGACGGAACCGGCGTCATTTTTATTTGCGAATGAGTATTTTTTTCTTTGTTACATTTCTCGTCTTTACCGTATTGATTGTGCGAATCGCCCTGCTGCAATTTGTTCAAGGACCCGAATTAAGAAGCCAAATGCTAAAAATCGGCACGAAGAGCATTGAAATGTCTCCGATACGGGGCAGCATTTTTGAGGCTGCCGGCAATAAACTGGCATATTCGGTACCGACCCATTCACTATATTTTAAAATGGAGAAAAATTATAAGCCAGAGGAAGCGCTGCTCATTGCGGATCAGATCGTATCGGTGTTTAAGCGCTACGGCGATCCGAATATACCGATGACGAAGCAGATGGTGTACGATCAGATGGACATCGGTTCCCGGGTCAATTACGGCTATGTCCCGCGCAGAATCAAAATCGATTTAACTAAGAAAGAAATCGCTTACTTTTTGGAAAATAGGGATACATACCCGTATATCGATATAATCGAAGAAGGCATCCGGCAGTATGATGAGGACAAGGTCGCTCCGCAAATCGTTGGATATTTGCGCAGATACAATACAGCGAAACAGCATGTGGGCGCCTATAAGCGCATTGATAACGAGAAGCGGGATCCCGAACGCAAATATTTGGAGAACGAGTTCGTCGGCTTCGACGGCATTGAACTAATGTATCAGGAAGAGCTGCGGGGATCAAACGGGATCAAAACGTATCCCGTCAATTCAAACAATAGGATTATCGGGCCATTGGAGCTGATCAAGCCGGAAAAAGGATTGGACGTTCATCTCACGCTGCATAAGGATGTGCAATTAAAGACGCAAGCAGCTATCGAGAAACATCTTGTCAAGCTGCGCAGCTCCAACATTAAGGCGGAACGGGCGCCGAATGCCATTACGGGCTATGCGGTCGCCATGGAGGTGAAGACGGGCAACATTATCGCAATGGTGAATGTGCCTGACTATAATACGAACATTTGGCGCACGGGGAGGATCAGTGAAGAGGCTTTAAAGCACATTGGCTCGAATCAATATAACGGCACTGTGCGTGAGGTGTTCCAAGATTACGGAAGCAAAAAAGAAAACAACCTTCATCCGTCGTCACTCGTCTATCTCGGGTCTACGATGAAGCCGTTGACGGTGCTTATTGGACTGCAAGAAGGCTTGATTCATCCGTCTACGACGTACCGTGACATCGGGTATGCTGAGTTCGGGCGCAAAGGGAAAGAGGCTAGAGTACATAACGCTTCAAGGTATGCCCTCGGCATGATGGACCCCGCGCGGTCTCTTTCATCATCCTCGAATGCCTTTATGGTCGACAAGATTGGAAATCCGCTCTATTTGAAATACGGAAAAGAAAAAGGACTTGAAATATGGGATAGCTATATGAAGGCATTCGGGCTCGGCATCCATACGGGAAGCGGCTTTCCAGCGGAGTCAGAGGGCATTCTCGATTATATGCAGGAGAATCAGACGGGGCAGGCTTCGCTTGCCTACGCGTCGTTCGGACAGCAAGGAAAATATACGACGCTGCAGTTGGCACAGTATACGGCGACGCTGGCTAATCACGGGAAACGGCTGAAGCCGCAGTTCGTATCGAAAATTACCGATGCAAACGGGAATACAGTAAAGCAGATGAAGCCAGAAGTTCTCAGTGAAATGAAGTTCAAGCAACAATATTGGGACACGGTGGAAAAAGGAATGCTGGGTGTCGGGGTACAGGGCTTCGACGGCTTTCCGTACAAATTCGTGCGCAAGACGGGTACGTCGGAACAGTCGATTGCAGGCCGGAAGGAGATGGTGGAGAATGCGGTCTTCATCGCGTATGCTCCTGCCGACGATCCGGTGCTGGCTGTCGCCGTCGTCGTGCCTGAAGGTGGGTATGGCGCCTGGGGTGCGGCTCCGATAGCAAGGCGCATGTTCGATGCGTATGATGAACATGTCGGCTTGACGGGCAAGCCGAGGAAGTAGAGGGGATACATAACAGGGAGAGGGGGGCTAACTCAATCACCCTCTCCTTATGTCAATAACGTGCATCATTGCCCTGCACGTACTTTGTATCACACTATACCGATCTGCACCTCATTCTGCTGCGCTATATTGCGTTGGACTTGAGGATATCTGCCGCATAGCTGCCCGGAGGCTGCTCTGAGTGAAATGGCGCGACGTCACAAGGCAGTAGACGGTGAAGCGTACGGACAAATCGCACGGTGCCGGTCTTGGAGCGAAGGACAAGGGAATGCGTTTCCGCGTAATGATCCTGCGTCATGCGTACGCCTTGCAGTACATCGCCCGGCGTAATTCCTGTTGCGGCAAACAGCACATCGCCGTACCCAGATAAGTCTTCCGTCATCAGGAGCCGATCCAGCTGACGGATGCCCATTTGCAAGCAGCGTTCCACTTCTTCATCATTCGAAGGCAGCAGACGCGCTTGCAACTCGCCGCCAAGACAGCGCAACGCTGCTGCAGCCAGCACGCCTTCTGGAGCGCCTCCTGATCCGACATAGAGATCAACACCCGATTCTGAAAAGGCGGTGGCCATTGCGCCGGCGACATCGCCTGCATTTAGCAGCTTCAAGCGCACGCCCGTTGCCCGGAGACATTCAATCTGCTTCGCATGCCGTTCACGATCGAGAATAGAGACCGTCATTTCCGACAGGTCACGCTTGAGTACAGCGGCAGCTTTCTTCACCGTTACATCGAGTGGATCGTCCAGGTGAAGGCAGCCGCGCAGCTGTGGTCCGCAGGCGAGCTTCTGCATATACATGTCAGGTGCATGGAGGAGCTGGCCGGAGTCCGCAACGGCAAGGACGGACAGGGCGCCATTCAATCCTTTCGCGACTAATTCGGTTCCTTCCACCGGATCGACGGCCACATCCGCATGAGAGCCTGCCCCGGAACCAACTGGTTCACCTATATAAAGCATCGGCGCTTCATCCATTTCCCCTTCACCGATGACGACTTGTCCCCGTATCGGAACACTTTCGAACATGTGCCGCATAATGCTGGTCGCAGCACCGTCCGCTTCCTCTGTATTTCCCCGGCCAACCCACCGCGAAGCGGCTAGTGCGGCTGCTTCAGTAACACGGATGCACTCTAAGCTCAATTGTCTGTCCATGCTGATCTCCCCCCACGTTTTAAATATGACGTACTAAATGAATTATATATTGCGTCTTATTAGATAATATGATATAAAATATGGAAAAGCAATTGGTTAATTCACACATGCTGAAAAATTGTTGCATGAATACGATACTTTAAGGCGTCATATTTATAGGGTATCTCACTAATGAATTCGCTCACATGAAAGAAATATGACAGCATATTTTAATAGTGCGAGTTCAAAAAGGTCACTTTTCAGCCGAGAAGTACAAGAGGATACCCATCACAAACTTATGGAGAGGTGGATGTCCGATGGAACACGGGCAGAGTCAATTATTGGGCATTATCTTGTGTAAACGTTGCAAGCGAATTATTGCAGAGCAGGATACAGAAAGAGTCATGATGTACTACATGGAATGCGGCTCGCATGACTGTCAAGAGCAGCTTTGCGCGGAGAGAGAGGTACAGCACCTTGAAATCTAATATGAATCACGCGGAGCGGTGGTTCGCCCCCTCGGAAGCTGCAAACTCCGTCCAGGCTACGCTTGAAGAGAATACCTTTAAGCTGATTTCAATGCGACAGCGAGCGGTGCACAATGTCGGCTATGTATGGGAGGAGACCCGTGATTTGCAAGAGCGGCAAGGCGTGCAGACGGTTGCCCGATGTGCGCATCTGCTCGAAATGCAGGCTGCCATTGCGATTGGCTGCTCCACCTTATTCGTTATACCGGGACAACAGCCATTCATGAATGCCGAGAGACAGCGTCTTGTGCGTGAGGTGTTGGTCTCTGGAACCGTGACAGAGCGTTGTGCCGCGCTTCACAAATTAGTGCCATTCATGACAGCAGAGTATGAACAGCTTCTGATGACGGCCGGTGAACATTCAGGCATACACATGTATGTTATGCTTGCTGATGCGCCACTGATAGAAATGCTTCCGGCTCTATCTGACCTGGAACAGCGTATGGAGGTGCTGCAGCGATTGGCTGCAGAGACCGATGATTCCTACGAACAGCAGCGCTTGCACCAGCAGTGGCTGAAGCTAAAGCAATGCAAGCAATGGCTTCATAATGTTTTTCCTGAACCAATGAACATTTCCGGAGTCGTTCCGGAATGGATAGATATGCAAGCGGAGGCATTATTCCGTGCAGAGAAGCGCGCACATGACCGCGGTCGGGACGTGCGCATTTCCGTTCTGCTGCCTTTTGCTGGCGGTGAATGGAAGCAGCATGCACAGCTCGTGCGTACTGCTGCTGAACAAATCCGGTGCCACGATGTGAAGCGGGACTTACCGCTTGTTGGGGTATGGCTGCATTCCGGTATTTCTCAAGATGAGAACAGCGGATTGTTGCGGGATATGACTGAGGCGGATGTCGTATGGGTATGCTCCGAACAAGTCAATTATGGGTGATAGATAATAATGCGCGTGTGAGAAATGCTCTTCGTGTGAGGGGGAGTGTTTCTTGCTGCGTGTTAAACTATTGTACGAAGCGAGGGGATTGAAGTAAGATAGAACTAATCGAAACCGTATGCAGCAAATGACGAAATTTGAAGGAGGTTTGCGCCATACAACTCACACCGCGTCAATCTGAAATAGTGCAACTGGTCAAACGCCTCGCGCCGATTACCGGTGACCTAATCGCCGAGCAGCTTGGCGTAAGCCGACCGACCATTCGTTCCGATCTATCTGTACTCGTTATGTTAGGTTATTTGGATGCCAAGCCTAAAGTCGGTTATTTCTTGGGAAACATCTCGCAGAGTGCCGCGCCGCAGCCGATCGATATCCGCGTGCAGGACGTGCAGTCCATGCCTGTCATTGTAAGAGAGACATCTTCGGTACATGATGCGGTCGTCGCTTTGTTTTTGGAAAATGTGGGCAGCCTTATCGTTGCAGACGAAGAAGGGATGCTGCTCGGTGTCGTATCACGAAAAGATCTGCTGAAGGTCACACTTGGAAATACGATGGCAGGGACGATGCCGATTAGCTTTGTCATGACCCGTACACCGCTAATTACGGCGCAACCGCAAGATTCGATCCTTGATGCCGCTAAAAAAATGGACGAGCATGATATTGATACACTGCCCGTTGTCGTTCCTCAGCAAGGAGACGCTGTGACGGAGAAGTGGGAAGTCGTGGGACGCGTAACGAAGACGACGATATTGAAAGTGTTCCTTCGCCATATGAAGGGATGGTAAAGGAAGGGGAACCTTTAAATGGATGGACTCAGCCAGCAATCTCCATATGTCATTACCGTATGTTCCGATTCGGTAGGGGAAACTGCGGAAAGTGTCGTACGGGCGACCGTACGCCAATTTCAAGGTCATGAGGTAAAGATCAAGCGGGTCAGTCATATAAAGCATGAGGATGAAATTCGGACTGTGATGGAGCAGGTTAGCAGTGAGGGCGGCTTTGTCGTATATACGCTGGTGCAGCCAGAATTGCGCGAGATGATGAAGGAAGAAGCCATCCGGCTAGGTGTGCGCGCCGTCGATATTATGGGTCCGATGATGCAAGCGTTTATCGACACGTTCAACGATGCGCCCCGCAGACAGCCGGGCTTGCTGCATCAGATGGACGACGATTATTTCCGGAGAATGGAAGCGATTGAATTCACCGTCAAATGCGATGACGGGCGAGACACGACGGCAATTTTGGAAGCTGACATCGTGCTTGTCGGCGTATCCCGTACTTCGAAGACCCCTTTAAGCATGTTTCTTAGTCACAAGGGATATAAAGTAGCGAATGTACCGCTCGTACCCGAAGTGAAACCGCCTCAGGAAATGTACCAAATCTCCGGCGATCGCATCTTCATGCTGACGATGAGCGCCGAGCAGTTGCTGCGTATCAGGGAAGAACGGCTCAAGTCATTGGGACTTCCGAACGGATCCAGTTACGTGTCCTCGGAGCGGATTCAAGAAGAACTACATTATGGAAGCATGCTAGCGGATGCATGGAAGTGCCATGTGCTGGATGTGTCGGATAAGGCTATTGAAGAAACAGCCAATATTGTAGTCCGCTTGCTGCTGTCGTAAACGAAAGGCTGACGAACCTCCAAGGAGCGTCAGCCTTCGTCGATCAGAATAAGCGCTTCAGCTCCAGTCGAATCGCGATTTGGCTATCTTCGTCTAGCTGCGTAATATCCGGAATGATCCCTATTTCGTTCCCATCGCTATTCCGAACGGATAAATAACGTTCCGCATGAGAGAAGGGAAACACGGCCAAATGACAAATGAGAAAAAGAGTACAAAAGGGGCGGGAACAAGCGCGAGCAGCGTAAGCTGCCAATTCATTGAAGCCATCATGGTGAAGATAGAACAGAACAGGAGCAATTGGCTGGATACATGGATAATGCCACCGTTTGGGCCAATCATCTGCTGATGGAACCGGGATATCTTCGCCTTTGGCGAGAGCTTGCAGGAGGCGGCAGGCGAAGGAGAACTATACGCTTTCCATTGAAGTGTACCTGACAAGCACTTGCGCTCCTCGTTCCGTATCAACGACAAGCGAGCCGCCGCCTATCGCATCGACAATTCGCGCTCCCGTCATCGTTGATGGATAATCTGTCAATGACTTTCCCTTGCTGTCGGCATAGAATGATGTCCGTGTCATAGATAAGCAGCCAGCGTTCGGATAACGTGGCATCATCGTTCACATCCGCTTTACCGCAGAACAGCAGTTCGGATGAGCTGTAGCCAGCCGTTGGTAACGGCGGCGCTTCAATCAAATACAAGGTTGTTCGTGCCTTCTTTGAAAAGGAAGAGTGGAAAAGAAGATAATGTTGGTAAATTGTAACACACTCAAGCATCGTTTAGGAGTTGTATCTTTCATGAAAATACGGTTAGAAAAACAATCAAAACGATAGTGCTCTAAATGCATGAAGCCGGCAGCGAGTTGCTGCCGACTTCATGCGGTATATAAACATGGGAATCAACTTATTTCGTCAAGTCAATGACTCCTTGATAAATCGTGTCAAATAATTGTTCCAGATGCTCCTCTTCAATGCAGGAGAAGGCAATGCGCAGATCGGTTTCGCCAAGCGCGATAGTGCCTACGCCATACTGGTTCAAAAGATGGGTGCGAAGCGTCTCCGCTTGCACGGTGTTCAACTTCAAGCACATGAAATAACCGGAGTTGAACGGGTAATAGCTCCATATGTCTCCGTATTTTCCACTATCGAGCAAAGACTTCACTTTGTTGGCGCGGGATTTCATGATGTTGAACTTTTCTTGCTTCTGCGCATCGAAGTCGGGAGATTGCAGCGCGTGAAGCACGAAGGTCTGCGAAGGATGCGGCCCGCTGGAAATAGTCGCGCGAATAATGCCAAGCGTCTTCTGTTCAAGCGCGGATAGCAGTGCTTCGGACTCGGCGGCATACGTGATGAACCCGACACGGAAGCCCCATACATATTCTTCTTTCGTTGCGCCGTCTATTTTCACAGGCAGTACGTTCGGATGAAGGGATGCCAGACTGCCGAACAATGATTCATGCATGGAATCTTCAAAGAACAAGCCGAAGTAGGCATCGTCCGTCACGACGACAAGCCGCATTCCGGCTTCGGCCGCTTCCTGAATCGCAGCGACGATCGCTTGTCCTTCTTCTCGACCCGGCGTGTATCCTGTAGGGTTGTTCGGGAAGTTGAGCACGACGATAGCTTTGCCTTTCTTCCGGTTGGCTAGCAGCGCATCACGCAATCCATCGCTGTTGAATTTCCATTCTTCATTGTAGAGCGGATAGTACACCATCTCCGCACCGCGGCGGATGCCGAAGGTCAGGTCATAGTTCTCCCAATTTTTATCCGGCATGATGACGACGTCGCCCTCATCAGCGAACAAGTCGGCTGCGATACTTAAACCATGCGTCAGCGCATTGGTCACAATCGGGTTGCTTATTTGCTTGCCTGCTAGCGAAGGATTCTCCTTCAGCATCTTCTCGCGCCACAGCTTGCGCAGCTCCGGCTTGCCAGCCGGCGGTGCATACGGATAAATATCTTTCGGGTTAAAGGCGGAAAGCGAATCTTGAATGACACGAAGGTGCATCGGAGTTCCGCCTTCGGTCGCGATGCCGATCGTTGCGTTGAAAGCCTTCGCTTTGCTCGCTGCTTCCGCGGATTGGCTCAGAATGCCTTCCTTAGGGAAGTAGATCTGCTGAGCGAGGCGGGAGAGCATGGCATAAATGTTCGGATTGTCTTGGCGAATCGTTTCATTCAATTGTTGAGACAGTGGGTTCATGTATCGTCCATCCTTCCAACATCGTTCTTTTAGTGGCGGTTCAAAAAGCGCCCCTTTTTATCACGAAGTATACCTTGAACAGGCGCCCTTGAAGCTTACATAACTTTTTCCTATTATATCATCATTTTTCCACATTCGTCACGAAGGATTAGATTCAGCGGCGCTCTTGCAAAAGCATGTACAAATTGTGACTTCAGGTGGTAGTATAGTAAAATAGTGCAAACTTTTCGAATAAAGATGCAGGAAATTTTCTCTCCTTAACCTAATAAATCTACTTTGCTTGTAAGAGCGATAGTGAAGGAGGCACTCACCGTGTTAAATGCTGCGCCGACTTTGTATGAATTAAAGCCGGCTTGTGCCAAGATTACGTGCGAACCGAATTGGAAATGGCTGAAGCGGGAGAAGGCAATGCCGAATTACGATTTGTTCTATGTATGGGGCGGGGAAGGGGAGCTGTTCCTCAATGATGAGCCGTATGACATTGGCAAAGGGAGCTGCTTCCTGTTTCGGCCGGGAGACCATACGTCCGCTACGCACAATCCACAGAAGCCGCTGACGCTGACGTATATCCATTTTGATGTCAATACGGAAGTCACCGAGATTCCCGCGCCTTATCGGAAGTTGGAGGAGACGGTCGACTTCGAACATTTGCTTGCGCGCTATGTCCGTTTATTCTTGGCTGATACGTATGGGGCTGAGATCGAGGCGCAGCTCGTCTTAAAGCAGTTGATGATCCATCTGCTGCGTGTAGACAAGGAAGAGCCGGGCGAACGAAAGACAAGCCATCAATTAGCGGAGTCCATTCAAGAAATTGCGAATTACATCCGTCAAAATCCGGGAGCCAATCACCGTATACAAGATTTGGCGAAGCGGGCGCAGCTGTCGCCGCGTTATTTTTCCGTAAAATTCAAAGAGCTGATCGGCATGTCAGTACAGACCTATATTATTCGTTCCCGCATCGAGCGGGCGGAGCATCTTCTGCATCACGCAGGCATGAACGTCACTGAAGTGGCGGATGCGCTCGGTTATCGGGATATTTTCTTCTTCAGCCGCCAATTCAAGCAATACACCGGACGCAGTCCATCCGAAATCCGTTAAGGATACGGGCGGGGCGTGAATCGGTTAGAACATGAACAAGGCCGCTTCCGGTTCTCTTGTCCACAAAGTGGAGAAGGAACGGAAGCGGCCTTGGCTTATATGTTGAAATTATCCGATGAGCAGCCGCAGCGCGCTCAAGCCTGCTGTTTCGGCTGGCGCTCCGGTCGCGCATGCAGCTGCCCCAAGCTTGCCCCCATCTTTACTTTCATGCCAAGCTGCAAATCGCTGCGCGGATCAAACGTGCCGCTCTCCGTCAGCAGCACGACCGTCGAACCGAATTCAAAGTAGGCAAGATCTTGTCCGCGTTCATAAGACGGCAGGACTGTATCATCCGTGTAGCGGATACTGCTCACGTTAAGCGCTCCTACTTTGACGACCGCCACTTCACCTGAAGCATGCCTAATATACGTAATTAACCGTTCGTTGCGGCTAAGCACTCTTGGCATATGACGCAGTCCGAAATCATTGACCGGGTATACCCGTCCCGGCACATGCTCGCTCTCCACGGTGGTACCTTTTACAGGGGAGTGAATACGATGATAATCGGTAGGGCTCAAATAGAGCACAAAGCAGTAGCCCCGCTTGTACTTTTGCCGATGCGGCGATCGGTGCAGCAGCTCGTCGAGCGTATAGTCTTGTCCCTTAACGTTAAAGATGAGCCCCTCTTCAATCGGTCCCATACCCGTAATGAGCGCGTCGACAGGACTGAGCAAGGTCTGCTCCCCTTCGGTGAGCGGTCGCATACCCGGCTTTAATCGCCGCGTGAAGAAGTCGTTCAGCGTGCGATATTCAAGGATCGGTTTCTCCGCTTCATCCACCTTTATTTTGTACGTCTTCGCGAAGGTGGGAATCAATTTCCGGCTAAATCCTGAGTTGGCAAAGCTTCCGGCTATGCGCGATACCCATTTGCGCGAGGACAATTCGGTTAACAGCCGTAACAGTCGTTTCTTCATCGTTTACAATCACCTGGTTTATGTGGCGCCGCCATGGGACGCCCTGTATTTTGTCATCACACAGAACCACGTTACCCGTGCTTCCTGTGGACTATCTTGACACAGAACGCCCCTTTTTTCAATACAATAGTACATAACGGCGCAAGCCAATTACCGATGTTGATGCTGATGAATTAGTGAAGATCCATAAGCAATGGGATTGGTATATGTGGCCTTCCACGTTTCGATCTCATTTGCCTCGCGAAAGCTGTAACGTTGGTCCCGTCCGTTGCATTCGATAAATAAAGGCATTCCATCCGGAGAGACTCCGATGTCGAGCCCGACATCTGCCAAGTGGGGAAGGACCTGAGACAGTCTGCATGCGACGCGCAGGGAGAATTCGCTTACGCGCTGGTGAAGCAAGGCATAGGACAGATGGGGAAACGCGGCTGCCGCCAAATCCTCGAAGCGTTGGACCTTACCGCCTTGAGCTACATTCGTTAAGAAGGTGTGCGGCGGAGCGACTTTGCCGACGATGCCTGTTACTTGCCATTCTCCCGATCCGTCACGTTGTACCGATACACGCAAGTCGAATGGGCGCTTGCGATACGTTGCTAAAGGAAGCAGCTGCTGCACGAGGTAGGTTTCATTGGCGAGCTTAGACATGACGCTCCAAGGCAGACTGCCGTGTCCCGTCTCCGCTATTCTCCAGTGGCGAACACGATTGGAAGTACGAGCCAAGTATGTGGTCCGCCATCTGGTCCGCACGCGTTCCAGCTTCATAACACCGCGCCCGATACTGCTGTTATCCGGCTTGAGTATGAGCGCATCGTAGCGATCCATCATTGCGGTGATGGAATCTTGTTGCGCGATGGCTGTATCAGGGAGATGGGGGGCGATGCTGCGATCCGTGCGCAGCAGCTCGTGAATAGTTATTTTCCCGTACCGGTTTACTTGATTAAACAGAGCGACTTCACGCTCAACCAAAGCGCGGACGCGGGCATGTGCAGCCGAGCGAAAATAGATAGCCCGATTATGGATGACGCGGGGAAGAGGCATGCGACGCCTCACATAGCCTCCGCGTCCTCTCACATAGGCGGAGACCTCCATGTTGCGAATATCTATGTCTTCGATGCGGAAATAGCATGGAGTAACCCCGAACTGCCGGGCTGCTTCTTCATAAAAAGAAACCGCTTCGTGCTTTGTTTTTCCACGGATAAGTCCGCGCAATAAATTTGCATTGAACAAGATGCCGATTCGGTTATCGGACATGGACGTACCTCCTCCAGGTTCAAAGCGCAAGTACGCTTTGCCAGCGGCGATAATGCATCGTATGTATGTCCCCTGCCAAGGGTATGGACGAGTGCAGAAGGCCGAATGTCTAATTTCACGGTAAGAGGCAGTTTCAAAAGCTACTTTTGATAACAAAGGTTGGCAAGAAGCTAATTCGACGTCGAAGCTTGCAGTGCGATTGGCAAAGGCGAACGATAGAATTAACGAAAGGAGGACCGTCATGCGCTTACCTAAAGTTGCAGTCATTACTCCGGGGACTTTTCCGATACCTTCCGGTTCCAGCAGCTCCGTGGAGCGTGTGGTTGAGTATGTGTCAGGCTTGGCTTCCGACCGGATGGATGCTCGCATTTATTCGAAGCAGTGGTTCGGACAAGAACGGTATGGAACGGTTCGCGGCGTGCCGTGCGAACGGGTCAGTGCGGGAAGCGCACGGATGTATTTGCAAGGGGTAATGCAGCGTCTGCGCTCGTTTGCTCCAGACATTATTCAGGTAGAGAACCGCCCCCGCTTCGTTCTGCCGCTCATCCGCTCCTTTCCGGATTCCCGGGTATGGCTCAGTCTCCATTCCACGACATTTATAAACCCGAAGCACATTGCACCGAGAATGCTGCGGCTGGCGCTGCGTGCCGTTGAACGAATTTTTGTGAACAGCCGTTATTTGTTCAATCAAGTGGCGGCGGTATGCCCGGATTGTGCAGGCCGCATCATCATCAATCCGCTTGGGGTGGATGGAGAACGGTTTATATCCCGCTGGACAGATGACGGTGAACGGAGAGTGCGTGCGGGCAAGCAGATGCAGGGCTGGGAGCATCGCGACATCATTATGTATGTAGGGCGGATTATCCCCTTGAAAGGGGTGCACTTTTTGCTGCGGGCCTTGCCCCAAGTCATTGCGAAGCATCCGCAGGCGCTGTTTGTCATTGTCGGTAGCGCTTTTTACGGTTCCCCGCGGAAGACGGCCTATGTGCGCAAGCTGGAGCGAATCGGCAGAAAATACCCGCATCATGTCCGGTTCATCCCTTATGTCCCACATCAGGAAGTGCCAAAGTGGTATGCGCTGGCCGATATTGTCGTGGTCTCGTCCGTGGCAAGGGAAGCATTCGGTCTCGTTAATCTCGAAGCGATGGCCTCGGGCGTGCCCGTCGTGGCGACCAGAGTAGGCGGAATTCAAGAAGTCGTAAAAGACGGGGTGACTGGGCTGCTCGTCCCTCCGTTCCGCTTGAAGGAGCAATTGACCGGAGCGTTAGTTCATATGTTGGGGGATAGTGAAATGAGGCGCCGCATGGGAGAGGCAGCCGTGCAGCATGTGCAGACCCATTTCACTTGGAAACAAACGGCGGAACGGTGGGCGGATGAGGTATGCGGATGCCAAATCGAGTAGAAGCGATATTTACTCCATATCCGAAAAAAAGCGCATTTTCTAAATGTTGGGCAGGGAACGGCATAGGCGAGTGACGGGATAGCACTTGGGTGCATATAATGCTTTAGGTTTAGACTGTAGCCCGTCGGAAAGGAGAGAGCACATGAAAAAAAAGAAAGAAAATCGTCCAGCTAAGGGCAAGAGGCCGCTCTATTATGTGGATAATCCGAACACGTCGGAATTGCAAATGCTGGACCGTATGTCCAAATCGATTAAGAGCAAAGAAGCACAGCAAAAGAAAGCCAGCATTAATGCGCTGGCAGAGCCGCCTGCCGAGATAATTGCGCCGGCAGCGCAAACTAATCAAGATGCGCCCGGAACGCTTTCCAACCTCTTGCAGGAGGAATTATTCGTCACATCCGAAGCGAAGCCGGCTGAGATCATCACCGCTTCTTCTGCAGAACGGGTTCAAGCGGATTTATCTCCGTCCGATGCGGCGGTTTCAAGTCATGACCAAGTCCCGGAGGCCCGGGGGATCCAGAGCTTGCAGGAACCTGCTGCTGCCGGAGCTTCCAAAGTCTCCAAAGTCTCTAAAGTCTCCAAAGAAAAAGTTCCCGAGCCTGCTCCGCAGCCAGAGACGCATGCAGCCATTATCCCGAATTCTCCGCCTCCTCCCGCATCGTCATCTCCAGCGATTCCAGCAACGAATTCTTCAACAGATGATCCAGACAGCAGCCAGCAAACCGAGGAGTCCGGCTCCGTTCCTGCAGCCTCCAAGAGCCGATCGGCAGAAGGTAGAACAGGGGATGGCAGAAAGGCGGAAGGAAACTTACTGCCGGACACAAAGCCAAAAACAGTTCGGGATGAAGAGAAGCTGGAGCAGAAGAAGGAAGAGGAAAGGGCGCAGTGGTTGGCGGAAAAGCGAAGCCAAGCACGTGCCAAAGCGTTTGTATACACCGATGACATCGCGGATGAAGCTGTCACAGACGAGAAGTTGGCTTCTTACTCCATTAGCGGTTCGAAACTGAAGCGGGAAAGCGTGGATACCGACGCCTTGTGCGACTACGCTGTTTCCGCCATTAAGATAGCGGATAACGCAGTAACGGGCTCAAAGCTCGCTCCGGAATCGATATCCGGAGAGCATTTAATACGCAATGCCATATCCGGAAGTAAAATTCGGGACCGTTCCATTACAGGCGGGAAAATTAAAGACGGAAGCATTACTTCAGAGAAGCTGGCGGACAAAACGATTGACTCCGACAAAATTGCCGAGGGCTCCATTCAAACGAAACATTTAAGTGGATTTATTATTACTTCCGAATTAATTCAGGATCAATCGATTACTTCGGACAAAATTCGCAGCGGCGCCATTCAAATCGAAAACTTGGCTAATGAGGTTGTCGATGCATCTAAGCTGGGTGAGGACGCGATTACGACATCAAAGATACGAAACGGAGCAGTGACGGGTGACAAGTTGGCCGCGGGCAGTGTGAGAACCCCGCATCTAGTAGATGGCAGTGTGTCTGGTCGAGCAATAGCCGATCAAGCCGTAGAAAGCCGCCATATCGGTCACGGACAGATTCAGGGCATTCATATAGCTCCCGGGTCCTTAATCGGATCTCAGCTTCAGGCTCGCTCCGTCCATGGCAGCCACATCGCTTCAGGCTCCATTGAGTCCAAACATCTTCATGAAGAAGCAGTACGGCAGGAGCATATCGGGCAGAGCGAGATTCAAAGCTGGCACCTTAGTGAGCAATCCGTTAACGCGGAGAAGCTAGCCGACCAGGCAATTACGACGATGAAGCTCGTCGATCATGCAGTAACTGCCTCCAAGATAGCCGATCAGAGTATTGTCTCTACGAAAATAGCCGATGAAGTGGTCCAGTCCCGGCATATTGCGAAACAATCGATCGGTTCGCAGAATATAGCTCCGCTATCCGTGAATGCACAGCATATTCATCCGGATGCTATCGGAGGAGAACATATCGAGCAGGACTCCATCGCGGATAAGCACCTCAAGGACGGGGCGGTAAAAGCGTATAATATTGCACCCGGGGCGGTCCAGGGCCAACACTTGGATGTGCGAGCGATTAACACGACGCACCTTGAAGATGGTGCGGTGACGACGGAGAAGCTGGCTCTGCAAAGCATTACGACAGATCGCGTCGCTGACGAATCCGTTACGCGGCAGAAGCTGGCGGAATGGAGTGTCACTTCGGATAAATTGGCAGACGACAGCGTCTTGGCACGACACCTCAGCGATGGTGCCGTCAGTTCGCCGGCCATTGAACAGAACGCCGTACTTGAGGGGCACATTGCACCGGGAGCGATCGGCAGCGAGCATATCCGCTCTCAGACGATCGAATCCGCCATGCTGAAGCAAGAAGCGGTTACCAGTGATAAGATTGCTCCTCATTCGATACGGGATCGGCATATCGGAGCAGGTGTCGTTCATTCCCATCACTTAGCTGATCATGTTGTCACTTCGCTGAAGCTGTCCCCGGAAAGCGTATCTACCGATAAGCTGAGCGACATGTCGGTCACCTCCATCAAGCTGGCGAATATGAGCGTGACTACTGACAAATTGGCGATAGACAGCGTGGAGGCCATTCACTTATCCGAAGGTTCCGTCACTTCTGAAGCGATACGGGACGCGTCGATACTGCCCCTGCACATTTCGGCTTCGGCCATCGGGAGCGATCATCTGCAGCCGGATTCGATTAACAGCCAAGCGATTCAAAGCGAAGCGATAAATACGGAACATGTGGCACCTCACAGTATTACCTCCCGGCAATTGGCACCTGACAGTGTTCAAGCCGTTCATATCGCCGATGATACGATTGGCAGCACTCACCTTCGTCAGCATAGCATCGAGACCGCACATTTGCAGGACGGGGCGGTCACAGAGGAGAAGCTGGCTGGAGACAGTGTAACTTCTGAGCATATCCAAGCGTCTAGCGTTACCGAAACACATGTTCAGGACGGGGTCATTACTTCCCGCAAGTTGGCTCATGAAGCGGTGCAATCTGAGCATCTGTCTGAAGGCTCAATTCAAGAGCGACACCTTGCTCCGCGCTCGGTCAATGAAACCCATATCCAACCGCAAGCCATTACGGCCGATATGCTGCAGGATAACAGCATCACGAACGATAAGCTGGCACCTCAAGCCATTACGAGCAAGCATATTGCGCTCGAAACAATCTCAGGCAAGCATTTGCGGGTCGAATCTATTCAAGGCTATCATCTGAAAAAGGGCACGGTTTCCTTGCTGCATCTCGGCCCGGATGTGCTCTCAGGTGATTTTCTTCCGGAAAACGGCCTGCCTGGGCGCAAACTGCAGTCGGAATCGATTCAAAGCACGCATTTGGGCGACTCTGTCATTCGAGAACGGCATGTAGACACAGGAGCCGTTACCTCGTCCAAAATCGCTCCGTATGCCGTTACAAGTGAACATCTGGAAGCAGGGGCTGTAACAAGCGGACATATTGCGCAGCATGCCGTGACGAGCAGCCATCTTCAGGAAGGAGCCGTGACGGAACGGCATATAGCTGAAGACAGCATATCGGGATTGCATCTGCAAGAAGGCGTAATATCCAGCTTGCATATGGCTGCCGATGCAGTACGCTCAGAGGCGATTGCGGAAGGTGAAATCTGCAGTCGGCACATCGCAAAGCATGCGGTTGTTGAAGAGCACTTGGCTGAAGGCTCGGTATCCATGGAGCATTTACAAAAGGATTCCGTCGCCGGTGAACATTTGCGCAGCTCTTCGATCGGTTCACATCACTTGCAGCCGGATTTGATTGAGTCGAAACATTTGAAGTCAGGCACCATTTTATCGGAGCATTTGACCGAGGGGGTCGTGCTGCCTCATCATTTGCGCGAACAGATTATTAACGAAGCGCACTTGCAATCGGGTATTGTCCGGACGGATACGCTGCAAGACGGTGCCGTTCATGCAAGTAAAATGGCCGAGGGAGCCGTGCAAAGCAGACAGTTGGCAGAGCAAGCGGTTGAGCCCCGTCATTTGACAGACGAAGCGGTTCAAAGCCGCCACTTGGCGGAAGGTTCCATAGAGGGCCGTCATCTGGCCGGATGCGAGGTTGGCGCGGAGCACATCGTACCGATGTCGATTAAGAGCCGCCATTTGGCAGAGAACAGCATCCAGAGAAATCATCTGGCGCCTGGAGTCGTGCAGACGAAGAATGTGGAGAATGATGCGGTCACTTCTGAAAAAATAGCACCGAAAGCGGTGCGCAGCGAGCATATTGAACCTCGTGCCATCGCGGCTTATATGCTGCAGGATGCAAGCATCATCAATGAGAAGCTGGCGGATGGCAGCGTTACGAGCAACAAGATTGCGAAGCGCACCGTGCATTCCGCACATCTCAACTCCCAATCTGTACAGTCCGATCATATCGGCAATGAGGCGGTCGAAGCGCGTCATATTGCAGACCGTGCTGTGCGGACACATCATATCGGACCTGGCGAAGTGGATGGCACGCATATCGCCGAAGCCTCCATCTTCGGACCGCATTTGCGGCAAGCCTCGATTCGGAGCGATCATCTGGCAGACGGCTCGATCTCGAGTGACAAGTTGACGGACGGAGCGGTAACAGAGAGCAAGCTGGGGCGCGGAACGGTAAGCAGCGAGCATTTGCAGCTGCAGTCCATTACGAATGCGGTTCTGAAGGATGGCTGCGTAACGGTCGACAAGATTGCGGCTGACAGCATCACTTCGGAAAAATTAAGCGCCCATGCTGTAGGTTCTGCCCAATTGGCGCTCGAAGCGGTCAAGGAAGAGCATCTAGAGAATGGTGCTATCGGTTCGCGTCAGATCGCTGCTCAAGCGGTGCGGGGACATCATATCGGATCTGGCGAAATTTCCACTTTCCACCTTCAGGCTAACATCGTGGGTTCTGAACAACTGAAGGCATCCTCCGTACGGGAAGAGCATATCGCAGATGCCGCCATTACTGGAGAGAAGCTGCAAGAACGCTCCGTAACTGGCAAAAACATTGCGCCGAAGGCAGTATCGGGGGAGCACATTCAAGATGCTGCCATTACGACCGATATGCTGCAGGCAGGCAGCGTCACGAGTGGGAAGCTGGCTCATGGCACGGTAGGCGGCGAACATCTATCACGGCAAGCGGTCGGACCGCAGCATTTGCAGTTGAACAGCGTGCAGACGGAGCATATCCAGGATGAGTCGATTCATGGAGCGAAGCTGGCGGAGCGCGCGGTGTCGAGCACGAAGCTGGCAATGGGAGCCGTTCAGGCCGATCATATCGAAGCAGGGGCTGTGCAAAAGCAGAGCCTGGCTGACGGCAGCGTCACCACGTCGAAGCTGGCGAATGGCGCAGTGACGGCTGAACAGTTGGCCGATGGCAGCGTATCTGCGCACAAATTGCAGGCGGAATCGATTCAGCGCAAGCATGTGGCAGCCAACGCGGTAGGAGAAGATCAGATTAGCTACGGGGCGGTGAAGGGAAGGCACATCCAGGCGGGTGAAATCTCTTCGGCACATCTCCAGCCGATGTCTATCCGACCGGAACATATTCTTCCGGGAGCTTTTCAGCTCAATCATTTGGCGATGGATGGATTGAACGGTGAGCACATCGCAGATTCATCGATTAGCGGAGCTAAATTGATGGAGCGGAGCGTTGCGTCGTTACATCTACAGCCCGCCGCGGTGACGGAAGCTGCGTTAGCAGACGGCAGCGTAAGCGGAGCGAAGCTGGCGCCGGACGCCGTAGAAGGCGAGCATCTGGCGAGCGGTTCAGTGGGAGCGGAGCATTTGCAGGCGGGAGCGGTCGGCAGCGAGCAGCTCAGAAGCGGAGCGGTGACTGCGACGCATGTGCAATTGGGAGCCATAGGCAGCACGCATGTGCAGCCGAATGCGATTGGTGCGGAGCATCTGCAGCCTGCCGCGGTGACGGAAGCTGCGTTAGCAGACGGCAGCGTAAGCGGAGCGAAGCTGGCACCGGTCGCCGTGGAAGGCGAGCATCTGGCGAGCGGCTCGGTGGGAGCGGAGCATTTGCAGGCGGGAGCGGTCGGCAGCGAGCAGCTCAGAAGCGGAGCGGTCACTGCGACGCATGTGCAATTGGGAGCCATAGGCAGCGCGCATGTGCAGCCGAGTGCGATTGGTGCGGAGCATCTGCAGCCTGCCGCGGTGACGGAAGCGGCGTTAGCAGATGGCAGCGTAAGCGGGGCGAAGCTAGCGCCGGACACCGTAGATGGTGAGCATTTGGCGAGCGGCTCGGTGGGAGCAGAACATTTGCAGGCGGGTGCAGTTGGCTGCGAGCAGCTAAGAAGCGGAGCGGTCAATGCCACGCATGTGCAATTCGGTTCTATCGGCAGCTCGCATGTGCAACCGAGTACGATCGGAGCCCAGCATCTGCAGCCTGCCGCTGTAACAGAAGCGGCGTTAGCAGATGGCAGCGTAAGCGGAGCGAAGCTGGCGCCGGACGCCGTAGATGGTGAGCATCTGTTGAGTGGTTCGGTGGGAGCGGAGCATTTGCAGGCGGGCGCAGTCGGCAGCGCGCAGCTCAGAAGCGGAGCGGTGACTGCGACGCATGTGCAATTGGGGGCCATCGGCAATGCGCATGTACAGCCGTCCGCGATCGGTGCAGAGCATCTGCAGCCTGCCGCTGTAACAGAAGCGGCGTTAGCAGATGGCAGCGTAAGCGGGTCGAAGCTAGCACCGGACACTGTAGATGGTGAGCATCTGTTGAGTGGTTCGGTGGGAGCGGAGCATTTGCAGACGGGCGCAGTCGGCAGCGTGCAGCTCAGAAGCGGAGCGGTGACTGCGACGCATGTGCAATTGGGGGCCATCGGCAATGCGCATGTGCAGCCGTCCGCGATCGGTGCAGAGCATCTGCAAGACGGAGCGATAAGCGAAGCAGCCCTTGCCGACGGCAGCGTGAGCGGAGCGAAGCTGGCATCAGGAGCCGTAGAAGGCGAGCATCTGGCGAGCGGTTCAGTGGGAGCGGAGCATTTGCAGGCGGGAGCGGTCGGCAGCGAGCAGCTCAGAAGCGGAGCGGTGACTGCGACGCATGTACAATTGGGGGCCATCGGAAGTGCGCATGTGCAGCCGAGTGCGATTGGAGCCGAGCATCTGGCGAGCGGTTCAGTGGGGGCGGAGCATTTACAAGCGGGAGCGGTAGGCAGCGGGCAGCTCAGAAGCGGAGCGGTGACTGCGACGCATGTACAATTGGGAGCCATCGGAAGTGTGCATGTACAGCCGAATGCGATTGGTGCGGAGCATCTGCAGGACGGAGCGATAAGCGAAGCAGCCCTTGCCGAAGGCAGCGTGAGCGGAGCGAAGCTGGCACCGGGAGCCGTGGAAGGTGAGCACCTGGCGAGCGGCTCGGTGGGAGCGGAGCAATTGCAGACGGGCGCAGTCGGCAGCGTGCAGCTCAGAAGCGGCGCAGTTAATGCGACGCATGTGCAATTGGGAGCTATCGGCAGCGCGCATGTGAGGGCGTCCGCGATCGGTGCAGAGCATCTGCAAGATGGGGCAGTGGGCGATTCGGCCCTTGCAGACGGCAGTATTAGCGGGGGGAAGCTGGCATCGGGTGCGATTGGAGGCGAACAGATTGCCGCAGGTTCCATTGGTATATCTCACCTGAGCGAACACACCTTGACGCTGCTGGCTGGTGCCGCACAACAGCCACATCCAACCCCTGCAACGCTGGACACGATTAAGGGAGGCGGCCTTGGCAACGGAATTATCGAAGCCCGGCATATGCAAGCCGACGCGATTGGGAGCACTGCGCTGCAAGACGGCGCCGTTACTACAGCGAAGCTGGCGACTCAAGCGGTAGGCTCCATTCACTTACAGGATCAGAGCGTTAAGGCCGCTCATCTGGAGCCATATTCGGTTGGCTCGGAACAACTGGATACGCATGCCGTGCATAGCGATCATATTGCTCCGAATACGATACTTGCGAAGCACATTTCCTATGGAGCTATTCACAGTTCTCATCTGGCGGCGGGAGAAATATGGGGCACGCATATCGCCGCCGACGCGATTGAAGCCGGTCACCTTGCACCTAATGCTGTACAATCGGTTCATATCGGCCACGACAGCGTGCAATCCGAACACCTGCAGGCTCAAAGCGTCGATTCGGAGCATATCCGGGACGGAGCGGTACGGGAAGCAGCTATAGCCGACGGGAGTGTATCCGCCATGAAGCTGGCGGATCAGAGCGTAGCTGCGAAGCATCTAAGCCCGCAAGTCGTACAGCAGGAGCATCTGTCCTTCGACCTGATTACCGAACAGCATTTACAAGAAGGCAGCGTCGGTGCCGGTCATTTGCAGCCAGGAGCCGTAACGGTTGAAGCCTGCTCTTTCGGTCCGGTCCGTACAGGGAATGGGAAGCCAGCAGCATTGCAGCAGTTCGGAATGACGGCATTTACGTTCAGTGATCATGACGAAAAAATAGAGCTGGCCATTCCATTTGAGGAAGCCTACGCAGGCTGTAATTACACGATTGTGGCGATGACCAATCACTCCGCTTGCTATGCTGTTCTAAAATCACAGGCACCGGATCATGCCGTAATTGAAATCATTCGTATGAGAATTAGCCCGCAGCCAGCTGGATTCGTATCCTGGATTGCACTTGGCTGAATACGGGTGTCAATGAGTCAGTTCAAGAAGAGAAGAAGCCGTTGGCATACGTTGACGGCTTCTCTTTTTTTGATCATTTAGAATGTATAAGAAAAATCGGGATAAACGAAAAGATGTTATCGGGCCCCGTGAAGTTGCTCTTATGACCATTCTCCCATACAGTCAGGAGGGATAACGTCGAGGTTAAGTGATATGTCCGTTTCTATACCATTACATTAGGCGGCCGAATATGATGTCAATCTACCAGAGTGGTCGTTGGGCGTGTCGGTTATGTAGCAAAGCGTCCGTTCCCGTTCAGATTGCCCGCGCTTCAGGAAAAAAGCCGAGCGCGTCTGTATGCGCGCGATGAGCTCCGGCAGAGATACAATGAGCAGCGCAATCAATAGCCAGACGTTCCAGGTGCCCACTGGTTCATCCTGCCCGTCCGGTTACGGAATGACACGGTATAGAATAAGTATCATACTAAAGAAGAAGGAAATGAACCGTTCGATCGGGTCATTTCCTTCTTCTTTATTATTGGTGCATGAATCGCTGCTAATTTCCGCATGTGCGGGACGGCATATGTACAGATGCCGTTGCAACATTCCGGTTCATTCATACAATGTGATGTATACAGAGGCGGAAACGTAAACAGGAGGTGATACGAATTGCGTCAGGCGAAGCGGCTTCGACCGCGGTTCACGCGAGGGCGTAAACGGCGCACTCGCATGCGGTTCATATGTACTCATCCTCATCCTGTCGTCTCGGTCATTATTCCTGTCATGAACGAACGGCGCACGATTTCCCGCGTTATTAAAGAGGCAGCAAGGGTCCACCCGCAGACTGAAGTCATCGTCGTCTGCAACGGAACGACGGATGGCTCGGATCGAATTGCCGCAGCCTTGGGCGTTCGCTTGCTCCGTTTCCCGTCCCCGCTTGGTCATGATGTGGGCCGTACTGTCGGAGCCCAGGCGGCTGGAGGGGACATATTACTGTTTATTGATGGGGACATGATTATATCGGCTTCGAAACTGCGGCCTTTTATTACAGCGGTGGCAGATGGGATTGACGTTGCTTTGAACGACTATTCGGGGCCTACCAACAAGCGTGAGGTACATCGGGTCGTCTTGGCCAAGCATGCTTTGAACACTTTGCTGTCCAGGCCGGAGCTGAAGGGGACATCGCTTACTGCGGTCCCTCATGCTATTAGCCGCCGCACCTTGGATACTATCGGCTCGGAGGCGTTATCAGTTCCGCCGCTCGCGCATGCCATGTCCGTTCTGCGTGGGCTTAACGTCAAAGCGGTGCACGCTGTCGACGTGGGCAAGCTGAATCCGATTCGAGTTCACGGTCGGGATCCGCTTGAGCATATGATCCAATATGATCATTTGCAAGCAGTGCGTTGGATCGTTGAACAGGCTGGAGATCGTGGAGGTCATTCCGATTTAACAAGACAACGAGGGCGGGTGAAATGACGCGATGAAGCAAATGAAGCGGAAAGCGGCAGGTCGCGTGCATGGATTCAACCACAAGCGCTCTCAGACGAAGCGAATGTCCAAGGCAGCCAGAAGCACCAACCGCATCGGTTCGTGGCGCAGCTATACGAAAATGAAACAAAGCGGCGGGAAGCGGCTCTCGCATTCCAGACGGAGATTCATTCGGTCCCATTCGGATAAGCGAACACACGCCCACCCATCGTCCGGTCAGGCAGCAGCGGACCGCCGGACATCGGTTCCGGTGGAATGGCTCCGTGCCGCAGCTGAGGCAGGGCATGCCGATGGAAGAGAATATGCAGGCGCTTGTGAGACGCCATCCAGCGTTCGGCGAGCCAATGTCATTCGCCGCATGCAGACGCATTTCTCCCACTTTTCAGAGCGATATCAACCTATTGCTGTAGCTTATAACCAGGTGAAGGCATTAGCCGCAGCATATCACGAAGGTTTTACCGTTCCCTTTTTCCCGCAAGCGAAGGATGCAGTTCTTCTCCCGACGACGAAGACGATGGACGTGGTGGTCACCGCATGCAATGAAGAGAACAGCATCGCAACCGTCATGAAGGAACTATCCCGCTTGCCGTTAGGTGAAACGATTGTGATTGTTAACGGCTCAACAGACAACACCTTGCATACGGTCCGTCAGTCTTCCGACGAGGCGACGGTTATTCATTATCCGGAAGCACTCGGTCATGATGTCGGACGTTCAATCGGCGCAAAACTATCGCGGGGTGACATCGTGCTGTTTGTCGACGGAGATTTTGCGATACCTGCAGAAGAGCTGGGTGCTTTTGTGTGGGCGGTTCATACCGGGGTGGACGTGGCTTTGAATGATATCGGTCCGTTCCTGCACAACTTCGATAAGCAGGACGGAATTACGCACTGCAAGCAGTGGTTGAACCGTAGCTTGGGGAGAGATGACTTGTATGCGAATTCCATGACAGCCATCCCGCATGCTTTAAGCCGCAAGGCTCTTGATACTATCGGTTTTCAAGCATTGAGCGTGCCTCCGAAGGCTCAAGCGCTCGCTATTGCTCGCGGCCTCAATGTACAATCGGTCCACACGGTGGATGTCATCAACAAGAACCGTGTTCGCGATACGAACGTAGGAGCAGTCAATCCGGTGGCTGAACTTATACTGGGGGATCATCTGGAGGCGCTTCGGTCTTTAATGGACGAAGGGGCGTCCATGCTGCGCAGCGACCAGCAACGCGAACGTATTGCGCTAAGGAGGAATAGCATATGACGGCACCGTATCGCTCTCAGATGACAAGCATCATCATTCCTACGCATAACCGTCTGGCGCTCCTGCGAGAGTGTGTTGAAGCGATTCAAGAACATACGGCCGTTCCTTATGAAATCATTATCGTCGACAATGGTTCTACTGACGGAACAATCGATTTCTGCCTGCAACAGGGGCTGACATTCGTCTCATTGCCGGACAATCGCGGCTTTCCTGCTGCGTGCAACAGAGGGCTTCAGATTGCTTCCGGAGAGCAACTGTTGTTGTTGAATAATGACGTCGTAGTGTCTTATCGGTGGTTGGATAATCTGTTGGATGCATTGTACGAGACGGATGTGATAGGGATCGTCGGTCCGACTACGAATTACGCTAGTGGAAAACAGCAGGTCAGCTACCCATATGATGATATACAGCAATTCCATCGATTAACCCGCTCGGTGAACGCGCCTGACCCGGCCAAGCGCCAGCGCGTGCAGCGAATTGTCGGCCTCTGCTTTTTGTTCAAGCGCCAGTTGCTGCATACCGTAGGACTATTTGATGAACGATTCAGCCCCGGCCATTACGAGGATGACGATTATTGCTATCGCGCTCGTCTGCAAGGCTACGACTTGACGTTATGCGGTGATGTTCTCGTGCATCATTACGGCAGCGCCAGCTTTCGCGATCACGGGGAACAAGCGTTGAAAGAGCTAATAGAACGCAATTATGAACGTTTTGTAGAAAAATGGAATCTGAATCCACATTTGTTCATGTAAGGAGGGAGAAGGATTGAAAGGAATCATTCTGGCGGGAGGCACTGGCACCCGTCTATATCCATTGACTAAGCTAATTAACAAGCATCTGCTGCCAGTAGGGAAGCATCCAATGGTAAGCTATGGCATTGAACGTCTTCGCACGGCAGGCATCAAAGATATATTTATGGTTATTGGCAAATCTTCTGCTGCATTATATACCGATTACTTCGGCAGCGGGAGAGCGCACAGCGTTCATGTAACTTACGCCATTCAGGAGGAAGCGGGAGGCATCGCGCAAGCTCTGTCTTTAGCAGAACCCTATCTTGCTCCAGGCGAGAAATTCGTCGTGCTGTTGGGAGATAATCTATTCCAAGACGACTTGACTCCTTTTGTGAAGGCATTCCACGAGCAGCCTCAAGGGGAAGCGCGCGTACTGTTGAAGCACGTCCACGATCCACGCCGGTATGGTGTTCCCGTATTTGATGCTGCAGACAAGGAACGCATCAAGCGAATCGAAGAGAAGCCGAAGCATCCGCAATCCTCGTATTGCGTTACCGGGATATATATGTACGACACCGATGTGTTCAATCATATTCATTCGATTGTTCCGTCTGCGCGCGGAGAACTGGAAATTACGGACGTGAACAATTGTTATGCTCAAGCTGGCAAGCTTCAATATGATATTATGCAAAATTGGTGGACTGACGCCGGGACTTTTGAATCGCTGCATGAGGCGGCCATTCAACTTCGGGGGGTGCACCTGTGAGAAAGCTGCTTGTCACTGGCGGGATGGGGTTTATCGGCAGCAACTTCATCCTGCACATGCTATCTCGCTATGATGATCTGCACATTACGAACATCGATGCGCTCACCTACGCTGGCAATCCAGATAATTTGTCAGACATCGCTCATTCGGACGCTTATCGCTTTGTTCGGGCAGATATAACGGACGCAGAGCAAGTGGGGCGTATATTTGCCGAGAATCCGTTCGATGGAGTCGTTCATTTTGCTGCAGAATCTCATGTAGATCGCAGTATTGTCCATCCAGAGGCATTCGTGCGTGCCAACGTGCTGGGAACGTTCCACCTGCTAGAAGCGGCAAGACGCTATGAGACACCGAAATTCATACATGTATCGACAGATGAAGTGTATGGGACATTGGGAGATACCGGGTACTTTACGGAACAATCACCGCTCATGCCCAACAGTCCTTATTCGGCAAGCAAGGCAGGCTCTGATCTGTTAGCACGCTCTTACGCACAAACCTACGGATTGCCGGTCATCATTACCCGCTGTTCGAACAACTACGGACCAAGACAGTTCCCCGAGAAATTGATCCCCACTATTATATTGCGCGCGCTTCATGACGAACCGATTCCGATATACGGTGACGGTACTCATGTGCGGGATTGGCTATACGTGATGGATCATTGTGCAGCGATAGATGCGGCATTAAGGCGAGGGATAGCGGGTGAAGTGTACAACATTGGCGGACATCATGAACGCACCAACCTCGAGGTGACGCGCATGGTGCTGCAGGAGTTGAGGAAGCCTGAGTCCTTGATTACGTTCGTGGCGGACCGATTAGGTCATGATAAACGGTACGCCATTGATCCGGCGAAGACGGAACGAGAACTTGGCTGGCGTCCAGGCAAGGAGTTAGAGCAGGGGATGAAGGAAACGATTATGTGGTATGTAACGAATCGAAGCTGGTGGGAACGCGTCCGTTCCGGCGCTTACCTCGAGGGACGCTGAACCGGCATCTTTGGCCGAACGGCACCGAATGGTCCGTGAGGATGAAAAGGACGGTGAACGCATGTCAACGACAACGACGCGGAAGGCGCAGATTGTGCCGGCCCCTCCTGCTCTGCCTGCGAAGCGTCGCAACAAATCGGCTGCTGCATTACGCTTCAAACGCAGAACATTGCCAGAACGTCTGAGCACGCGGCGAAAGAAACAGTTAAGCAAACGGGGGAAAAAGTGGACGCGGAAAAAGCAGCCGCGTCCGGTTATTGAAGCTCCGTCTGAGCCTCCTGCGCCAACTATTGATGTGGAAGTGGTGAAGCGGACCTCCTATGAAGATGGATTCCGCAAAGGTAAATATGAAGGCGGTGAAGCTTTTCTAGCCCGCCTTATTCCCGAAGATATGATACTTCCGGACATTCCGGTAGAGCACGTCATTGCACTCGGATTCGAACAAGTCGGGCATTTGCTGCAGCCGCTTATCGCTCCGTTAACCGTGTATATCGAAATGCAGCAAGCGCTTGAGCAGCGAACTCCATTATCGGTCGTTCGGTTGGGGGACGGTGAATTGCTCGCTCTGGCGCACGATAAAGTGCTGTCGTCTAATTTGGTGCGTAAAGAAGGACCCTTTTTAGGGTATGCCGGGATAGATGTCCCTGACCATGAGTACCGTGAGCAATTGGCTGAATCGGTACGGAAAGCCACCTTCGTCGGCGTGCCAACCTCCCGCATGCCTAATTTCCAGGGACTGCTTTATCCAACTTTGCGCGCTTACGGTATGCAAACTCGTCAAATGCGTCTTACTTGCTCCATAGTGAACTATTTGTTGGCGCAGCAAGGGCACTTGCTTCAACTGATGCAAGGACGCAGGGTGCTCATTGTCGGGAATTCAGGGCTGGAGTTGGCGGAGGTGCTGAGCCAGCGCGGCATAGCTGTTGCCGGAGTCATTACTCCGGTCATGGGAGTTCGTGATGTTCCTCGCATCTTGCGTGAGGTGTCACGGCATGACTATGATTTGGCACTTATTGCTGCAGGCATTCCTGCCGTTATCTTATCGCAGCGCATTGCCGAGCAGTTCGGTAAAGTGGCACTCGATTTCGGTCATCTAGCCAATAAAATTGCCCGCGGCGAGGCTTCTTTGTAATTTCAGTCGACGGATAGCACAGCTAAGGAGGTGAGGCCTTATGGCCCGTAAACGGCGATCTGTACGCAAGCTGCAACTGCGCCGGCGGCGTTCTGAATCGTTTCCGCAGCCAATGTCTGAACAACAAATCAAATACGAGCGACATGAGCAAGGGTATTCGGTTGGGTATGCAGAAGGCCTGCGTGCCGGTCAAGAGCAGTACGGTGTTCCTTTTGAGGGCACGAGCATCGTCATTCCGACTTTTAATAAGGCGGAGCTGTTGGAGCAATGTATAGCGAGCATTCAAAAGCATACGAAAGTTCCGTATGAAATTATCGTAGTCGATAATGCTTCGACGGATTCCACCCCTCAATATTTGTATCGGCATATTAGTCAACTTCGGTTTCACATCCATGAAATCAATCGCGGATTTTCTGGGGCAATCAATACCGGATTGATGATGGCGAAGGGCCGCACGATATGTTTGCTTAACAACGATATTCTTGTGACCCCGAATTGGTTATCCAATCTGCTGAACTGTTTGGATAGCGACGCTAGTATTGGAATGGTCGGTCCGGTTACGAACTATATTAGCGGTGATCAGCAAATCCCGGTTCCGTATGAAAAGATAGAAGATATGTACGCTTTTGCGGCGAAGCATAACGTTCCCAATGCTGGGAAATGGCAGCGCATCGATCGCCTTGTCGGCTTCTGTCTCTTGTTCCGGCGCGAATTGTTCGAGGCAACGGGGTATTTCGATGAAGGCTTCGAAGTCGGTAATTTCGAAGATGAAGATTATATCATTCGCGTCCGATTAAACAGGCGCAAGCTGATGATTGCCCGCGATACGTTCATTCATCATTTCGGCAGTGCCAGCATGAAGGCGTTAGGAGATAAGTTCCAAGAGGTAAACAATCGGAATGCAGCCTTCTTCAGCAAGAAGTGGGGCAATCCCTACGATTGGATTCATCGGGTACGTGAGCGGAACAACGGTGCTCCGGCTGAGCGAAATCATGCTTATTATCCGACGCACGTCGCGGTCACCGGATTGACGGAGACACTGTATTGGATCGAGCATGGAACCAAATACCCAATCCAGGGCAAGCTGAATATTCCCGTCGTCAAAGTATCCCAGCTTGATTTGCGGGGATGGGCTACCGGTCCGGTTATGAATGCGGCCACGGCCATTCACAAATGGAACGAGCGATCGGCTGCGGACGGAACGATACCGGACGGGGGCGTGTTTACGACTGAAACGGGGAGATGGTACCAACGTCAAGGGGATTCGTACCGGGAGTTGATGAGCGAGCATGCGGTTGCTCGCTGGCAGCTTAATGGGAAAATGACCGTTCGAACGGAGAAGGAACGGCAATCTTTACAAGAAGGGCTGCCCATTATGGCGGCTCCCATTATCCAAGCGTACCATTTGTAATCGTTGGAGTATGCGTAAAGAGCCGTACGCATGCTCTTTTTTTTTATTCGATCGGTGCGCGTTTTGGGCGATTGGCCCGTTTACGTCTCCTTAGGCGTAGCATATGTTGTAGAAGGTAATGGCTGAATACGTCCGCAGGCTGCCGGCCATTCGTGTACCGGATTTGGGAGGTAAGACCATGCAACATATCGTTAGTGAAATTATCGTGCACATATCGAATTCACAGCAGCATATGGCTCGAGTATTGGACGCTAAGCGTCAAGTCGCGGTCCGCATGGCTCAAATCATTCACGCACTGCCGGATGTCCATCCTGAATTTGAGGGCATTAGTGGTCTGAAGGAGCAATCGGCCACTGTGTCCAAGAACATTGTTGCTTATTTGAACGGTTTAGCGGAGCTGGAAGAAGCGATGGCAGAACAATTGCAGCACATTATGAAAGAATTGAACGATGATTCTGAGGAATAAAGCACAGTGTAAGGAGGATGGTGTCAGGTGAGCAGAGAGCGGTCCTACCATTTAATACTTGACGCTATGGCAAAAATGCAGTGGAACGTGTCCATGATACTTGAAGCGAAAGCGCTGGAAGCCGAAAAAATGCGTAATTGGTTATTGAACCATTTGACGGATAGCGCCTTTGTCACTCATAAAGATCAATTGAGTGATCCCTTGGAAGTTCACGAGCAAATCATAGAGGTCATCGACGGTTTGACGAAATTACAGCTCAGTCTCTCAAACAACATGAAGGCGGTGCTGGATCGCGGTAGCTCGGGTGGATTCGGAGACGGTACTGCGGACGGATCTTTCAGTGGAGAATTTGATTTGGGAGATAAGTTGTAATGATGCACAGGGAGCAGGAGCAGCGGGCAAGAATCGATATGATTCAAGCTATTGTGCGTAGTCAAACGGCTTTAGCTCGCATGTTGGAGCAAGTTGCGGATGTTGCGGATCATTCCGATACATCTGCAAAGCGAATAAAAGACAATATCCGCCTATTATCCGATTATCAGCTTAGCTTGTGCGGAATGATTACGGGTTGGCGTTCGCGCCAGCTAACCTTAGGAACTCCTACATCGCCATGGTTGCATCCAGCTTGTAAGCTGCAGCGTATCTTAACCCGAGGAGCACAGGAGGATGAATCAATTGAGAAAGGTCAAACGAGTACGACGGACCCGGATCGCAGGCAGACGTCGGAAGGCAACACTTCGAGCAGGAAGAGCATTGCGGCGGGGCGGAAAAAGCCGGCTGCTCTCGCGGCGGTCGCGTCTTCGCCGGACGCTGCGCTCCCAGCGGCGCCATAAGAAGCTTACGGCCCGCCGCAGAAGAGGATTACCCAAATCCGAAGCCTCCACTGGGGCGTATAACCAAGGATTTAACGAGACGTATAATGATGGATTCAATGCTGGATTTGCCAAAGGATTTGAAGATGGGCATCAGATGGCATATTCCGGTCAAGCATAATTATATGAGGTTGTTTAAACACGAAGCATAGGCAGTCTGACGCTTGCGTACTTTTCGCGGGTTGTCGGTCTGCCTTTTTGTTGCTCCATCATCATGAAATGGGGTTGGGTAACCGCCTTTTTTGAATCATAAGGATAAGCGTCCATGATGCATTTGCCGGGGCGGCATATGATGAAGCGTGTTTAAAAACAATTTCATGGCGTTCTGTGCCGCTTGCGCCAGAAGCAGGGTGAACGAAGCATGAGAAAAGATCGCAATACCAAAAGGACGAGAATCAAGACGCATGCCTTTCGGAGCGGGTATTCAGAAGGGTATCGAATGGGGTTATGCGAAGCAACGGTTCAGCGCACGCCTAAGCCGCAGCTGTCTTCTTTCGATTTGCGAGTCCTTTACGTACCGCAAGGATTTGACGCAATTGACCGAGGCGTATGCGAGGCGTTAACGAAGCTTACTCGAGAATGCGCACAGGTGGAGCCCGCTCAGATGGCGGAAGCAGCAGAGAGGATGAAGCCTGATCTCGTACTTGTGATGAACGGCTTGCACGTGTATCCCCCGGAACATCTTGAGCATATTGGGCGGCTTCGCCAGATGGGGATGAAGACGGCAGTTTGGTTTGTGGATGACCCTTACTTTTCAGAAGATACGGCTGCTGCCGCTCCTTACTACGATTTCATCTTTACCCATGAGCGAAGCGGCGTTTCGTTTTATAAGCAGTTAGGATGCAGTCGTGTGTTTCATCTTCCGCTTGGAGCGGGGATCTCCACCTTTCGTCCCTTGCGTGCCGAACCTGCTTATTCGCACGATATTTGCTTTATCGGCAATGCATTCTGGAATCGCGTGAACCTATTCGACCATATGGCGTCCTTTCTTGCTGACAAGAAGGTAATCATTGCGGGCGGACATTGGGAGCGATTAAGCCGGTATGCGGTTCTCCGTCCGCATATTCGTCAAGGCTGGGTACCGATTGAAGAAACGGCAACGTACTATAACGGCGCTAAAATCGTTATTAATGTACACCGGCCTGTCGAGCATGGTTCAGACAACCGCAACAGCCATCAGTTAGGCGGGGAGTCCATAAACCCGAGAACCTACGAAATATCGGCTTGCGGTACGCTGCAAATGACCGATGTGCGCAGTGAGCTTGCAGAAATGTATACGCCGGGCGTGGATATTGAGACCTTCACCAGTCCTGAGGAGCTCATGAGCAAGATCGATTACTATTTGAAGCATGAAACGATCCGGCAGCGAGTCGCAGTGCAAGGATTGCACACGACATTGCTTAAGCATACGTTCGAGCATCGCGTACAACGGCTGCTGGAAACATTCGTTAGCTCTTAAAACCACTGATGACCAAAAGGAGAGATCTCATGCGAACATTTCGTATACGGCGAAGAAGACGGATCCGTACGGGGGTGGTTCATCCGAGGGAGCATTCTCGCCGCCAAGGACGCAAAGCCGGTTTTGAAGGAGGCTACCAAGAGGGATATTTGCGAGGGCGAGCGGATTATATTGTGAATACGACACAAGCGCAGGTGTCATCTCGCCCCTTGCATGTCTTGTATGTTTCGACCGGAAAAGGATACCCATACTCTCCGTTGGATGAAGGCATCATCTCGACGTTCCAGGGGATGGTAGGCCAGCTGTCCGTGGCAGGACCACGGGACCCGGTCGCCGCAACGGCAGTCCAGCTTCGTCCTGATCTTGTCGTCGCCTTGGATGGAATGGATTTCCCAGTCGAGCAAGTGGATGAAATCCGCGCTCATGGCATACGCACTGCGCTGTGGATTACGGACGATCCGTACTATACGAGCATGATGGCCGATATCGTTACGCATTATGATTATGTGTTCACACTCGAAGCGAACAGCGTTCCGTTCTATCAAGGGATTGGCGCGAACGCGCATTATTTGCCGTTCGCCGCCTTTCCGGGTCAATTCCGTCCCATCAAGACGAGATCTCCGCTCCGGCAAGATCTTACCTTTATTGGTTCGGCATATTGGAATCGGGTGAAGTCGATTGAACCGATTCTGCCGCAGCTGATCAAGCGCAACATCGTCATTTCCGGTCTCTGGTGGGACCGCCTTTCCGAATTCAGAAAATATGCGCATCACATCCAACTCGGCCGCTGGATGGATCCACAGGAGACCGCAGCGTCGTATAACGGTACGAAAATCGTCATCAACATGCACCGCGCACATGATGACGAATCGGTCAATCAGAACTCCGCCAACATCACTGCAGCTTCCCCGAATCCGCGCACCTTTGAAATATGCAGCTGCGGCACTCTGCAATTGACCGACGTGCGCGATGATTTAGCCCGGTTCTATACACCAGGAGAAGAAATCGAAACGTATAGCTCACCGGAAGAGATGCTTGATAAAATCGATTACTATTTATCACATGAGCAGGAACGCCGCGAGATTGCACTTCGTGGTTTGGCCAGAACATTGCGCGATCATACTTATGCGAACCGCCTTAATCAGATGTTAAGCATCATCTTCGGATGATGGAGCGCCCGGTCGATTACCGTCCGGGCTTTGTTATGTCTGTGCGCCTTCTTATCGGGTTGCCAAAGGAGTATTTTGGAGTGAAACGACAAGTAAATCGCTTACAACTGCCACTTTCAAGTGAAAAGCTTCATTTATCTCTTCCTATCACGAGGGGATAAGCTTCAGTGAGCGTTGATGAGAAAATGAATCCATTGATGAAGAGAAAGAGCTGTTTTATATCCAGATTTGCGCCGGATTGCTTGTAACAAGCTTTCATTTCCATTTACACCAAGCCCGGGAAAGGGGTAAGATTCAGTTCAGCAGTATCAATGAAATCCGTTGCGTCTTATTCGCTGAATCCCGCTGTCTGGCGGGAACGGGGGAACCAAATGAAGCGGACAGAGCTGACTGGCAGGATGATGCCGGTATGGCCGTTCGCAAGGGGTGAATCTGGAAGCCAGACAATTCGTCTGGTCCGGTAGGGGGACTCTTCGCCTCCGAATCCGTCAGCTAACCTCGTAAGCGTACGGAGAGAGGCGCGCCCGACTGTTAACTGTCGACGCACCTCTTTCTTCTAAAAGCAGGGCATCGGACACGACAGGAGGGAATTGAATATGTACGACGCGGAACGAATCATTACCGTGTTCGCACCGAATGCCATGGGCGTCGATTTCATTCGCCAGTTGAGAGGAGCAGGTCTTTCCGTTGCGGCTATCGCCAATAACGGTCGGCTTGTGAAGCGAATGGAGAAGCTGGGTGTCGCGCATGTATGTCGAGTCAACACGACTGATCCTAAAGAATGGAATATACCCGAAGTGCCAGTGGGGCGCTTCTTCTTGTTCGAACAAAGCTTTGTTTTGTCGTGTCGACTGCTTCAAGTATGCCGGCAATGGTCTTGTGAGCCGATTACGCTAATAACGAAGCGTCATCATCCGCGTTCCATTTACCGGCTTCTCGGTGCGGATTACGTCATTTATACACAGTCGGATCAGGTCTCTTTTTTGTTATCGGAATTTATTCTGGCGGGCTCTCGATCGCAGTCACCCACCGCATGAAATCGTGTTGTTTATGAGAATGGGCGATCGACAAATCTCTAGATTTCTCCACAGCCAAACTCGTCCTTGCAAGGGCGAGTTTTTTTGAGTTTACAGAATTCATAAAAATCGGAATAGAAGATGTTCAGAGCGCAGAACTCCCTTTCCTTTTTATCGAAAACATGTTGTCTGACTTCCGTGCAGTGGCCTTTCGCTCCATTCACCCGAAGAGCGTCGAGGATTAAGGCTCATGCGGTTACGTATATCCTGCCATGAAACGGCCGATCACGATGGCGGTGAACAAGAATGTCAAAGGACGTACCGCCTCCTGATGGAAGGGGAGAATGAAGCAAAGGATCGGATGAAGCGAATCACCGTCAGTTTGAACGCGCTATTTTCATGTATGAACTTTGTCTTTTGCAACTGATTGATGTCTTCTAATAATTCATAGATTCGGATTTCTACGGAACTGTATGGCGGCTGCTAGAGTAAACAGGAACTGGAAACGGACAAGTGGCTCTGCTTCGTAAATTGTACGCTTGTATTAGGTTCAAATGTCGTGCCGATACCCGTCGTGGACTAATATACTGTAGTACCTTGGCAAAGGAGGTGGAATGATACCTGTTCCCCGCAAGACGGCAGAACGGGCATAACCTGATGAAACCAAAGATGCTCTTATTCTCCCATTTATGCAACAAGACTTACATTACCGGCGCTGAAAAACTGCTTCTCTTTCTGACTCGTGAATTGCAGGCATACTACGATTGCGTGCTTGTTGTACCTGAAGCGGGACAGTTGTCTGCACAAGCATCAGCCTATCAGATTCCGTTTATTGTCCAGCCATGCCGATTGTTCTACTCGATGGTGTTGCCGTCGGCGAATTTGCATGCCGAGCTTGAGCATATACGGCAGCATTCGGAGTGGGATGCGGTCGTTCGGCTTCTGGCCGACCTGCGACCGGATATCGTGTTGACCAACACCTCGGTGCATGCGCTGCCGGCGCTTGCCGCCAAGTCGCTAGGCATACCGGTGCTGTGGCAGATTAATGAAGCGATTGCGGATAATGCATTCACCTCCAATGCCGTCTCGCTCATTCGAATGTTCAGCGATGGAATCATCGGAGTCTCGGAGACTACCCTTGCGCCGTTTCGCCGTTATGTTGCGGAGCCGCATGTTCCTGTATACGTGCTGCCTCCCTCTTGGCACATGGATTCATTGGAACCGGAACGATGGCCCGAGCTCAGGGCAAGGAAGCGGTATGAGCTTGATCTTTCTCCCGCTCACCATCTCATCGGTTATATATCCTCCGCCATATACGCCAACAAAGGTTTGGAACACTTTCTGCTCATGGCCCTTGAAGTAAGCGAACGTGTCAAGGATGCGCGTTTCGTGGTGGTTGGCGCCCCGGCGGATGAAACGTACTTTAAAACATGCAAGGACATGGTGAAATCAGCGCCCGCCAATCGCTTTCATTTTATTCATTTTGTGTCTTCCGTCCAGTCCATTTACCCTGCAATGGACATTGTGGTCATACCAAGCCTTGCCCCGGAAGGCTTCGGCTTAACTGCGCTGGAGGGTCTCGTGTTCGGCAAACCGGTGGTCGCTTACGGTTCGGGGGGATTAGCGGAAATTATGCGGGCTACCGGAAATAGGGAATCCATGGCCGAACCGGGCAACGTGAACCAATTAACGCAGAAGGTGTTAAATTTGGCGCTGCATCCGGATAAAGCCGAAGCGCTTGGCAGACGCAATCGGGAAGCGGCGGAGCGGGAGTTCGGCGCAGGAACATACCGAGATCGGTTAGCTCACATACTTGTTCAGCACGTCATCCATAATCCCGCTATCTATCGTCTCATTCAAGGCTCACCGCCTATCGTTTACTTGGAGGACCATGGTGCGTATCGTCCTATTCCCGCAGCTCATCGGTTCAAGTATGCGGATCCGGCACATGTCCGCCGCCTGCCAGATGCTGTGCTTGCTGCTCTGCCGAAAGGAGCAGCCGTGGAAATGCCCGGGACAGCGCCGCCCGCTCCGGTAGAAGGTACGCGGAAAGAACGGCCGCGCTGTAGAAAACGCAAGCGCCGAGCCCGCACGGTGAGAAGAAGTCGGCGTGTACTGAGGCGATTGCGCATTTCACCGAAGCGGCGCATCCGGGCCATTCGCAGAAGCGGGAACAGGAGAGTGCGGCAAGGGCGCAAGCGCGCGCAGCGCCGCAAACGTTCTTGAACTATTTCCTGCTTACATTCAGGAAGCAGACTAAATATTTTTTGAAACGAGGGGATAAGTGCGATGCGTGTCATGACGATTCTCGGAACACGTCCCGAAATCATTCGTCTCAGTGTCACGATGAAGAAGCTAGACCGACTGGCCGGGCGTCATGTCATCGTGCATACGGGACAGAACTTTACCCATACATTGAGCGACATCTTTTTTGAAGAGATGCAATTAAGGCAGCCTGATTATGTGATAAACCATAAGCAGCAAAGCTTCGGCGGACAGCTTGCTTCCATGTTTGAGCATGTCGAAATCATTTTGGAGAAAGAGCGGCCAGACAAAGTGCTGCTGCTCGGGGACACGAACAGCGCCTTATCTGCCATCATTGCTGAACGTATAGGCATTCCCGTCATGCATATGGAAGCGGGCAACCGCTGCTTTGATTTGGCGGTGCCGGAAGAGAAGAATCGCCGCGTCATCGACGCGATTTCTTCCATTAACATGCCGTACACCGAACAGAGCAAGCAGAATTTGATTCGCGAAGGCATTCCCAGCCAGCGGATCGTGGTGACGGGGAACCCGATTTACGAAGTTCTTCTCCATTATCAGGCGCAAATTAATGCAAGCCCCATTCTCGAACAGCTCCAATTACAGCCGCAGCAATATTTCATCGTGACAGCCCATCGCGCAGAGAACGTAGACGACCCCGAGCATTTGATTCAAATTGTGCAAAGCTTGAATACCATTGCCGAGACACAACAGCTCCGTTTAATCTTCAGCATTCACCCACGAACCAGATCTAAATTGACCCAGCATCGTATCAAGCTGCATCCGCTAGTCGAGAGTTATGAGCCGTTCGGTTTTTTTGACTTCGTCCGGCTGGAGCAGCATGCGCGCTGTGCCATTACAGATAGCGGCACCGTACAGGAGGAGTGCTGCATCTTTCAGGTGCCGACCGTAACCATCCGCAATTCGACCGAGCGTCCCGAAACCATTGATTGTGGAAGCAACGTCGTATCCGGATTGCAAGCCGACAACATCGTTGATGCGGTATCCATTATGACGGCTTTGCCTACCGGCTGGAGCTGTCCGGACGGATACGTAACGAAGGATGTATCGGATAAAGTAGTTAAATTTTTGCTTGGAGGGAACATCCATGTTTAATGACACGCGCATTCTTGTGACTGGCGGCACCGGTTCATGGGGACATGAGCTAGTTCGGCAGCTGTTACCGCAAAATCCGAAAAAAGTGACGATATTCTCTCGCAATGAATCAAGTCAGGTGGCGATGAGCCGTGCGTTTGAAGATGATAGGTTAAGCTTCTGCGTCGGTGACATACGGGACAAGGATGCGCTCATGCACGCGTGCCAGGAAGTGGACTACATCTTTCATCTCGCTGCACTCAAGCACGTGCCTGTATGTGAAGAACAGCCGTATGAGGCATTAAAGACTAACGTCATTGGAACACAGAACGTCATTGAGGCAGCAGTTGAAAATAAAGTGAAGAAGGTCATTTACATCTCCACAGATAAAGCAGCTAACCCGTCGAATTTCTATGGCATGACCAAAGCGATCGGAGAAAAGTTGATTGTATACGCAAATCTGCTGCGTTCCTCTACCAAATTCGTCTGTGTGCGCGGCGGCAATGTGCTCGGCACCAACGGCAGCGTTATCCACCTGTTCATGAATCAAATCAAGACGAAGTGCCAAATTGGAATTACCGATAAAAAAATGACACGTTTTTTTCTCACTTTGCAAGATGCGGTCACGCTTTTGTTTAAAGCGACAAAAGAGAGCTTCGGCGGTGAAGTTTTCGTCATGATGATGCCGACCTGCCGCATTATCGACTTGGCAGAAGTGCTGATCGATCATTCGGGTCAAGATAATGTGCGCATTGTCGAGACAGGCATTCGTCCCGGTGAGAAAATTCATGAAATATTGATGAGCGAATATGAAAGTTTGACGACTATCGTGTATGACGACGCCTACTTAGTTATTTTGCCGACCCTTGATTTACCTAGGTTAAAAGAGAAATACAGCCGATACTCTCCGGTCGATTTCTCCAGCTTCAGCTCAGAGCACGATCTGATGAATAAAGACGCTATCGCAGCGCTGCTGAAGCGGGGAGGCTTCTTGAAATGAAAATTCTCGTCATCGGGGGCAACGGAATGGCGGGCCATATTCTGGTCCGCTACTTCCGGGAACAAAGGAACGTCGCCTTGTTCTATACGTGCCGTGATGCAACAGATGAACACGCTCTAATATTGGATGTGACCGATACGGAGCAAGTGGAACGACTCGTAACTGCCGTGCGTCCTCATGTCATCATCAATGCCGTCGGCATGTTGAATGAAGCGGCGGCACAAAGGCCGATCGAAGCCTATCAAGTGAACGGACTGCTGCCGCATCGTCTGCGGCAGATTGCTGACCGAATGGGAGCGCGTGTCATTCATATTAGCACTGACTGTGTGTTTTCCGGGCTTAAAGGGCAGTACCGGGAAGACGATAAAACAGATGGATCCTCTCTATACGCGGTAACCAAAAAGCTGGGTGAGTTAACCGTTGCACCACACCTCACCATACGCACCTCGATTATCGGACCTGAAATCCGACCGCAAGGCATCGGACTGCTGCATTGGTTTCTCCGTCAAGAAGGAACAATCCAGGGCTATCGTCAAGTGTGGTGGAATGGAGTCACGACATGGGAACTGGCGCGTGCTATTCATCATTACCTTCAGCGCGGAATAAGCGGCTTAGTCCATTTGGGGCATCCGCAACCGATTCATAAGTATGATCTACTGACGTTGTTCAAAGATGTATTTCTGAAAGTCAATGTAGACATTGTGCCAACCGATGAGCCTGCTTCTAATCGTACATTGGCCAATACACGTGCCGATGCTGATTATCCACTCCCTTCGTATATCGCCATGGTGACAGAATTAGCGGTAAGGATGCATTGGCGATGAACGGGGGCGGGACACTGCTCGTCACCGGAGCTTCCGGATTTACCGGTCGTCATGCGTGTCGTCATTTTCTGAATTCCGGGATGCGGGTCGTTGCCCTTACGCGGCGTGCGGATGCTGATGTGTCAGCGATGGGAGCGGAAGTGGTCATGTGTGATTTGCAAGATCGTGAGCGGGTCTCAGAAGTGGTGAAGCAGGTGCATCCGGATTATACGCTTCATCTGGCCGGCATGAATTCCGTACAGGATTCTTGGTCCGATCCACTTCACATGCTGGATGTGAATGTAATGTCCACGCTGCATTTGTTGAACGCGCTCCGCCTGACTCCGAACAGCCGTATTCTGATCGTTACATCGAAGCTGAAAGCATCTTATGCGCCTGTCTTTTCGCCGTCTCATCCCTACTCCTTAAGCAAGACATTGCAAGAATTAGCCGCCCTCGGATGGGCTCATCTGTTTGCACAGGACGTTCTGCTGGCAGAGCCGTCCAATCTGATCGGCCCTGGTTCCTCTTCAGGCATTTGCGGCTTGCTGGGACGCTATATTGTGCAGACGGAAAAAGGAGAAGGGCCGCCGCGCTTCAACATATCCAATCGACATGAACAGCGAGATTTCCTCGATGTGCGGGATGCGGCAGCAGCGTACGAACTCATTCTCAAGCATGGCAAGCAAGGACACATTTATCCCGTTGAAAGCGGCCGGTATCGCAGTTTGGGGAGTGTGGCGAATACATTCGCTCGCTGTTCGCTAGTACCAGTCGAATTCCAATATGGCGATGAGACTGAGCCATACTCCAGCGTTAAACCCAATGACATCTCTTTTCCTGAGCGGTGGGGCTGGGCACCGCTGCGCGCATTTGAACAATCCGTGGCTGATATTCTGCATTATTATCGGAAGGAGGGGGAACTCCATTGAAGGATTTTACGTTCCCATTAGTAACGATTATCATCCCGTTTTATAACGATCTGTTTGTGGGTCAGGCCCTTCACAGTGCGCTTCAGCAAACGTATCCCCAATTCGAGATTATCGTCGTTGATGACGGTTCCACTCAGTATGCGGAGCGCATTCGTCCTTATATGGATCGCGTTCATTACTTGGGCAAAGCGAACGGCGGGACGGCATCCGCGCTTAATCATGGCATCAAGTATGCTTCAGGAGAATACATTGCTTGGCTGAGCTCCGACGATTTGTTTTATCCTGACAAACTAGTTAAGCAGTTGGAGTATATGATGACGTGGAACGCCTACATCTGCCACACGAATTTCGATAACATCAATGGATACAGCCAAGTGACGCAGCATCGTGCGGCCGTAACATTCCCGTCTATGGGCGAATTTTATCAGAGCTTCTTCAAATTCAATCCGGTGAACGGATGTACGGTAATGATGAAGCGCGAATTATTGCAATATATCGGTAACTTTAACGAGGATCTCCCGTTTACGCACGATTTGGATCTTTGGTACCGGGCCATATTGAACGGCTTTGACTTTCATTTCGTCGATGAGCCATTCACGGCTTACCGTTGGCACGGTGGCATGGGTACGATGAAGCATGGAGCCGCAATAATCAAAGAGGCTGCAGAGACGAACAGCCGGTACCAACCGCTTCTTGCTAAGTTTTTGCAGCGGATGTCAGTGTAACGCCGAGAGGAATAAGACGGAGCATCCAATGGTTCGGCTGCTGAACATTTGGGTGCTCCCCTCTGAAGTGAGGGGATGCTATAGGCGCATCTTGCTAGGCGCATACCCTTGCCGTGATGGAGTATTGTGCATATGTTGTTAGCGATGAACATCGGCAGCAGCCAAAGGAAGGAGCAGCGTGAATTTGGGAGTGTACTATTCCGAATTATTAGATAATCCGCTCGTTAATGATGAACTGATGGTGAAATATGCAGATATTCGAATTGAAAACCAACATTCTCAAGGGGCGAACGTATTGGTACGCCTTATTTGCAACAGGGTCATCGTATCGGAGCATATTCATAGAATAACGCAGCAGGGAAATCCAGGTGACGTGCTTAAAATATCGGACGTGCGGCTTTCACCTGGACCGTATGGATTTCAAGTGTTTACAACCATTATAGGGCATCATCCATTGCAGGTGTCTGTGCAAATGAAAAACAACGAGCAATCCATTGTTCGTACGCTTGGAATGGAGACGTTCACGGAGGTTGACGTGTTGAAATAGGGTCCGATCCTATGACTAGAAACGGAACAGTAGATTGAGTGGGAGACGAGGTAAATAAAATGCGAATCGTTGTAACGGGTGGAGCGGGCTTCATTGGGTCACATCTCGTGGATGCTCTAATCAGTCAAGGACATGAGGTGCATATCCTTGACAACCTCAGTACAGGAGGGAAATCGTATGTTACACCGCAAGCGGTGCTTCATGAACTGGATATCGCGGAAGAAGCAGCGGGGCGGGAGATAGAGCTCATCCAGCCGGAAATTGTGTTTCATCTTGCCGCGCAAGCGGATGTTAAGCGTTCCATTGCGCAGCCGGTAATAGATATGCGAACCAATATTCAAGGCACCTTGGTTACGCTTGCCGCATGCTTGAAAGCGAAGGTGCGGCATGTGGTGCTCGCTTCAACCTCAGCCGTATATGGAGACATTGCCCTTGATACGTATGAGGAGCATCAGCCCCCAGCGCCGCTCTCCTGTTATGGATTATCCAAGCTAACGGCTGAACGCTATCTTCAATTATTTGCCCGCTTACATGGTCTGAATGGAACGATATTGCGCTTTGCGAATGTGTACGGACCGAGACAGACGCCAAAAGGTGAAGGTGGTGTTATCGCCTTGTTCATAGACCGCCTGCATGCCAATGCTCCTCTTACTATTCATGGGGACGGAGAACAGACGAGGGACTTCATCTTCGTCGGGGATGTTGTGGATGCATGCCTGCGTGCAGCCCAATGCCGCAAGGACGGCTTATGGCAAGTTGGAACGGGGAAGACAACTTCCATCAATGAGCTTGTTCATCATTTGCTGCACATTTGCGGAAAGCCTGCACAGCTGGAAAAGCTTCCACAGAGATTAGGGGATATACGTCACAGCTGTCTCAGTTACGAGCGTCTTCGGCAGGATATGGGATGGTCTCCGAAAGTCTCTCTTCTTGAAGGATTGGAACGTACTTATCATGCATATACCTCTAAAGAAAGCTGAATTGCGGATTGATATCGTTCACAATTCAGACACAAACTTTTAAGTATGCTTTCAGTTTCATTTAATCTCACATTAGAGTTCATTGGGTATGATGCTTGTTGGAGCATTCTGTGAGGGCACGCCGCATGTGGCTTGCGGGTGCCGTCCACGGAAGGTTAGGACAAGGAGGGTCATTATGTTAGAAGTGAAGGACGTCAGTAAGATGTTCGACGAACGTCGTGGCGTACAGCACATTGACTTCACGATGGAGCGCGGCGAAATCGTCGGCTTCTTGGGTCCGAATGGCGCGGGTAAGACGACGACGATGCGCATGATTACGGGCTATCTGAACCCGACCGGCGGGAGCATAACCATTGACGGGCTATCCATGTCGGAACACGGTGCTAAAGCTCGCAGCAAAATAGGCTACTTGCCTGAGACACCACCGCTTTATCCGGAGATGACCGTGATGTCGTATTTGCGTTTTGTGGCCGATTTGCGGAACGTTCCGGTTCGGGAGCAGAAGAAGCGTATCAATGAAATGCTGGACAAGCTTGGATTGCACGGCAGAGAGCAACAAATGATTCGAAGTCTATCGAAAGGGTTCAAGCAAAGGCTGGGATTGGCACAGGCCATAATCCACGAGCCTGATCTGCTTGTGCTTGATGAGCCGACATCGGGACTCGACCCGAATCAAATTATTGAGATTCGTCAACTGATCCGTGAGCTTGGGGAGCAGCATACGGTGCTGCTCAGCACCCATATACTCCCCGAAGTGAATATGTTGTGCAACCGTGTGCTTATTATTCATCAAGGACAAATCGTGCTGGACGAACGTCCGGACAGATTAGGCACGGCCATGGGGCAAGAGGTTAGTTTGCATTTGGAAGTGAAAGGACCGACTGAGTCTATTATTCAAGTGGTGTCTGCCTTGCCGCTTGTGACGGAAGTCCAAATTGTCGGCGATGGATTTCAAGAGGCCTACCGGAAGGAAGAAGTTGATGAGGCTCCGATTACAACTATGGATCATACCGACACGGGTCTAGAAGGGGCTGGACAGGAGGCGGACTTAACAGTGCAGGTATGCGTCGACAATTATGAGCTGTCCACCTCACAACCAGGCGTTCCTTCGCCGGAATCAGGAGAGACAATAAAGCTGCGCGTCGTATCACAGGATCATTCCGATGTGCGCGAAGCGCTATTCTACGCATTGGCAGACGCAGGGTACCCTCTGCTTGAAATGAAGCGGGAAATGACGAGCCTTGAGGATGTGTTCACTCGCTTGACAACGGAGGAGGAATCAGGTGATGCGTAGGTTCAATGCCATTTTTCGCAAGGAGATGCATGCTTATTTTACGTCGCCGACATCTTATGTTGCTTTTGCGGTGTATGTACTCATTTCCAGCATTTTATTTTATATGAACTTTGTTATGTTTCAGCCTAGCATCATCGATTTCCGGCTCGTGTCGGGCAACGCGACCTTTATGTACGTATTTGTTATTCCTTTATTGACAATGAGGCTCTTCTCGGATGAATTCCGACAGGGAACGGATGAGCTGCTGCTTACTTCCCCGGCACGAATGACTGAAATTGTGCTCGGCAAATATGCCGCAGCCCTCGTATTAATGGTAGTTCTGGTCGGCTTTACTCTCATTTATCCCATCGTTATGTCATTTTACGGCACATTGGATATGAAGATGATGATTACATCCATTATCGGCATGCTGCTGCTGACGGCTGCCATGGCGGCGGTGGGGTTGTTCGCGTCCACCTTGTCGCAGCATCAGATGGTGACGGCGATCGCCTCTTTTGTCATGCTGCTCACGTTCTGGACGATGTTGGATTGGGCCGCATCATCCTCTGGCACGCTCGGAGAATGGCTGTCGCCGTTTGCAATGAACACGCGGCTGGACTCGTTCATGAAAGGGGTGCTAAATGGCGCGGACGTCCTCTTTTTCATTACATTGACGGCCGTATTCGTCGTGTTGAGTATTCAGGTGCTTGAAAGAAAACGGTGGAGGTAACGAATTATGAAAAAATGGCTGCGAGGAACGAACGCTGCTCTGCTGTCGGCCGCCGTTATCGGCATCTTTGTGTTGTTGACGTATTTTTTACAGTCGTTAACGGGATTTCAGTGGGACTTGACGCAAAACAAATCATTTACATTGTCGGAACAGACGACCACGACCTTGACGTCGATACAAGATAAAGTTGATATGAAGCTGTTCTTAACTCCGAACGATGATCCACTGCTAACGCGGCAGGTTGCGGATATGGGGCAGGAGCTCGCGAAGCATAACAGTCATATTGTGTTTCAGCAGTATGACCTGCTGAAGGAGCCGTCATTGGCGCAGCAATATGGGCTGGCAGGAAGCTCGATTGTGTTCGAGCAGGGATCAAAACGCAAGACGGTTGGACTGTATGAAATGTTCAGCGCTGGTGACGGATATGGGGCTTACAAGTTCAGCGGCGAGGAGAAAATGACGCAGGCGCTGCGCAGCTTGACAACTGATAAGAAGTCTAAGGCCTATGTGCTGTCCGGTCATCAGGAACTTCCGCTGTCTCAAATGACGGCGTTGGCTTCTAGTCTTGGCGAAGATAATATTGAATTACAGGAATTGAATCTGTACCGCGAAGGTGAGATTCCGAAGGATGCAGACTTCGTGATGCTGCTCGGTGGCAGCAAGGACCTGACCGATAAGGAAGCGCAGCTGCTGAAGAAGTACGCGGAGGGAGACGGGAAGCTGTACATTGCGCTCGGATTCAATCCTGAGATGGAACGGTCATGGAGCAATCTCGATGGACTGTTGCAGCAGCTAGGGGTGGAGAACAAGCATGCGGTAGCGGTAGAAGCGAAAGAGAGCATTCTTTACGATCCATTCACAATCATACCCGAGTATGGTACGCATGAATTGACGGCCAAGCTGTCGCAATACAACTTGCTTACGATGCTCAGCCTGGGGCTACCGCTTGAGGCAAAGGCGACAGATACGCTGGAAGCGGAACCGATCCTTCGTACGTCAGCCGAATCGTATGGAGAAACAGATCTTGCGCGGCTTATAAAAGAGGGAAGCGAACGCGGAGATCAAGATATCAATGGTCCGTTGACGCTCGGGTTGGCGGTAACGACGTTGGACGGCAAGCCAAAGGCTGTTGTCATCGGCGGTTCCAGTTTTTTGGATGACGATAACATTTATACGCAAGGAAATCGCGATTTTGCATTGAACAGTGTGAACTGGTTACAAGGCAACGATGATCAAGTCACGATTAGACCGCGGGAGCATGAAGCATACCAGATAACATATCTCACTCCAGGTCAAGCGCAGGCCATTTTATGGACGACTGTTATTGGCTTCCCGCTCTTGCTGCTCCTCGTCGGGGCCGGACTATGGTGGAGAAGGAGACATGGATAATGAAGAAGGCGCTGCCGACGGTCATTCTGCTGCTTGTATTCGCAGTCGGATTATGGTATGCATCAGCCAACAATTTCTTCCGCACCAATCAGGAGGAAGCCAAGGATACGCTCCTGCAAGTGGATCCACAGCAAATTACCGCCCTGACGATTCAGATTCAGGAAGAACAGGTGGAGCTGGTGAACACTAAGGGGCAGTGGGCGATGACCAAGCCGGCTTCCTATCCTATAAATACCTATCCAGTAGACGATTGGTTGTCGACGATATCAAACGTGAGCGTGGAGTCGACGGTGGAGGAGCATGCTGCTGACATGGACAAGTATGGATTGGCGAAGCCGTCTCAGACATTCACCGTGTCCGTGCGTGACGGCAAGATTCACCGCATCAATGTCGGTGCCGAGTCTCCCGTCTCCGGCTTCTTCTATGCAACGGCAGATGATGAACGGACGGTGTATCAAGTATCACAATCCGCGCTGTCGAGCCTGGCGCGAACAGCCTTCGACTTTGCTGCGAAGGAGCCTATGACCTTTCCACTTGAACGGGTGGAGCAGTTCGAATGGAACTGGTCGGGGCAGTCCTATCGTTTGCAGCATGTGGATAAAGCGGAGACACCAATGGAAGCCAATTCTGACGACGGCCGCAGCCAAGAGGCCAATAAGGAAGAAAGTGAAATAAAGAATTGGCTGCTTAACGGTAAGTCTATAACCGAAAATGACGCCACGACGCTGATGAACAAGATGAGGTATTGGATGACGGAGCAGGAGCCGTCACGGACTGCATCTTTGTCACATATTGCGAATAATGAACCGGATTGGTCGTTGGACCTTTCGCTGAAGCCGGATCAAGAGGTGACGGGACAAGAGGAGAAAGGAACAGCAGAGACGCGACAGTATAAGGGATATATGCAAGGCGAAGAGCTGTGGATTGTTCCGCCAAATAGTGAGTGGGCATATGCCATTCCTAAGCAGGAGCTTCTGGATGTTCAGACGCTCTGGCACGAGAAGATGAGCGATAACGAAGATAAACAAGCCACTAAGAAATGAGAGAGAAGGCCTAAAGGAGAAAAACCTGGAGTTTTCAAGAGGACGCCGGAGGCGTATAATCCGGCGTTGTCCTCCGGGCCCGTCTTCTTCCTAGAACATGGTGTTCTGGTTGGCTGAATGCTCTGGTACAGGTTGAATGACATCCCAATGCTCGGCGATTTTCCCATCCTCAATTCGAAAAATATCCACGATAGCATTTCCACGGTCATTTGGACCCGTAACCGTATGATTATGCACTACAACGTAGTCGCCTTCGGCAATGATCCGCTTGATCGATGCATGATAGCCAGGGTACTTTTTAAAAAGATCCCTAAAAGTATCCATAAATGCTTTTCGTCCGGTAGGGGGTGTAAAGACCTAAGTAATAATATGCATGTAACTAGACATTTGCCCGCAAAACATGAAACAGACAATCATTCAACTGTAACGGATTCAAACTTTGGTATGCGAAGATGTATTCCAAGCGAATCATGGACACGTTGTATTTACGAGCAATGCAGGGCTATAGGAGCGTCTTTTTTCTTAGAATCTGCTTAAGATTACATGGACGAAGAAGCAGGGATTGCCCATGCGCTGATAACGATGGGCGGGATGAAGAAGCACGGAAAATGGAAAACCACTGCTATGGATACAAGGGAGAAGTCTGTCTGAAGATTTATGGGTGAAGTATGCCTGTTGCCGGATAAGAGTAGAGTAAACAAGAAAAAGAAAAAGCCACAGAGGGCTTATATGTCAAAAAGAGGGCCATCGAAGAAGCAGTATCGCTTGCGAGAAGCCGCCGCCGAAGCCATAAAGAAGCGTGAGATGCCCCGGCTGTAATCTTCCGTCCTTCAACCCCTCGGCAATGGCCAATGGGATGCTCGCAGCCGAAGTATTGCCATAATATTGTACGCTTGTCAGCGTGTGCTCTATTGGGATGCCAGAGCGTTCGCATATCGATTCAATCATGCGCAGATTGGCACTATGGGGAACAAACTGATCCACTTGATCCGCTGAGTATCCTGCTTCTTGCAATATCCGTTTCACTCCGGCTGGTATTTGCTGCAGCGCCCATTTGTATACTTCTCTTCCGTTTTGGAACAATGTACCGTCAGCCCTCATCTCAATGTCTCCGATGCGCTCAGCTATCGCGCGACGATGCAATACGCCCCCTGTATCTCCCATCGTTAACGAACCGGAAGCAATAAAGCAACTTTGTTCCGTCCCGGCTTCAAGGAGGATAGCCCCGGCTCCGTCGCCAAATAATATGCAGGTGCTGCGATCTTGGTAATCCACCGCCCGCGTTAATACTTCAGAGCCGATAACAAGCACCTTGCGGTGCATGCCGGAATCAATCAGACCGATGGCTACTTGCATCGCACTGACAAAGCCTGCGCATGCGTTGGAAATATCTAACGCCATCGCATTGGAAATGCCTAGTCGGGCTTGAACAAGAGCCGCTGTGCTCGGGAAGAATGCATCTGGAGTTGAGGTCGCAACAAGCAGCGCATCTATAGTCTGCACATCCACACCATGACGCTCTGCCAAATTAAGCACTGCATGATATGCTAAATCGCTGGCATACGTATCAGGACCAACAATTCTCCGCTCAATCATACCTGTACGCTGAACGATCCATTCATGATTCGTATCGACCATCGCAGATAGATCTTCATTGGTCAAACGATGCTCCGGTACGTAGGTGCCGAATGCTGTAATTCGTGCTTTAGTATGCAGCTTCACGGTTTGCAAGATGATAAAATCCTCCTTTAATAAGTATCAAAAAGTGTATGAGTAAATGCAGCATTTCAATTAGCACCTGGTACTAAAGTGCGATGCTCTAATATTATAGTGGCAGCTAAAAATTGTCAACAAAGGATTGTGCAGAGGCGGCAATTTCCAACCCATTCCACTGCAAGGAGTGGAAGAGCGGGAAAAACATATCGGCATAACATCCTCTCGTCAGCGCATGCTATGTGTTGTGACACCCCCCATTCAACTATACAAGGAGGAAATTCGATGCGATTGAAGGTGGCTTTGCTGACGATGACGGCTGCGCTCGTGATGACGATGGGTATGACAGGTTGTACGACTCGGGATAATGTAACCACCAAGAGTGCCCGCCCGAATAACATGTACCGTTCCACGGATGGTGTTCGACCGCTTGACGGGGATTACCGCTTTAATGCCAACCGCTATAATACGAATTTTACCGGAAACGGTTACCGTACGAACACTCTAGATAACAATTTAAGCGGAACGTACGGAACGCACGGTAATTACGACGGCATGTACGGTCACGGTCGTAGCTATGACGGCATGCACGGTCGTAGCTATGACGGCATGCACGGTCGTAGCTATGATGGCATGCACGGTCGTAACTATGATGGCATGCATAGCCGTAATTATGATGGCATGCATGGTCGTAATTACGACATGAGTGGCGGACGCTATGGTATGCATTCCGCGAACAGCAAATTGGAAATGAGCCAAAAGATCGCCAATAAGATTGCAACAATTAAAGGCGTGAAATCGGCAAACGTAGTGGTGACGAATAACAATGCTTACGTTGCGGTTACAACGGAACATACAACAAAGGCACCGAAAGGCAAAATCTCTGGAATGAGTACTCATCGCCAAGATGGCCGTACTTATGGAACAAGCAAGCACGGATCTCAAATGGGTACTCATGGAACAAGCAAGCACGGATCTCAAATGGGTACTCATGGGACAAGCAAGCATGGTTCTCATGCTGGCTCTTATGGGACACGTTCGACGAGCGCTAGCGATGTCCCTACTGATTTGAAAGAAAAAATCGGCAATATGGTAAAAAAAGAAGCGCCAAATTGTAACAATGTGTATGTTTCTTCCAATCCGGATTTCGTTGATCGGATGAATTATTATAATAATTATGCAGCAAACGGACAGCCGCTTACCGGGTTTGCTAATGAATTCCAAGAAATGATTTACCGCATCTTCCCGACGAATGCCGGCGCTAACCCTACAGGACAGCCGACTCGGTTGAACAACATGGCTCCAGGAAGATAATACGTCAAGGCTACGATGCAGGACACTTGATCTCTCCGCAACAAGTATGCGTTATGCGTGCAGCAGAGAGACAAGCCCTGCATTTACATAAAAGAAAAGAAGAAGTCTGTCGTTAACGTGATTCAACCGGGATTGTTTTATGTATGCTGCCTTGTTTTTGGGGAAGGCGAAGCCCATTTTTACGAAGCACCGCACCAAGTGTAATCGCCCTTCATAGTATAACTTTGACTGTATCCCTTAACCTTGTTATATTACAAAAATTTGGGCAAGGAGGGGTGACACTTGAAGGGTAGCGATCACAAAAGCAAGTTCCTGCTGACTAATCGTGAACGCGAAGTCTTTGAATTACTTGTTCAGGACAAAACGACCCGTGATATTGCACAACAATTATTTATTAGCGAAAAAACGGTCCGAAATCACATTTCGAATGTAATGCAAAAATTGAACGTAAAGGGTCGTTCGCAAGCGGTAGTCGAGCTAATCAAGCTTGGGGAGTTAAAAATCTAACAATTAGCCCATCGCCCTGACAATTTTAGCCTTCTTGACCATATCCTACAACGGATCATGTGATAGGAGGTTCTTTGATGAGCAAGTTCGGACGACTTGAACCGAATAAATTCAAGCGTAGGACTAACAGCGTAACGTTGTTGGAATTACGCTTTATTTTTTTAACTGTATAAAAAGAAAAGCGCCTCTCTCGGAGAAGCGCTTCTGCCTATCTGCAATCGTTACATATGAGTGCTGCCTTTAACCCATACGCGTTGAATGTTCAAGTCCACGTCGGTCCAGACGAGATCCGCCTGCTTGCCGACTTCAATGCTGCCGGTTACGTGATCGATGCCAATCTGCTTGGCAGGGTTCGTGCTCGCGAGTTGGGATACTTCAGGGATAGTCAGTCCTACAAAGCTCACCATATTTTTAACAGCCTGAATCATTGTCAGTGTGCTGCCTGCTAGCGAATCGCCCTCGGTCAGACGGCATACGCCATTCCGCATGGTAACAGCCAAGCCGCCCAAATCGTACTGGCCGTCTGGCATGCCTGCAGCAGACATCGCATCAGTAATGATGACGAGCTTGCCCGGTGCCTTGGTACGCGCCAGCATCTTGATGCAGGCCGGATGCACGTGGATACCATCGGCAATGATCTCTGCTGTAATGCGATCATCGGTCAGCACCGCGCCGGCTACACCCGGATCGCGATGGTGAATCGGCGTCATCGCGTTGAACGTGTGCACTGCCTGATTCAACCCCGCGTTCGCCGCGCGAGTCACTTCATCGTATGTGGCAGCAGTATGTGCAGCCGCTGCGTTCACGGCGTGTGCTCGCAGCCAGCGGATGGCTGCGAGCGCATTGTTGCGCTCAGGCGCCAGACTGACTTGCTTCATAAGACCTGGGAAGCGCGTATGCCAATCTTCGAACCAGTCGATTTGCGGGTCAATCATGAAATCAGCGTTCTGAGCCCCTTTATATTTCGGGTTCACGAACGGTCCTTCCAAATGAATGCCAGCCAGTTGCGTATAGTTCATGCCTTGCTTCATATAGCCATCTACTGCAACCATGACCCGGTCAAGCGCATCGCGGGATTGCGTCATCGACGTCGCGAGCATAGCAGTCGTGCCGTGCTCCATATGATATTTCGTAATGGCATCGTACGCTTCGCTAGTCGCCTCCATAAAGTCCGATCCGAAGCCGCCGTGCACGTGCAAATCAATAAATCCTGGAAGCACCCAGCCGCCTTGAGCGTCGATCGCTTCAGGAGCCCAATCCTGCTGCTGAGCTTCCGTTAACTCGGTCCACTTGCCGATAAAGGCGATGTTTCCGTCTTCGACACGGACAACACCGTCGCACAGTGTGCCGTTCGGTGTAACGACACGCGCATTGGTGAGGGTAAATGTTGAATTAGCCATGGAAATATTTAGCCGCCTCCTTGTCGAGCAATACGACGACGTTCGGGTGCGTTTGCAAGAGCGATGCCGGAACTTCCGTTGTAATCGGGCCCGTTAATGCACGGTGTACGATGTCTGCTTTATCTGCGCCACGAACGACGAGCATAATCATTTTAGCTTTCAAAATAGATCCGACACCCATCGTGACCGCTTGCTTGGGCACTTCGTCAATGGAATCGAAGAAACGCGCGTTCGCTTGGCGAGTCTCTTCTTTTAGGGTAACAATATGGGTACCGCCGTGCAAGTTCTGATCGGGCTCGTTGAACCCGATATGACCGTTATGCCCGATGCCTAACACTTGCAAATCAATTGAAGCGTCAGCCAGCATTTCATCGTATAGCTTGCATTCTTGCTCTAGGTTCTCCGCGTTGCCATTCGGTACGCGCGTATTTTCTTTATTAATATCGATATGATCGAATAACTGCTTATTCATAAAGGATAAGTACGTTTCCGGATGACCTGCAGGAAGACCGACATATTCATCCAGGTTGAAAGAACGAACGTTTTTGAAGCTCACGTAGCCTTTTTCATTTAAGCGGATTAATTCTTGATAAATACCAATCGGGCTGCTGCCGGTAGCGAGACCTAGAACCGTATTCTGCTTCGTCTGGACAAGGCTTGCGATAATGCTTGCCCCGATTTGATTCAATTCTTCATTCGTTTGAAAAGTTAACAGATTCATGTGATTGTTACCTCCCTTTATCTTTACGGTACTTGCGTACCATACGATACGATTGCTCCAGCTTGGGGATGTGCTCGTCGAATTGCTCGCTGACCATGCCCGCAAACAAAATGTCGATAATGTGAAGCTGCGCGATGCGCGATGCCATGTCGCCGCGTCGAATGCCTTCTTCTAAGGAAGAAGCGCAAATAGAGATGTCTGCTAGTGAGGCGAGCCGATTGACGCCGACCTTCGTTAAGGAAATGGTCGTAGCGCCGCGTTCCTTCGCACACTGCAGAGCTTCAATCGTCTCCGGCGTTTCCCCGGAATAGGAAATGGCAAAGGCAACGTCTTCTTCGGTAAGGTTCGCAGCAGAAGTGATTTGCATATGAGGGTCGGGGAAACAAGTGGCCCGCTTCCCAATGCGAATGAGCTTTTGATAGAAATCCATCGCTACGATGCCTGAAGTCGCCATGCCATATAGATCGATTTGCCGCGCTTGCTGGAATGCAAGCAGCGTACGTTCCAAGGTGACAATATCCAGTAGCCGTGTCGTATCCGATATAGAACGGATGTGATTGGACTCAATAGCTGAAATAATATCTCGCAGGGGATTACCTGCAATAATATCTTGGTAGGATAACGGTGTTGTCTGTTGAGCCAAATCCGCTGCAAGCTTTGTCTTGAAATCGGGGTATCCGCGAAAATGAAGCGATTTGCAAAATCTGGTCACCGTAGCGGCGGACGTTCCCGATTGTTCGGCAAGCTCCGTGATGCCCATCGACACTACATTGCCCGGAAATTGCAAAATGTAATCGGCTACCTTGCGTTCCTGGGGATGAAAGTCGTGCGCTTGCTGCCGAATCGCATGCAATATACTGGACAATAAAATCATCCTCTTACGGTTGGATTTGATGAAAATAATTTTAATTATTTTAACCATATTGATGAAAATTATTTCAATGCACTTTAATCATAGTAAATAAGCGGCCGTATTACAAGCTGAAAGTGAAAAACACCACAAATTATCACACTTGCTGCAACGCCCGCTCAACGATGCGATTACTATTGCCCTAATTGACGCTGCTCGCGGAATTGACGCGGGGATAGGCCCAAGCGGTTTTTGAATGTGCGATGAAAATAAGAATAGCTTTGAAAGCCGCACATTTCTGCAATTTGCTCCAGCGGCATATAGCCATGCAGTATCCGTTCACAAGCCATAGTCAACCGGACATGTATCGCATAATCCATTACGGATTGATGAAACGTCTCTTTAAATATATGAGACGCGCGCGATATGCTTAGCTGCACTGCTTCCGCCACTTCATTCAGCGTGAATGCCTCAGTTGCGTTCATTTCGATATAATGCTTCATCTGATGCGCCAGCTGTGTGCTTCGTTTCATATTTTGGAACGAAGGATGGGAGCGCTCCGTCAGCGTGCGGTCCAGCATATGGTAGAAGGCGAAGGTCAGATGTCTGACAATATCGTTCATGTTGTTGCTGCCGAACAGACGCTGCTCTTGCATAATATCCCGCCATAGCGATAACAGCCGGTCATCGATGCCAAGCACTGCTTTGCCGGGACGCTCCCGCTTGTTCCACCAGGAAGCGATCCAAGGACCATTGATAATGAAATAATAGTCAAGGCTGTGCACCTTAGGGAGCGGATCCAATGTGCCCGGATTGCGGTAGCCTATCTGCAAATCGTAGTATTGTCCGGGCGCGAGCAGCAGCATATCTCCGGGTTTGAACGCTTCGAAGCGATCTTCAAGCCATACGTGGGCGCTGCCTTCAAGCTGGATTCGTACAAGATAGTGCTTCAGCTCTGGAATAACCATGCTCATGGGTTTGCTGTGCCGGGCGTATCCTGAGAACATCAAAGTGAAGTCTTTATCTGTTTCAATCGATGGGGACATTGTTTCCTCCTGTCGCAATCGGTTTTGATTTACAATAATTATAGCAAATATAGCAAGATAGTTCATCTTAAAAGGATATCCTTCATTCACACTAGGGAGGCATTGTGGCACAATGAAGGCAGTTCATTGAAAACCTTTTCAATCAGGCGAAAAAATGTTGTTTATTCGTTATTTTTCATATAAAAAAGAGGTGGAACAGATGAAGATTGGATTACAGTTATACACCGTAAGGGACGAGACTGCTAAGGATTTCGTCGGCACTCTGGAAAAAGTAGCGGCAATGGGCTATGACGGAGTTGAATTCGCTGGTTACGGCGGATTGCAGCCGCAGGAACTGGCTGCGACGCTGGAACGGTTGAATTTGCAAGCCGCCGGATCCCACGTCAGCATCGAGCAGCTGATCGATCATTTGGATGAACAGATCGAGATGAACGTGGCAATCGGCAACCGTCACGTCATTTGCCCCGGATTGGGCGAGTCACGCTACAATACGCTGCCGGCTCTTCAAGAGACAGCAGCACATTTCGCACGTGCGGCAGAGCGTCTTGCGGAGCATAACATTAAGCTGGGCTACCACAACCACGATTTCGAATTTACGACCAAGCTGGGTGAGGAGACGATGTTCGACACGCTGCTCCAGCAGCTCCCTGTGGAGAAGCTCTTTACAGAGCTTGACGTATGCTGGGTACAGTATGGCGGATATGACCCGCTCAGCGTAATCGCCCAATATAAAGGACGTATCCCGCTCGTGCACTTCAAGGATTTGAAGCGTACAGAAGAGGGCAAGCCGTTGACCGTAGAGCTGGGTCTTGGTGAATTGGATTTGATGGCCATCGCGCAAGCGTCGAAGGATGCCGGAGCTGAATGGCTTATCGTTGAACAGGATGAATGCCAACGCCCCAGCTTGGCAAGCGTTGAGAACAGCCGTCAATGGATTAAGAGCAACTTGGGCAAGTAATTGGCACATTTGCACATCTTCGTTATGGTCATGTCCATCAAGTCATGACCATAACGTAAAACGATGAACCCACAATAATATTGTCGATTTTGAGGAGGAAACTAATAATGTCTAACGTTTATAAAATTGCGATTATCGGATGCGGCGGCATCGCCAACGGCAAGCATTTGCCTAGCTTGTCCAAATTGAATAACATCGAAATGGTTGCATTTTGCGATATCGTGGTAGAACGCGCTGAAGAAGCGAAAGCCAAATACGGTAATGAAAATTCCAAAGTATATAGTGATTATAAAGAATTGCTGCAAGACAGCAGCATTGATATTGTACACGTATGTACGCCGAACGATTCCCACGCGGAAATCTCGATTGCAGCGTTGGAAAGCGATAAGCACGTCATGTGCGAGAAGCCGATGGCGAAGACGGCGGTAGACGCGCGTCGCATGGTGGAAGCTGCGAAGCGTTCAGGCAAGAAGTTGACCGTCGGCTACAACAACCGCTTCCGCTCCGATAGTCAGTATTTGAAGCAGCTGTGCGAAGACGAAACATTCGGAGATATCTACTATGCGAAGGCTCACGCGATTCGCCGCCGTGCCGTTCCGACTTGGGGCGTGTTCTTGGATGAAGAGAAGCAAGGCGGAGGCCCGCTCATCGATATCGGAACGCACGCGCTTGATCTGACGCTGTGGATGATGGACAATTACGAGCCGAAGGTCGTTCTTGGCACAGCCTATCATAAGCTCAGCAGCCGTGAGCAAGCAGCCAATGCATGGGGTCCATGGGATCCAGAGAAATTTACGGTCGAGGATTCGGCGTTCGGCATGGTCGTAATGAAGAACGGCGCGACCATTATGCTGGAATCCAGCTGGGCGCTCAACACGACGCAGGTCGGCGAAGCGAAGTGCACGCTATGCGGAACCGAAGGCGGAGCGGATATGGTGAACGGGCTGAACATTAATGGTGAAAAGCATAGTCGTCTGTATCAGCAGAAGATCGAACTCGACTCAGGCGGCGTTGATTTTTATGACGGTGAAACAGAAAACGCTCCAGATTTGGAAATGCGCCTATGGATCGACGCGATTGAGCAAGATAAGACACCGGTTGTGACAGCAGAGCAAGCATGCGTCGTCTCTGAAATTTTAGAAGCGATTTATGAGTCGGCTCGCACGGGCAAAGCGATTTATTTCGAATAAAAGAGACAGACAGTATGCATTCATCCCGGATAGGGCTGATCTACCGAAGGAGGTCTAGCAATGAAATTAGGTGTATTTACAGTATTGTATGGACAATTACCGCTAGAAGAAGCATTGGATACGATTGCAGCCAAAGGCGTGGAGGCAGTCGAGATCGGTACTGGAGGCTATCCCGGCAACAATCATTGCAACCCGCACGAACTGCTCGCTGACGACAGCAAAATAAAGGCGTTCAAGCAAGCTGTGGAATCCCGTGGCTTGATGATCAGCGCATTGAGCTGCCACGGCAATCCACTTCATCCGCAGAAAGAGATTGCCAAGCAATTCCATGAGGACTTCATGGCGACGCTAGACTTGGCGGCGAAGCTGGAAGTTCCTATCGTAAATGGATTCTCTGGCTGTCCAGGGGATCATGAGGGAGCGAAATATCCGAACTGGCCAGTTGCGCCTTGGCCAAACGAGTATCAAGAAATATTGGATTGGCAATGGAAAGAAAAGGTAATTCCATATTGGACAGAAGTTGGTGCGTATGCCACTGAGCGCGGACTCAAGATTGGCCTTGAGCTGCACGGTGGATTCTCCGTTCATTCCCCTGGCACGATGCTTCGCTTGCGCGAGGCGGTTGGGGAAGCCGTCGGCGCCAACCTCGATCCGAGCCATATGTGGTGGCAAGGTATCGATCCGGTGCAGGCGGTTCGTATTCTCGGACAAGAGAACGCGATCTATCACTTCCATGCTAAGGATACGACGATTGATCCGATCAATGTGAACAAGCACGGCATTACGGATATGCAGTCGTACTCGATGATGTTGGATCGCGCATGGCAGTTCCGCACGGTCGGCTATGGACATGATATGAAGACGTGGGCTGATATTATTAGCGCACTTCGCCTGGTAGGTTACGATTATGTCGTAAGCATTGAGCATGAAGACGGTTTGATGTCGATCGACGAAGGCTTCACGAAAGCAGTGCAGAACTTGCAACCGATTTTGATGAAAGAGCCGCTCGGCGAGATGTGGTGGGTGTAATATCCCACACAGGTTCATATAGAGGCAACGCCCCCGCTTCTCTTCACGCCATATAATTGCTGAAGAGAAAACGGGGAATGTGAGAGGAGACAGACACCGATGACTAAACAACTCAATGTCACGATTTGGAACGAACACCGCCATGAACATAAGAACCCGAAGGTCGCTGAAATCTATCCGAATGGAATTCACGGTGCCATTGGAGAAGGTTTGGAATCAGAATTTCACGTACGTTACGCCACATTGGATATGCCGGAGCATGGCTTAACCGAAGAGGTGTTGAACGCAACGGATGTCCTGCTCTGGTGGGGCCATATGGCGCATAACGAGGTTGAAGAGACGATTGTAGAACGCGTATATCAACGTGTGCTGCAAGGAATGGGACTTATCGTTCTGCACTCTGGTCACTTCTCCAAAATATTCAAGAAGCTCATGGGTACGGGCTGTGACTTGAAATGGCGCGAAGCAAACGACAAAGAGCGTTTATGGGTCGTCTCTCCGGGGCATCCAATAGCAGAAGGCATTGGGGAGTATATTGAGCTGGAACAAGAAGAGATGTACGGAGAACACTTTGATATTCCTGAGCCGGACGAGCTAGTGTTCGTAAGCTGGTTCACCGGTGGAGAAGTATTCCGCAGCGGATGCTGCTACCATCGAGGGATGGGCAAAGTCTTCTATTTCCGTCCAGGTCATGAAACGTATCCGACGTATTACAATGAACAGGTTCGCCGCGTCATTTATAATGCGGTGAATTGGGCTAAGCCTTCAACACGTTCTTATCCTGCGTATGGCAACGCGAAGCCGCTTGAAAAATTAAACTAGTATCGGGAACAAATGGGGCGCCTGCAAGGGCGCCTTTTACTATTTTAAAGAGGTTCTAGAGAATGTGTAGCATTTGATGATTAGTTCGTTTGTTATGGCAAACGAACTTTTTTTGCGTTTATCGGTCCACAAGTGCGAGTTCAAAAAGTAAAAATAATCTAGGTAGTTCCAAATTTGCTCTATGTTGCAGCTCAGCTGTTTCCGTTACGATAGAAATGTAAGCAATTACATTTTAAAAAGTGGAGGTCATACAACATGAAGCGAACATGGATAATGTTATGCATACTCACGTTGGTAGCCACGATGTTTGCCGGGTGCGCAACTCCAAGCCGGCAGCCGAAGAGACGACAAAAGGCGGCGAAACCACGACGCAAACATCGAAAGACGAAGAAGGTAAACCGGATTTTGAAAACAAAGAGCTGAATATTGCCGTATTTGAAGGCGGCTTCGGCCGAGCTTATTGGGAAGAAGTGATCAGCCGCTTCGAACAAGAATATCAAGGGGTTAAAGTAAATATGACGTCCAACCCGAAAATTATGGATATCATTAAGCCGCAAATCGTTGCAGGCAATCCACCGGATTTTATTTATGCACCGATGACTGACAACACAGGCACTGTCCAGACGATGATTAAAGAGAAAGCATTGCTGGAATTGAACGACGTGTTCGACTCCACACTTGCAGGAGAGTCGGCGCCACTCAAGGATAAAATGGTAGACGGCATATTAAATTACGCGGCGCCGCACAGCGATGGCAAATCGTTCATTTATCATCCGACATTCGGCATCCTTAATTCCTTCCTGGAAGCAGCCGGCCTGAATTCATGGATACATGCTTGGTTAGGTGAGAAATCTACCGTTCTGTGGGCACTTATTTTTCCTATGGTGTGGCAGGCAATCGGTTACTATATGATCATTTATATCGCGGCTATCCAAGGGATTCCGAACGATATATATGAAGCGGCCGTTATCGACGGCGCCAGCGAGTGGAAGCAGTTTACCCATATGACGGTCCCGCTTATTTGGGGCATTTTGCGGATTACGATTATTTTCTTCTTTATTCAAGTGTTCAACCAGAGCTTTGTCTACATTCAAGTCATGACTGACGGCGGGCCGGACGGATCATCGGAGATCTTGATGACCTATATGTACAAGCAGGCGTTCCAGAACGGGAACTTCGGTTATGCAATGGCGGTCGGCGTGTTTATGTTATTCATTTCCCTGACGTTATCCTTCATCAGCGACAGGCTGATGGGGCGGGACGCAGTGGAATATTAGGAGGGGTGCTACGATGCGGAACAAGTTCTCATTCGGGAAATTTATGGGCAACCTTCCCGTCCGTATCCTATTGCTCTTGTACAGTTTAGCGGTGCTCTATCCATTGTTCTGGACGGTCACCACCTCGTTTAAGACGACAGAAGAATTTTATGAAAATCCGTGGTCGCTGCCTAGCAGCATTTCATTTGCGAACTATGTGAATGCGTTTGAGAAGGCGAGCATTGGCCATTACTTCATGAACTCCGTATTCGTGACGGTTATATCGGTCACACTGTGTGTGTTCGTATCCTTCATGGCTGCTTACGCTATTGCACGCTCTAAGTCGAGAGCGATGCACTGGCTGCGCAACGCCTATATGTCGGCATTATTTATTCCTTCTGCCTTTATGATTGTGCCGTTATTTCTGCTGCTCGGCAAAATCCACTTGCTGGACAGCTTGTGGGGATTGATTATCGTATACGCGTCTGTGAACATTCCGTACACGATATTTCTATTAATCGGATTTATGTCCAGCATTCCAAAAGAATATGAAGAAGCGGCCTCGATTGACGGTTGCTCGAACACGAAGATTTTGTTCCAAATTATCGGACCGATGGCCAAGTCATCCCTTATCACGGTTATCATTTTTAACTTTATGGCGGCCTGGAACGAATATATTATGGCGTTGTCGTTCATTACGACGGAGACGAAACGTACGCTACAGCTAGGCCTTGTCTATTTGATGGAAGTACAGCGGTTCTCCACCGATTGGGGGGCGCTCTTCGCAGGCCTCGTCATCGTCATGGTGCCGACAATCGCCGCTTACTCGCTCCTGCAGCGTCAAATGACGGCTGGCATCAGCATGGGCGGGTTAAAAGGCTAGGCGCAAAGGCGCGTTTTGAAGCATCAATCACATGGACCGATATGCGTCAGCGATGACGTGTGTCGGTTTTTTATTGCTCTGAACCTCATCACGTTTCTTTTCCCGAAGAAGGTATGTCTGTTTCATCCATTGCTCCACTCTCCCCATCATTCAGAAAATTAAAGATTGATCATTGCAGCGGACAACACTAGGATAGATGATAAGTTGAATTTCATCAGGGGGATGAACAGATATGACATCTTCATTGAAAGGAGCGCGCACGGGATTGGCCGCTGTGCAGTGGCTCTTTTTTATGTTTACGAACACGATCGTCATTCCTTTGACGATTGGCCATGCGTTCCAGCTTCCGCCGGAGGAGATTGCATATACGATGCAGCGAGCGTTTCTTTTGACGGGAGCGGCTTGCTTGCTGCAAGGCTGGTTGGGGCACCGCTTGGCGCTCATGGAAGGACAGGCTGGCTTATGGTGGGGCGTCATCATCAGTCTGTGCGCTTCGGCGCCATCGATGGGTCTATCCTTGCCGGAACTGGGCGGCTCACTTGCTGTCGGCGTCATGTTGTCCGGGGCTGCGGTCATTGTCCTGGGATTGCTCGGCTTCGGAAGCATACTGCAGCGTTGGTTCAATTCATTCGTCATGTTCGTCGTGCTTACGCTGTTAGGTGCCCAATTAGTGTTCATTTTTGCTAAAGGGATGCTCGGGCTGAATGACAGCGGGACCATTGACCCTGCCGTTGCAGGTTTGTCCATTGCGATTGTCGCGCTTACGTTATGGCTCAATATTCGGGGCCGAGGATTCGCACGCAATTTCTCGATTCTTATCGGCATTGTCGTAGGATGGGCCGCTTACGTCGTGCTCTTTCCTGCAGCGGAAACGGTGCCGGCTGCTTCCGGATTTGCATGGCGCCCCTTCGTCTGGGGGGAGCCCGATCTCCATCAGTTGAATGCAGGCATCATACTCATGTCCTTCATAACCGGGCTGCTCAGTCTGTCCAATACTGTGGCTACGCTGAAAGCGGCGGAAGAATTGTACGGCCGGCCGACGACCGTATGCCAATATAAGGGTTCTTTTACCGTAACGGGCTTTATGTATATTTTGAGCGGCATATTTAGCTTGGTCCCTTTTGCTACGTATGCGTCTTCTATCGGATTTCTCCAGTCGACGCGCATTACTGAACGACGCCCATTTATGATAGGAGCTTGTGCATTTGCACTGTTCGGTGTGTTTCCTCCAGTGGCGCAATGGTTTGCTTCTATGCCGCTGACGGTAGGCAATGCCGTGCTTTTTGTTGCCTACTTGAGCATGTTTGGCTCTGCGCTGCGCCATTTGGAAGGAATACGATTCAGTGCCCGTACCATTTATCGGGTGGCTCTGCCTATTTTTGTCGGGCTTGCTTGGATGACGATTCCGAATGAGGCATGGGTGCAAATCCCTGCGTTAGTGCGGCCGCTCGTATCGAACGGATTGCTGATGGGCATTTTGCTAACTTTACTATTGGAATGGCTCGTTCCCTGGGAACGATTGGATGTATGACTTGTTCTGTATTTATTGCTGAAATATCGCTACAGCGGTCAGAGCCTTGAGGAAATATATACGCCGGTGGGCAGATTGGAGTTATATGCTACTGCCCAGGTTCATGTCTATGCCTCGGATGGAATCCATGAGTATCCGCTCATTGATAGCAAAAGCTGACTTAGTGTAAACAACTGAGGTCAGCTTTTCGCTATGCAAACCTGAGTGCAAACGTTACAATGTAATAATAGACAATTTGAGGTGATAACAATGGCAGAATGGTACGAACGGAGCTTCGGTCGTGACTATTTACTTGTATATAAGCATCGGGATTTTCAAGGGGCAACCGAGGAAGTCCACCGCATGATGGATTGGCTTATGCTGCCGTCCTCTGCGACCGTATTGGATTTATGCTGCGGAATGGGCAGACACGCGCTTGCGCTCGCCGATGCCGGCTATCAGGTGACAGGCATAGACTTATCGGAGGTGCTGCTGCACGAGGCCGTGGAACATGATGCAGAAGGAAAGGTTACATTCATACGCGGTGATATGCGTGAACTTCCGGTGGATGGTCCTTATGATGCAGTGGTGAACTTATTTACTTCATTCGGATATTTTACAGATAACGATGACAATGCACGGGTATTTCAACAAATATTCCGCGTATTGAAGCCGCAGGGACGATATATTGTAGATTTCCTGAATCCGTCCTACGTTAAGCACCATTTGGTGCCGCAGTCGAAGCGTGAAGCCGAAGGAACCCTCATTCAGGAACGCCGCCGGATTGAAGCCGGATTCGTGAAGAAGGACATTACGTTAACCGATATGGTGACGAACGACGAGCGGCAATATGAAGAGCGCGTCCGTCTGTATGAGCTTCCGGATTTCGAAGCCATGATGAGGGAAGCAGGGCTTCAATTGGATGCCGTATACGGAGGCTATGACGGCACGCCTTACGCTGAACAGCAGGCGGCGCGGATGATTATGGTCGGGCATAGACCCTGACCGGCCGGTACATAAATAAACGGACGGAGGCCGAGAAATGACGGTGAAGTTGGATTACGCCGCCGAGCATATCATTCAAGTCAAAGTTCCGCTGCCGTTCTCCCTGCGATGGGTCAACGCTTATTTGCTGGAAGGGGAGGAAGGGTGGACGATCGTCGATCCGGGTTTGCGGACGGAGCAGGCGGAACGGACATGGGAAGAGGTATTTGCCCAGCTGCACATCAACAGCGACGATGTGGCGCAAATCGTTCTTACCCATTATCATCCCGATCATCTAGGCATAGCGGGCGAACTGCAGCGGCAATTCGGCGCGCCGGTATGGCTGTCGGAGACGGGGTGGCGTCATGCGCAGATGCTGTGGGATTCTTCCCAGACGATGGCGTCCGCCATGCAGCTGTTATTTGAAGAGCACGGCGCGCCTGATGAGGTCGTGCAGGCCATAGGCGAACATATGGACAGCTTCATTCCGCTTGTGTCTCCGCTTCCGCAAGTCAGCTTTATTCGAGACGATCAAAAAGTTGCCTTTGGCGGCCGTAGTTGGAACACGATTGAGACTCACGGCCACGCTCCCGGGCATATGAGCTTCTATGACAAAGCAAGCGGTATTCTGGTCGCCGGGGATCATGTGCTGCCGCAAATTTCTCCGAATGTAAGCTTTATGCCAGGAAGCGATCCAGAGCCGCTTTATTCTTACATGACGGGACTTAAGCGGCTGTTGCAACTGAAAGTCAATCTGGCGCTGCCGGGTCATCGCCATCCGTTCAGTCACTATTCCTCTCGCATCGAGGAACTGCTGCGCCATCACGAAGAGCGTCTCGCCGGGATCGCCGCTTCCTTGACAGAGCCCCGCACAGCCTATGAACTGTGCTGCACTTGGTTCGGCTCGTTGGAGCGATTGACGGTGCATCAGTTCCGGTTCGCTATGGGGGAGATGCTCGCTCATCTGCTGGAGTTGGAGCGTCGGGGGCTGGCGCAGAAGCTGCAACCGCTGCATACATGGCAATGGACAACAACATCCGACAGATAGCGTGTTGCATCCGAATCAGAATAGCGCCAATTGCGTAAACATAATAAGATCATACTTTAAGAGTTTGTTCAAAAAGTCCACTTGTGATCACGCACTTTAATGGGGAAAAGGAGTGCAATCCTTGCCATGAACACACGCGTCAAAATGAAAATATGGAACGTAGCTGCACTCACGTTGCTGCTTGTCGGTTTAATATTAATCTTTTATCCCAAGTGGGTGCAGTATGTGGAACAACAGCGAGAGTTGCATTTGCTGACCGAATGGGACGCTATTCCGAAGGAAAGCTCTTACGCGGATAACTTGGCACAGCCTCTACTCTCTAAAGCATCCCTCCCTACATCTGATGTACGAACTGCAGAATCGGATCCAGATCCTGAAGTGATGATAGACGGCATACCTTTATACGGCGCCATCTCGATTGAGAAAATCGATTTGCGGGAGCCGATGCTTGCGGGAGCCACAGCACAGTCGTTGAAGCATGGAAGTGGGGTCGTAGTGCCGAATCGCACGCCGGGCACAACGGGGAACTTCGTTCTAGCGAGTCACCGCAGCCAAACATTCGGACGGCACTTCAATCGGCTTGACGAACTCGAAGCCGGCGATGAAATTAAGATCGAAACGACGAACAACACTTATGTATACAAGGTGAATAAGAAGTTTATAGTCGAACCGGAAGACTTGTCCGTGCTTGATCAGAACAAGGATGACAAGCAATTGACGCTGATTACTTGCGAACCGATGGATAATCCGACACATCGGCTCATTATTAAGGCCCTTCTCGGTGCTGAAAAGTGACCCTTTTGATTACGCACTTAAAGTTGGGCGGAAAGCTGCAATGAAAGCCGCCACATCTTATTCATGCGGCGGCTGTGCGTGCTTGTCCGTAACATGCTTGTCCGGAGCGTGGCGTCAAAGATTTGGAGTATAAAAGTTTTGCGTGTAGAATACATTTGATTTGCCCCCGAAGGATATCCCGACGCCCAGTTGTTCATATTCCCCCATTATATTTTTGCGGTGCTTGCTAGAGTTCATCCAGTCCTCGTGGACAAAGATGGCACTTGTCTGGCCGGCTGCAATGTTTTCTCCAGCCACTTTGTAAGTGATGCCGTCCTTTTTGATCCGATCGAAAGGTGTTTTTCCGTCAGGGTCGTTATGGTTGAAAAAATTTCTGCTCTTCATATCTGTGCTATGTTTGCGTGCTGTATCCGCAATAACATCGTTCCACTCGTATGGTTCCTTGCCGTAGCGCACGCGGATAGCATTGGTCAGATCGAACACTTCCCGTTCAAAGCTTTCACGCAAGCGTTCACTAGGCGTACCGTAGTATCCTTTAAACGCTAATTCCGTTTCCGCAGCGATAAGCTGAATCGCCGTAACCGTGCCCTGCTGGTTCAAATCGTAAAATACGGTTGCATACAGGTCGCCAACTCGATGAATGCTCAGCTTGCCGCCGTTGTCTTTGTAATTATAATTGGTGTTCCCTTTTTTTATCTTGGTGAGTGCGGGGCCGAGTGCAGCTTCCACCTCTGATTTCGTCGAACCAAATTGAATGCCGCTCGCGGATGTCCAATCTTGGGCGTTCGTGTAGAGAGCTACTACTTTGCTGTTATTTACGCCGACTTGCAAGTACCGCTTATAATTGTGATTGTAGATAAACCATTCAAAGCCGTATTCGCTTACATCTTTGCGGGCTGGTTCTCCTAACACATCAATCAAAGCTTGTTCGCTCATGCCGATGGATACGCCTTGCACAATGAAATCAGTTTGGTTCTTCGAACTTGACTTCACAATCATCTGGGTATAATGGTCAGATGAGCCGCTTGATGCAGTCGCGGGATGTTCATTGGCTGCATGTGCTGATTGAGAGGAACAGAACAAGGCCGCAATCATAATGGTGACGAATAAGGGTACATACCACTTTCCTCGTTGTGTATAATGCTGTCGTCTGTATACCACAGCGTTATTAGTGCCTAATATTGAAACAACACGTTTCGACATAATACCATCTCCCATTCTTTTAGAGGTTGTTCAAAAAGTCCGCTGCTCATGTAGTCTCGCCTACACTGCGCTGCTCCTTACAAATTTTGCGGAGCAAAACTCGCTTCGGAAGCATACGCTTCGAGTTCCTGCAACCTTCTCGGTGCTGACAACCGGCCTTTTTGAACACGCACTTTTAAGATTTATGCTTGAATGAGATGAATAACGGTATGTTAGGGCGACGACAAAAAGCGCCGCCCTAACGGCGGCGCTCAAATAAGCGCGACGACAAATGTCGCAATTAGGGCAACCCGGCTGTCATCGCATGTATACACATGCATTAGACCCGTGGCTTTGCGTCCTCTGCTTTCGCTAGAGTTTGCCGTTATCCATTTCGAATATCAATGTAACTATTTACACTATATATGAATCAGAAAAGGTTGTACATACTATTTTGGGCAGTTACAAGCCGTGAGGCATCTTTCCTTGACGGCTATTTGGTTAGCTTTGCGCGAACAATTTTTTTCGTGCTAACCATGCGACGAGAGCTAACGTGCATAAGATGACACCGATGACAGGTGTAACAGGGGATTCTTCGCCTGTTTGAGGCAGCGTATCCATATTTTTTGGTTTGGATTTTGGCTGTTCATCCGTTATTGGCTTGGAGTCGGTATCGCCATCTATCTCGGTATCATTAGCGTCATCGTTATTTTCATCTTGTTCTCCTTCAGTGTTGTCTCCTGGATAATTGACATCGGAAGGTTCATCTCGTTCTGAATCCGGATTAGATGGCTCAGACGGTCTATCAGGCTCCGTCGTTGGATTCGTTGAAGATGAACCTCCTCCGGAATTGCCTGAACTATCTGACCCGCCTGACCGATCAGGATCGGGATCTGGGCCTGGTTCCGACGGTTTGCGAACGAGTCCCGCATCGATTGTCATGTTATGCTCACCTTGGGCGAGAGTGACGACATCAGTCCACCCGTCCATATAAGCGTCGGAATCAAGCGCTCTATCGTTGCCCGCGCCTTTCACAGTGAAGTTGTAACCGCCCGGTGCAATGAATCTAAGTTTATACACGCCTGCATCCAAGTTATCGAAGAGATAGTATCCAGGTTTGCCTGATTCGTACACTGCGCCGGTAACTGTGTCTTTATATACCGTTTCTGTCACCGTTGATCTTAACCATGTGCCGTTAGTATCGTACAGTTGTATGGTAATGCCGTTCATGCCAGTATCCTCGTCGTCCTGAATCCCATTGCGGTTCGTATCGAACCAGACGTAATTACCGATGGAACCTTTATTAGGTTCAACTGGATCTACCGGATCTACAGGGTCTACCGGGTCGCGAACCAGTCCCGCATCGATTGTCATGTTATGCTCACCTTGTGCAAGAGCTATGACATCTGTCCAACCGTTGGCATCAGCATTGGAATCGCGTACCCGATCTTTGCCTTCGCCTTTCAAAGTGAAGGTATAACTGTCCGGTGCAATGAATTTGACCTTATAATCGCCTGCATCCAAATTGTCGAAGAGATAATATCCTGGTCTGTATACATAGTCTGTCACAGTCGGATCATACACAGAACCCGTTACTGTAGGATCATACACCGAATTCGTGACTGTACTGTAGTATACGGAGCGGGTCACTGTGGAAGTGAGCTTCTTGTTGCCTTCATTGTTGTACAACTCCACGGTAACACCGTTGATGCCAGTATCCCCATCGTCCTGAATTCCATTGCCGTTCGTATCAAACCAGACATATTTTCCGATTGCTCCCTTTTTCGGTTCAGGGTTAGGCGGGAGTTTTCTCTTTACTAATCCGGCATCGATGTCATGGCGTTTATCGCCTCTATTGAGCTCAATGATGTCCGTCGTGCCTTCTGGCTTGGCGTCGGAATCAAGGTTCCTGTCATCGCCTGCACCTTGTTTAGTGAACCCCGTATACTCTTCTGGAAGATGGAATTTAACGAAATATTTACCTTTATCTAGTCCTGTAAACAGATAGTAGCCTGGGTTCCCTTTATGATCGTCACCTGTCAACGTGGCTTCCAGAAGTTCCTTACTGACGGCGTCATATAATTCTACTTTGACGCCGTTGACGCCTAAATGGGAATCATTCGTCTGAATTCCGGTGCCGTCTTTGTCAAACCAAACATAATTGCCGATCTCAGCCTTCGGACTATTCTTGATTTTAATTCCTACCTTGAGCGGTTCGGCTGGCAACAGGTCGGTATTTGTGTCGGTCCGTGAAGCCGTAAAGCCGAAAGAATTCCATGCGATCTCCTCATCTCCGACCGGTGCCCCAACAGGCGACCGCATCGTCCATTCCAGCACTTTCGTTTCCCCAGGTTTTAAAGCAGTTTGCTGCGCAAACACGAATTTCAGAGCTTTTACCGTCGTCAGATCTTGCGGCGGTTCGGTGCTCCACGAGCCCGTCGTCATGGATACATTGTTACTTGTACTGTAGTAGACGTCCACATTCTCGTACTTAATCGCCTCTGTTAAAATAGGGCTCCACTTGCTGTCACGCGGTGATCTGTCAATTACGCCGATATCGCCTTTACGCGGAAGAACATCAACGATCGTTACCTTTTTTACGTCAACAGTACCGGAGTTTTTTACTTCCAGCTTGTAGTTGATTTTGCCACCGGATGAGACGGTTCCTATAGCCGGATATTTGGACCATTGTCCGTTGTCCAGATCGCCTTGCACATACTTCACCGCTTCAAGATTGGTAGCCGAATTAACGTTGATTGTTACATTGCTATAGACGTACCATTTGCCATCTTTGAACTTTTGGTTGTCAAAGTTTTTAGGGAAGCTGTTCACATAAGTTTGCGTTGCCGATGTAACTTCCACTTCATTATCGATCGCGCCTGTCGTTACGCCTGTGCTCACATTGGCGTCGAATGTAATGATGAGCGTCTTGTTCGGCTCCAGAGTAAAGGTGTCTGGACCCCACGTCCAAATGAGCTTGCTTCCTTGGCTGTTGAGATCTTCTCGTTTGAAATCTGGAGTTGGCACAGCGCTTTTTTCCATATCCAACTTCCAAGAACTTTCTACATACTCCAGCTCTCGCGGCAGCAAGTCAGATACGATCGGATCTTTAAAAGGTACGCCGTTCGGGCTTTTATTCGTCACTTTGAGTGTATACGTGACTTTGTCGCCTGGCTTGAATGAGGAGCCATTAGCATATTTCTCCACTTGAATGAACGGACGTTCGGCAACGGCGAGAGCCTTGATTGCATCCCAATGCTCTTTCCGTTCCGTACCATATCCGTATTCCAACTTGGCATAGTTAATGATCTGCTTCCATTGCTTGTTGTGGAAACGAGCCTCTTCATCGGATGGCAGACCATTTTCCTCGTCTAAATATCCATATTTGTTGTCGGGAAATTTTTGATTTAAGAGCGGGAAACTTCCATATTTGTACCCGTCTTGTTCCACGTCCTTGTAAGACGTGAACGTATAACGCAATTGCAGTGCATTTTGTTGCTGGAAATGAAGCGGAACATTGCCGAATACGAGCCGAATACCTTTAATTTCCTCAGGCTTTACCGAAGGGAGATCTTTGGCGTCTACTCTATACTCAGAAAGGAAGGATAGGGCGCTTCTCCAAATTTTCCAATCTCCTTCATCGGGTTCAGGATTTGTCGTATATTCCAAGCTGTATGAGCCAAGCTGCTCTCCGGCAAATCTAGGGAGATCGATAAACTCCAAGGTCATGCCCATGGGTGTCATGTCGGTTATCTTCACATTGTCCAACGGCACGTTGGCCGAGTTGCTGAGACCTCCGATCGAATAGGTGACTCCCTGTCCTTCTGATAGTTCTTTTTCCGCGCCGTCCCAGATCTGTTTGTAGATCCACATGCCGCCATTAGGTTCTTTTATAAATCCGTGTTTAGCCTCAGCTTTGAGATTATCAAGCGGATTTTCGCCCAATGGCTGCAAAGAAGCCGCAGCTTTATTTGTTACCCCGGAACCTTTATATACGACTTTGCCATGTTCATCAATTATTTCGACTGGCGGGTCGTCTTCAACAAGTTCAAGCACATTTTCTGGATAAGACACGGTGACGAGAATAGTTGCGGAACGATCTTTTGGTTTGTTGTTCAGCTTATCGGCGTCGATGTCCCATGTCAGTGTTTGACCCTTCTGGGAAGATGGCGCAGGTTCAGCCTTAATGAACGCAGCTGCGTCCGGCAAAATGTCGGTAATGGTCACATGGCTTACGTTAAGATTTCCGTATTTTTCTGAATTGTTTTTTCCCTTTATATCTTTGAGCGTTATTTGATAGGTGACATTAGTTCCGGGCCGAGGTTGAATTCCCTCAACGGGAACGACCCGCTCCTTTACGAGCGCCCATTCTGCGGAAGCGACTGCCGTGACGGCAGCGGTATTGAACTCGACAGGCGTGCTGTCAGGGCTGCGTTTAAAAGCGACATTTGTTGAAGCAGTCGTCCCGTTAGGCATTGTATAGTTAGGGAAACGAGCGTTGACCTGCAATGTTCCTGTCTTGCCGGACGCTGTGTCAGCTTTAAAGGTAAACGTGACCTTGCGCTCCTGATCGTCATACTCTCCTAGTGCGAATTCGTCGCCTTTAATGCCTTTCCCATCATCATTAACGAGTTCGACACCTTCGGGCAGGGGGAGTTCGATAACAGCACTCGAGAAATCTCCCGTTGTACTGGAAAGACTGTAATCGATCGTATAAGTAAACGTCTTTCCAGTCAGCACCTCTTGTTCGTTCACGCTCAACCTGATGATGCTGCCATCGCCTGATGCATCATTGGCATGTGCCGCTGCAGGGGACAGCACGACATTCAATATAAGCACTAACGCCCATACAATGGCCTGAAACTTCTTGATTCTCTTCATACGGATGGTTCCTCCTTTCCTCGATTTTCATTTCTGAACTTGGTAACGCGCTGAATCTCGAAACTAAGGCCAATAATTGCAGCACACCTCCTTGAAATAGGGACAAGTCGCGCCTGCATCATGGCTTTCGCTTCTTGTCCATGAAAACGATTGGTTTCACCCGTATCCCAAGGCGCTTTCCTACGGTATATTAAATGATCCATCTATACAAAATCTGAAAGGTGGATTGAAATTGCGTATTGTTAGGCATCCGCACAAAAAAAGCTGATGATCACCGCAACCGGTTTTCATCAGCTCTATTTATCGTGCCTATTCATTTTGCCGCAATTGCCCCATTTCCTCTTCGCGTTCGGCCTGCTTCCTGTGGGCGATTCTGCTGCTGGCCGCAGCCGCGATGGCACCGACGATATCATCGAGGAACGTGTGAATTTCACCGTCGCGTTTGTCGTTCAGCTTCTCCAGAATGCCCGGCTTTACTTTATCCACATAGCCGAAGTTCGTAAATCCGATGCTTCCGTATACATTGACAATCGAGAACGCCAGCACTTCATCTACGCCGTATAAGCCTTCGTCATTCTCAACCATTTCCTGAAGGGCGGGAAACAGCTTGCCTTCTTCAGCCATAATATCGAGCTGGATACCCGTCAATACAGCGTTCTGAACTTCACGCTTCTCCAGCACCTGCTCTATATTGTATATACAATACTCCATTGTCAGTTCCGGAAAATACTGCTGTTGCAGAAACATAACGAGTTCCGCGATTTTATCAACAGTCACGCCCCGTTTAAGCAGCCATTCGCGCGTAGCGTTTTGCACTTTTTCACTATCCAAGCTGTACGGTTTAGTCGCTTCTCGAGCCATTGGTTCGATCGGTTGAGTCATGGCAATCACCTCTTTTTCTTTCACTTCCATATTATTTCTTCAGATGGGTACTCTTATGTATACGACAAAGATACACCCAATACCTTCATCCTCTACTTAAAAGAGGAGGAAACAATTTCCTTGAAGAGCGTGTTCAAAAAGGTGACTTTTTGGACAACCTCTCTAAAATCCCTAAAATCGTCATGTTTTGGACAGCCATCTCGTATACATAGGACAAACGGGAGGGGAACGCATCATAGTCACCCCTGACGAAATCGTCATTAAGGAGGTGTTTCGCATATGATGCGGACACGAGGATTACGACAAGGGGCGCTCGCGGTCGTGCTGACACTGCCTTTTTTGCTTAGCGCTTGTGGAGGAAGCGACGGAGCGATAGATCAGCCGCCAGCTGATGTGGAGGCGCAAATGTTGGCCTCGACGGAAGCAAAGACCAGCTTGCTCGGGACAAGCCCGTCTCTGCAGGATGAAGCGCAATTGAATGCCAACATGACGGTGTTCGTACAGGACCGTCACGGTTATTTGGCTCCAATCTCGTACCAATGGGATGCGGACAATACGAAATCGCTGGCGCAAGCGTCCATGGAATTGCTTGTGGAGGGAGGCATGCATAAGGATAAGCTGCCTTCTGGATTTACAGCGACGCTCCCCAAAGGGACAACCGTAACGAACTTGACGCTCAAGCCGGATCAGAAGCTCGCTATTGTCGAGCTGTCGAAGCAGTTTGCAAGCTATGAACCGGCACAGGAGCGTAAAATATTGGAGTCGATCACGTGGACGCTGACCTCTTTGCCAGATATCGAGAATGTTCAGCTGTGGATGGATTCGCAGAAATTGAATGAAATGCCCGTGGATGGCATGCCGCTCGATGTGCCGCTTAACCGTCAGTTCGGGATTAACGTAGAGAAGCCGGACACGGTGAACTATTTGCATTCGATGCCGGTCACGCTCTATTTCTCGAGCTACAGTGAGGACGGAAAATCATATTTTGTTCCGGTTACGCGCCTGATCGAGCCTTCTGACGATCCTATTCAGGCAGCGCTGGAGCAAATGATTGAAGGTCCGCTCGATAAAAAGGCGATGGCCATGACTATTACGAAGGAAACGAAAATTAACGAAATTGTCCGTTCAGGCGATACGTTGACGGTGGACTTGGCAGACAGCATGTTTGCAGAGGGTGATCCGATTCCCGCGGAGCTGGTAAAAGCCGTCGTGCTGTCCATGACAGAACAGAAAGGCATCGCCAAGGTGCAGGTCAAAATGAACGGCATAGCGGATATTCAAGGTACGGATAAGAAAGACTATTCTGAGCCGGTGGCACGTCCTGTTGTAAACTTGGCTTGGAAAGGTTGATGATTTTCGCCAAGGTCTTTGGTAGAATAGGGGATGTTACTTTACGGATGACAGTGGAATTGTAGGAGGCACTTACATGAGAAGCAACGGACGAAAGGCGGATGACCTCCGCCCAATTACGATTCGGACGAACACGAATAAATATGCGGAAGGATCCGTAATGATCGAAGTAGGCGACACGGTCGTTATGTGTACGGCTTCGGTCGATGAGAAAGTTCCCCCGTTTATGAAAGGTCAAGGCAAAGGGTGGATAACGGCGGAATACTCGATGCTTCCGCGCGCGACGCAAGTTCGCAATCAGCGCGAATCGGCACGCGGCAAAGTCAATGGTAGAACGATGGAAATTCAGCGCCTAATAGGACGCGCGCTGCGTTCTGTGGTAGATCTGCATGCGCTCGGCGAACGGACGATTACGCTCGATTGTGATGTTTTGCAGGCGGATGGGGGAACGCGCACGACTTCGATTACGGGTGCGTTTGTCGCGATGGCCATGGCCATCAACAAGATTGCAGTTCAGCATTCGCTGCCGAAGTTCCCGATCACCGACTTTTTGGCTTCCGTCAGCGTCGGGGTTATTCAAGGTGAAACGCTGCTTGACTTAAACTATAATGAGGACTCTACAGCCAAAGTAGATATGAACGTAGTCATGACCGGGAACGGAAAATTCGTCGAAGTTCAAGGAACAGGCGAAGACAGTCCGTTCTCGCGCGAGGAATTGAACGAGCTCCTCGCGAGCGCAGAGAAGGGGATTATGAATATCGTGGAGCTGCAGAAGGAAGCGCTCGGACCTATCGCGGATAAAATTGCCGTGCAGGCAATGACTGCGACAGGGGGGGCTGGCGGACATGGAAATCGCAAGTAATACGATTATTATTGCGACACAGAACCAAGGCAAGCTGAAGGAATTTCAGCTTGCCTTCTCCCCTTTGGGCAAGCAAGTATTGAGCATGGCGGATTTTCCGCATATTCCGGATATCGAAGAAGACGGCAAGACCTTTGCAGAGAATGCGTTGAAGAAGGCGAAGACGATGGCGGAAATTGTAGCGCTTCCGGTGCTGGCCGATGATTCTGGGCTGTGCGTAGCACGCCTTGACGGGGCGCCGGGCGTCTATTCCGCGCGCTATGCAGGCGAGCACGGCAACGACCAGTCTAACAATGCGAAGCTTCTGGCAGAACTGGCGAAGCTGCCACCGAAGGACATGGGAGCAGGTTTGTCGCTCGATGCGGGAGCTCAGGTATTGAGCGAGGCACAATTTGTATGCGTGCTGGCGCTGTATGATCCGGCTTCATGTCAAGCTTTGGAAGTACAGGGAACGGCCGATGGTTATATTATCGGTGAAGCGCGCGGCAGGAACGGCTTTGGCTACGATCCGCTGTTCTACTTGCCTCATTTCGGCCGTACGATGGCAGAGCTGTCGCCAGAAGAGAAGCAAAGCATCAGCCACCGCGGAGATGCCATCCGACAGCTTCAGCAGAAGCTGCGCTAAAAGTGCAAATTTAGCTTTATATGAGACACCTAGCCGCATTATGCATGTTTAGGTGTCTTTTTCTATAAGGTTACTCAGATTTAGTCCTTCCCAAGCGCGAGAAAATGTGAGAGAATATTTTCCAACAAGGCAAAGGAGGATGGATGATTATGAGTGAGGCAACACGGACATTTGGATTTGAAACGCTGGCGGTTCATGCCGGCCAAGAGGTGGATCCTACAACCTTATCACGAGCGGTTCCATTGTATCAGACAACGTCTTATGCATTTAAAGATACCGATCATGCGGCGGATTTGTTCGCTTTGAAGGAATTTGGCAACATTTATACACGCTTGATGAATCCGACTACCGACGTGTTCGAGAAACGGGTTGCTGCATTGGAAGGCGGAGCGGGCGCGCTCGCGACGGCATCGGGACAAGCGGCGATTACATACGCCATCTTGAACATTGCCGGCGCAGGCGACGAGATCGTATCCGCCACCAGCTTATACGGTGGAACGCACAATCTTTTCTCCACCACGCTCAATAAGCTGGGCATTAAGGTGCGTTTCGTTGATTCGAGCGAACCGGAGAACTTCCGCGAAGCGATTACAGATAAGACCAAGGCGCTCTACGCAGAGGTTATCGGCAATCCTCGAGGCGATGTGTTGGATATTGAAGCCGTCGCCAAGATCGCCCATGAGCACGGCATTCCGCTCATTGTCGATAATACATTCCCGAGTCCGTTCCTCCTTCGCCCGCTTGAACACGGCGCCGACATCGTCGTTCATTCCGCTACGAAGTTCATCGGCGGTCACGGCACCTCCATCGGGGGCGTTATCGTAGACGGTGGAACGTTCGATTGGACATCCAATGACAAATTCCCTGGATTAACGACGCCTGATCCAAGCTATCACGGACTGGTCTATACGGAAGCCGTCGGACCAATCGCTTATATTATCAAGGCTCGGGTGCAGCTCATGCGCGATATGGGAGCCGCATTGTCTCCGTTCAATGCCTTCATGCTGCTGCAAGGACTCGAGACGCTGCATCTGCGCATGGAGCGGCATAGCGAGAATGCCTTGAAGGTCGCTCAGTTCCTGGAGAGCCATGAAGCCGTACAATCAGTAAGCTATTGCGGCTTGCCAAGTCATCGATCCTACGATCTGGTGCAGAAATATATGCCAAAAGGCCAAGGCGCTATTTTAACCTTTGAAATTAAAGGCGGCATCGAGGCAGGACGGAAGATTATTAACCACGTTAAATTATTTTCGCACTTAGCTAATGTCGGCGACTCGAAGTCGCTTATCATTCACCCGGCAAGCACAACGCATCAGCAATTGAGCGAGGAAGAGCAAATTGGGGCAGGCGTAGGTCCCGGAATTATCCGTTTATCCATCGGTACCGAATCGATTGACGATATTTTGTATGATTTGGAGCAAGCCATTGCGGCAAGCCAATCTAGCTAATTAATGGCCTGTCAGGCTCATCAGTTGAGTCTGGCGAGAAGAAGGACTTTGCTCGGGTAGCGGGTCACATAAGATGGCACATCACAACATAGTCATACAGCGCAGCCGTAAGGCTGCGTTTTTTCATGCTGCGCTAGTTAAAGAAGAGCCCCATACCGGCTGACGTTGGGACGTCATGCCGATACGGGACTTGTCATCATTTTGCTGAGTTAAAAGAAGGTTATCCGTTACCAAGCCACCCGTATGTTATATTCTCTGAGCCATACATCGACCTGCAGCAAATAAGCGAACAGCTGCGGGCCAGACATCAATTGGCCGAACCACGGCAGATGGGAGCTAGCTTCCTCGGAAGCAGCGATGTCGCGAATACGCTCTGCATTGACGAATTGATGCAGCGGTGAAGTTGAATCATCGAGACGATCCAATGCATTGCGGCGTACGATATTCAAGTAATTCGGGTTATGTGTCTTTGGATAGGGGCTCTTCTTACGGTACAGAACATCATCGGGGAGTACGCCTTCGAGCGCTTTACGCAGCAGGCCTTTCTCTCGTCCGCCATAAGTCTTGATTTCCCATGGAGTATTGAAGACGTATTCGACCAGGCGGTGATCGGTATATGGCACGCGCACCTCCAAGCCGACGCCCATGCTCATTCGGTCTTTGCGATCGAGCAAAGTCGGCATGAAGCGAGTGATGTTCAAATACGACATCACCCGCATGCGAGCCGATTGAGCGTCTTCTCCCGGTAAGGCAGGAACTTCGCCTACCGCTTGCGCGTAGCGGTCCGCCACGTATTCCTCAGCATGAATGTGCTCTGCCACTTCAGGCTTGAGCAGGCTCGCCCGGAGCGGGGTTGCGAGCGCCCAGGGAAAGGTGTTGGCACTAAGCGCCTCTTCCCGGTGGAACCAAGGATAGCCGCCGAACACCTCATCTGCAGCTTCCCCAGAGAGTGCGACGGTGGCTTCTTGTTTAATTTCACGGCAGAACCGCAGCAGAGATCCATCAACATCTGTCATGCCAGGCAAATCCCGGACACGCACCGCCTCTTCCAAGGAAGCGACCAGCTCAGGAGTATCGAATTTTATCCAGTGGTGCTCTGTGCCAAGCTCCTCAACCATGCGTCGAATCCAAGGCTCATCTGCATTCGGCTGGAAAGCATGCGCTTGAAAGTACTTATCGTTATCGACGTAGTCAACGGAGTACGTATGCACTTGGCCCAATCTATGCCGCTCGTAATGGCGCACGGTTAAAGCGGTTAAGGCGCTAGAGTCTAATCCTCCTGACAGCAAAGTACACACAGGCACATCAGATACAAGCTGACGCTCGACCGTATCCTCCAGCAGCATGCGTACATGCGAGGCAGTCTCTTCGGCATTTTCTTCGTGTGGAATGCTTTCCAGTTTCCAATATGTGCTTATGGCGAGACCATTATAATCGTAGCGAAGTGTATGTCCAGGGCGAAGCTCAGACAGAGCATCGTAAACTCCATGTCCCGGTGTGCGCGCCGGGCCAACCATCCAAATCTCCGCCATGCCTTCCAGACCAATGATTGGCTCAATATCGGGGTGGGCAAGGAGCGCCTTTGGCTCCGAACCGAATACGAACCATCCTTCGCCACGGGCATAGAACAACGGTTTAACCCCTAGCCGATCACGTGCCATGAACAGCCGTTGCTCCGCTTCATCCCAGATCGCAAACGCAAAAATACCGTTCAGCCGCTCTACACAAGCATCCTTCCACTCTAGATAAGCGATAAGCAGCACTTCGGTATCACATTGTGTGAGAAATTGATGTCCGCGGTTTTGCAGATCGGATCTCAATTCCTTTGTATTGTACAATTCACCGTTATAGGCGATGGCGTAGGCGCCGCGTTCTGTTTGCCGAATCATCGGTTGTGCGCCGTTTACCGGGTCAATGACAGACAACCTCCGATGCCCTAGTGCACAGGGTCCGGAGATCCACGTTCCTTTGGCATCTGGGCCGCGCGCTGATAATGTTTCGGTCATTTGCTCTAAAATGCCGGAGCATTGCGTCAAGTCCCGGTGCCAGTCAATCCAACCTGTTATTCCACACATGTTACGTTCATCCTCTCCGCATCAATCTGTCCCCCGGAAGACCGAATAAACCGGGCAGCTGGAAGATTGAGATAATACCATGGGTATGCGAAAAACAGCATAAGATGTATGTCCATCGGGAGATGATAAGAAAAACTCCTTCTGGAGTCATATCACTGAAGAGCGACCGCGCCTAGCATACGCTGTGATGCTGCTGGAAATGATGAAGGCATTCATGTTGTTTTTGATGAACGCCATTGCCTGCGCGGTACAAAAAAGGAGGTGTGCAATGGAACGCCAACCTTACTACGTGTCCGTTCAACGACGCACGGTCGTTACGGATCCTTCGTCCGGGAGCTATGAATTCGTTATTGAGGCGACTGGAGCGGAACGTGAGCATTTGCAGGCGCTGATTGATGATTTGGGGGATGCGGAGACCGATGCGTTTCGTGACTGTTTCATGCTGGTCACTATTCAAACAAATGAAAAAATAAACATTCCCTATCAGCAAAGATTGCATGCAGTATATATGTACATCCATAAGCTTGGTGCCGCAGATACGAAGCGGTTCGTGGAGCAGATGTTCGATCAGCAATCATAGCATCGGGATAGGCATTCTGTAATCGGAGGAGAGCAAACATGATTGAGATCAAAGCAACCAAGTTCCGGCGGCCTGTGGAGATTGACGGGCGATTATGCGCTGAGGTCGGCATCATTCCGGCTGATGATAAAGAAATTCCACTGCTTGCATATATTGCCCCCGTCCGTAACGGTGGTTACGAATTGGTGCGTGTCGTGCACAATGATGCGAGCTTGGCTAACGATTGGTATGACAATAATATGCATAATGCGTTTGAAGAGGTTGCGGCGGAGACCTTTGTAACAAGTGATTATGGAGTGAATTTTAATGCCAAGTCACATTTTTTGGATGCTGTTCTAGGTTCGACTGAAGTCCGTTATGCGGTCGATGATTTGTTCCAGATGGATTAATGCGGCACATTTGACATTCCAGCACTCCTTGGGAAAGGGGGTGAATACAAATGACAGAACAATTCAAGCAGAACAAAGGCAACAAGTACGTTCATCAGAAGAAGCATGCCAATGCGGTGCTTGCCGGCAATCATAAGCATCCTGCGGAGAAGAACCCGTGGGAATTCATAAACAAATAGCGGGGTCGGATGCTAATGCGCATCCTAGCAGCACGCGAAGGCCCCTGCCAGTGAAGGGCAGGGGCCTTCGAATCAGTCGTCTCGCAGCCACATTAGAACGCTCCGCCTTCACGCAACACGCGCACGCCCATAATGACGTTCCAGATGAAGATGAACAGGGACGCGACACCCATAATAATGACGAAGCCGATACTTAACAAAAACTGGGCTGTAATCAAGCTGATGATTGCCAGAACGATAAATGCATAAGGAATAATATGGGAAAATAATGCGCGACCGGCATGATGTTTAATGTATGGGTCACTCGCCACGAGCCATATCACAAGCGGCAAAATAAACCCTGCGAAGAAAATGCTGAAATAGCTCAGCGAAGACAATATATATCGAGTCGACATGTTAGTCTCCTTTCGACGATATGTGCAGTACGTACAGTATATCAGATTATTCGGCAACCTATTACTGGAAATAACCAGTGGCCTTAGCGTGTATCAAGACCAAATGTATTATTATATTTATAACGGGCTGAACAGATTAATACCTGCGGTTGCCCGCACGGTGAAGTCATCGGATTCATCATCGACGGGTGAAGGCGGGCGAGGCGTATTTTAGCACACTTTCGCTCTGTGCTTATGCCTCAGCAGTTATTGGACACAAAAAAGCCGCCTGCATAGGCGGCATTATGTATTCTCAATTGGCGTCCCAGGAGGGATTCGAACCCCCGACCGACGGCTTAGAAGGCCGTTGCTCTATCCAGCTGAGCTACTGGGACAGGTAAAGAAGAAAAATTAGAACATTAATGATTTTATCAAAAGAATCCGCTTCATGCAATAGGGAAATTCAAAAATAACATTAATATTTTTTTACACCCTTCACAATCCGCATTGCACCACACTTCTCATTCGTATCAAACCGATGCGATGGAGGGCCGTTGAACAGGAGGGAGCACGGTATGTTATAATGCAATCGTAACCGCACCCACGTAACGGTTTGTTGCAAATACATAGGATATATTATAGAAGAATACGTCTGAGTTCAAAGCAGTTGGCTTGTTATAGAAAGAAGGTGCTCGTATGCCGGAAGAACATTCCCCATCGACAAAAAATAAAGTCGTTCTATTTCCGAAGACGCATGACTTCTACCAAATTGAATTGACCCGAATGTTGGAAACTGAACGTTACGGAGAAGCGATTTCTTTGCTCCGCTTTTTGCTGCAGTGCGACGGGGAGGATTCCCAGATTCGCGCAGAATGGCACGCTTTGCTGCAATGGTTGACTTCGGCGTTTCCGGAAGCAGAACGACCAGAAGAAGGTTGGCAATTCGGAGCCGTCCATACCGGTGAGACAACATCTGCCGAAGACGAGACGGAACAGGATATGCTTCGGCGTCAATTTCAAGAGAAGGTACACGTAGATGAGCATTATATGGAACGTCTGCTGACTTCACTTACGGAAGGCGATATGGATGATCGCAAACTGTTGGTTCTGGAGCAGCTTGCAGTAGCGGACGATGCGCGCGTAGACGATGCGCTCATGCTTCTGCTGAAGGAGCGAGAACTTCATCCGCTATTGCAATTCAGCATCTTGCAAACGTTGAAGCGCAGAGGTGTTGAAGGTGAAGTCGGCTTCATGCGCGGGCAAGAGATTATCGTAGCCGAAGTCGAAGCGACACCGCTTGAGCTCTCATCCTTTCCGTCAGCTGCCATCGCGCCGATCGACAGAGTGAACGATGCCGCTTCGGTGCGTGAACCATCGCTGGCTTACTTTGCCCAGGAGATGTGGCATCAATATTTGAAGCTCATATACGGTACGGAAATCTATCGCAGGCTGTGTGAGGGCGAAGAGCTGGAGGCGGATGCTTGGGCGGCGGCTTTGCATCGCATCGTGGCGCGACTCTTGCACTTGGAAGAGGAAGAATTCGAAGTGAAGACCATATATGGAATAACCGATAATTTGCGAATCATCTATGAGCGTGCCCTCCGGTCACTTACACGTTCACTCAGTGGAGAGTAATCAGTCAGCAGCGGTTGCAGCTGTAATTAAGTGCGAGTCAATTGACGGCAAAATTAGATCTAAAGTGGTAAATACGCCCATCTTGAAAAAGTTTTCATAGTCGGCTATACTATAATGGTTATTCAGGACGTGTTATGGTACACTCTAGCCATGTGATTTTTTTTGGAGGGGAAGGCATAAAATGAAAGCAACCTGGGAAAAAATAGAGAAGAACGTTGGGGTTTTGGAAGTTGAGGTCAATGCGGATCGCGTAACGGAAGCACTGGACCAAGCATTTAAAAAAGTGTCTAAGCGTGCGAACGTTCCTGGTTTCCGTAAAGGACGAGTGCCCCGCCCGATTTTTGAAGCAAAATATGGCGTGGAAAGCTTGTACCAAGAAGCTATTGACATTATGCTTCCAGAGGCATACTCCCAAGCACTCAAGGAAACAGACGTTAACCCGGTAGACCAACCGGAAATCGAAGTTGAACAGATTGGCAAAGGCCAGTCTTTCAAATTCAAAGCAAAAGTTACGGTTAAACCTGAAGTGAAGCTTGGAGATTACAAAGGCCTCGAAGTTGAGAACCAAGAGGTTGAAGTTACGGAAGAAGAGCTGAATGCTGAACTCGTGCGTATGCAAGAGCGTCATGCTGAGCTTGTTATCGTTGATGAAGATACGGCAGCGACAGGCGACAGCGTCGTCATCGACTTCGAAGGATTCGTTGAAGGTGAAGCGTTTGAAGGCGGTAAAGCAGAACGCTATACGCTGGAGCTGGGCTCGAACTCGTTCATTCCTGGATTCGAAGAGCAATTGGTAGGTCTTGGCACAGGCGACTTCAAAGACGTTGAAGTAACGTTCCCTGAGCATTATCATGCAGAGAACTTGGCTGGCAAGCCGGCTGTCTTCAAAGTAAAAGTTCACGAAATTAAGCGTAAGCAATTGCCTAAGCTCGATGATGAGTTCGCTAAAGACGTAAGTGAATTCGAAACGTTGGACGAATACAAAGCAGATTTGAAGAAGCAGCTTCAAGATCGCAAAGAGCGCGATGCTGAATCGGCTCGCGAAGCAGCAGTGGTAGAAAAAGCGGCTGAAAACGCGGAAGTGGAAATTCCACACGCGATGATCGAGTCCGAAATTCAACATATGGTTAAGGATCTTGACAACCGCCTGCGTATGCAAGGCATGAACATTGACATGTTCTTGACGTTGTCCGGTCAGACAATTGCTGATTTGCGCGAACAAATGCAAAAAGAAGCAAACACTCGCGTGAAGAACAACCTCGTGTTGGAGCAAATCGCTAAAGAAGAAAAAGTGTCCATTACGGATGAAGAGTTGCAAGAAGAGCTTGAGAAAATGGCGCAATCTTATCAGCGTTCGGCTGACGAAATCCGTACTATTCTGGAAAACAATGGTACGATTGACAACTTGCGTGAAGAAGCTGCACTTCGCAAAACGATTAAATTCCTCGTGGACAACAGCAAGAAATAATCGCATATCGGCTGCAGACATCAACTGCGGCGTAACAGGATAAGGCACGTTACTCTCGAAGGCGTGCCTTATTTTTTCATAAGCCAAGCCCTATCACGATTCACACACATAACGGTTCACCACCCGAGTAAGGGTGTACATAATGTATAAGTAGACTACTGCTGGTTAGGGTACCATACACGTACGCATTTCAAATTAGGATCTTCATCGCTTCAAGGGAATAGGCCCATTTGCCGTACATACACTATTGGTAATCGGTGTAAAAATGACATCGAGTACAGAAAATGATAAAATACAAATGTATAGCTTTGTAAAGAAAAGAGGTCGGTACCATGAACTTAATCCCGATGGTCATCGAACAGACAAATCGCGGCGAACGCTCTTATGATATTTACTCGCGCTTGCTTAAGGATCGCATCATTTTCTTAGGCAGTGCAATCGATGATGACGTAGCTAACAGCGTCATTGCACAATTGTTGTTCTTGCAGGCGGATGATCCGGAAAAGGATATTCACTTGTACATTAATTCTCCAGGTGGTTCGGTTACGGCCGGTATGGCCATCTTCGATACGATGCAGCACATCAAGCCTGACGTCTCCACGATTTGTGTCGGCTTGGCGGCCAGCATGGGGTCTCTCCTGCTGACGGCGGGAGCGCCGGGCAAACGCATCGCACTGCCGAACAGCGAGATCATGATTCACCAACCGCTTGGTGGAGTGCGGGGGCAAGCGTCCGACATTAAGATTCATGCGGACTGGATTATTAAGACAAGACAGAAGCTCAACCAAATTTATGTAGAACGCACGGGACAACCGCTGGAGAAAATTGAACGCGACACAGACCGTGATAACTTCATGAGCGCGGATGATGCGAAGGCATATGGCCTCGTCGACCACGTTCTGCATCCGGGTAGTCCAGAGCTGAAGTAAGGGGGGATACCGAGTGTTTAAATTTAATGATGAGAAAGGCCAATTGAAGTGCTCGTTCTGCGGCAAGTCTCAGGAACAAGTACGTAAATTAGTGGCTGGACCAGGCGTGTATATATGTGACGAATGTATCGAGCTGTGCAACGAGATTGTCGAGGAAGAGCTCGGTCATGAGGAAGAAATCGATCTGAAGGATATACCGAAGCCAAAGGAAATTCGCTCGATTTTGGATCAGTACGTCATCGGTCAGGAGCAAGCAAAGAAATCACTGTCCGTAGCCGTATACAATCACTACAAGCGTATCAATACGCAGAACAAGATCGAAGACGTCGAACTGCAGAAGAGTAATATTTTGTTAGTCGGACCTACAGGTTCGGGTAAGACGCTCTTGGCGCAGACGATGGCAAAGATTTTGAATGTTCCGTTTGCGATTGCGGATGCGACTTCCTTGACGGAAGCGGGCTATGTCGGTGAAGACGTAGAGAACATTTTGCTCAAGCTGATTCAAGCAGCAGATTATGATGTGGAAAAAGCGGAGCGCGGCATTATTTATATTGACGAAATCGATAAAGTGGCGCGCAAATCCGAGAATCCTTCCATTACGCGCGATGTGTCGGGCGAAGGTGTGCAGCAAGCGCTTCTCAAAATTTTGGAGGGTACGGTTGCTTCAGTTCCACCGCAAGGCGGACGCAAGCACCCGCATCAAGAATTTATTCAGATCGACACCACGAACATTTTGTTTATTTGCGGCGGGGCATTTGACGGCCTTGAACAACTCATTAAGCGTCGTGTCGGGAAGAAAATTATCGGCTTTAACGCGGATGGCGGACAGAAGGACCTGAAACCGGGTGAATATTTGTCCATGACGCTTCCGGAAGACTTGCTTAAGTTCGGCCTGATTCCGGAATTCGTAGGCCGCTTGCCGGTCATCTCTACATTGGAGCCGCTTGATGAGCATACGCTTGTCCGTATCTTGAGCGAGCCGAAGAACGCGCTCACGAAGCAGTATCAGAAGCTGCTTGAGATGGACAATGTGAAGCTAGAATTTGAAGCGAGCGCATTGGAGGCTATCGCGCGCGAAGCCATCAAACGAAGCACAGGTGCGCGCGGACTGCGGGCGATCATCGAGGGCATCATGCTCGATGTAATGTATGAAGTGCCGTCGCGTGACGATATTACGACATGTGTCATAACGGAACAAGTGGTCCGTGAACGAATGATTCCGGAACTAACGACGGATAAGAAGCAAGAGGAGAGCGCCTAACCGGCGCTTTTCCGTTCGTTTCCGGCATGGGAGAGAGTGAATCATGTATTTGCGACATCAGACTAGACCTGTTCAAGTAGGCAATGTAACGATTGGCGGAAGCAACGACGTTATCATCCAGAGTATGTGTACGACGAAGACGGCAGACGTGCAAGCTACCGTTGCCGAGATTCATCGTCTGGAAGAAGCGGGATGTCAGATTGTCCGCGTCACTGTCAACAATCAAGAAGCGGCGGAAGCGATTAAGGACATTAAGGAGCAAATTTCCATACCTCTCGTCGCAGATATTCATTTTGACTACCGCTTGGCGCTGAAAGCGATCGAGAACGGCATTGACAAAGTGCGTATTAATCCGGGGAATATTGGACGCCGTGAGAAGGTCGAAGCTGTGGTGAAAGCGTGCAAAGAACGCGGGATTCCGATTCGTATCGGAGTGAACGCGGGTTCGCTTGAGAATCATTTGCTTGAAAAATACGGCTACCCGACTCCGGAAGCGATGGTAGAAAGCGCCTTGTTCCATATCGGAATATTGGAGGAACTCGATTTCCACGATATTATCGTGTCACTGAAGGCATCGGATGTGCCAATGGCGATAGCAGCCTATACAAAAGCAGCCGAGGTCATTCCATATCCCCTCCATTTAGGTATTACCGAAGCAGGGACGCTGTTTTCCGGTACGGTGAAGAGCGCTGCCGGCCTCGGGGCGCTTTTGGCGATGGGGATTGGTTCGACGGTTCGCGTAAGCATAAGTGCTGACCCCGTCGAAGAGGTGAAGGTGGCACGCGAGCTGTTGAAGTCGTTCGGCTTAATTACGAATGCGGCAACGCTTGTATCTTGTCCGACTTGCGGTCGGCTGGATATTGACCTGTTCTCGATTGCGAACGAGGTGGAAGAGTACATCTCGAAGCTGAAAGTGCCGATTAAAGTATCGGTGCTCGGCTGTGCCGTCAATGGACCAGGAGAAGCCCGTGAGGCAGATATCGGCATTGCCGGTGCCCGCGGAGAGGGACTGCTATTCCGTTACGGAGAAATGATTCGCAAAGTGCCTGAGCAGGAGCTTGTCTCCGAATTAAAGAAAGAAATCGATTATATCGTGACTGAATATGAACGCACCGGCAAGATTCCGGGCCGCAAGCATTAACAGATATATACGTAAAACACACGAACGTTACGAGCAACCGTTCGTGTGTTTTTTTGTGACTAATATGCGTGTTCAAAAACCTCTATGTAATTAGGATTCCATCGCTGCCTCGGCGGCACGCTGCTTTGCCGCTTTGCCGTGCTTGGCTGATTGCTTGTCATGGGCTTCGACTGACATGCGGCTCGTCCCGTTGAAATGCCCGCCTTCTTTAATGATAAAAGCGCTGCAGCTTGTATTGCCGGTCAGTCGACCGGTTTGTTCGATGATAAGCGTTCCCGTCACGTCAACATCTCCGTTCAACGTGCCTGCAATGATGACGTTAGCGGCCCGCATATTAGATTCTACGATGCCGGTTTCCCCAATTGTGACATCGCGGCTGCAAGTGACGTCTCCTTTGACGGTGCCTTCTATACGCAAATCAGTATCGCAATCCAATTGTCCTTCCAGCTTCGTCGCCTGCCCAATTAACGTATCGGTACCTGGCGGCTTTTTAGCATTCGATGCTTTGGAAAACATACCTAGTCCCCTCTTTCTTATAATAACGTTGTTAGGTGATCACGGCGGGCTAATGTAGCCCTCCGGATCGATAGCTTGATCGCTTTGACGGATTTCGAAATGCAAGTGAGGCCCGGTGCTCCTGCCGGTGGAACCTACTTCTCCGATAATTTGTCCTTTTATTACCTTATCTCCTCTTTGGGCCACGCGTTTGTTCATATGCAAATATCGGGTGGAGAGCCCGCTTTGATGCTTAATAATAATAAAGTTGCCTTTCAGCTCATCAACATCCGATTCGATTACTTCACCTTCGGCGGCGGCATAGATGCTGTCGCCGGTGTTTCCGCCAATATCCAAGCCTGCGTGAAACGCATTGCTGCGGTGGAATGGATCGTCTCGGTCTCCGAATACTGATGTGATGCGTGTGCTCTCTGTAGGCCATAGAGTTGGCGTAGCATCCAGCTTCTTCTTAAAAGAATCTGCCTGTTCAAGCAAGAGTGGAATCTGTGTATCCCACTCCTTCCAAGTTCGCTCCATTTGCTCCAGCTGCCTGTGTGAGTCATACCACATCGCTAATGCGGGATGTTCGGCAAGCAAGGACTGCGTCCGCCCTGAAGTAGATGATAGTCGCTGCGGAGGCAAGACTGACTCAATAAATTCACCGCCCACAGGCATTAAGCCAGGAAGCTGTGCAAAAGGCCGCTCATTGGATGCTGGCGGAGGTGACTTCTGTGTCGATGGTGTGTCCGTCTTGCTCGATACATGAAGATAGGACCGCAGTTGGCGTTCCCACTGTGCCACTTTGTCCATCCGTTCCTTCATTTGATTGGAGGAGGCAGTGATGACGGATAATTGCCGGTTCATTTCGGCAAGCTGGCGTTCCTTTTGCGTGAGATCAGACTGAAGCTGTTCAACTTGTGTGAGGGTGTAATGAATGGTAGCTCGCTGAATAACGAACGATATAAGCAGAGTCAGAAAAATAAGAATGATAACAAAGGTGACAAGCATAACTATAGCCTTAGGCAGTCTATATTGAATCGCTGGTCGATTGGCGCCCCGAATGAGCATCCATGTCCAGCTGCGGTCATCAGACCTGGCCATCGGTTCTTCCTCCCTTTAATACTACGGGTTTGAGTAGGTGTTCATATTTACATACAACACTCCTATTGTACATGAAGTATAGAAAATTGGAAGCGAAAAAAGACAATATTTGACGGAATAAAACAATAGGTGTCGATTGATAAAAGGAAAAATTTATCACAAATAACATTATGATAAAAAACATTTTGCTATCAGCATTAATTTAAGTTACAATCATTCTTGTTGCGTGTTAGTAAACTTAACATATCGCAAATCAGCTAGCAGATATACAATCAGAAAGGGTGCGGTATATGATTGAAAAAATCCAAGACTCGATTGGATACTTTAATGATCTATGGTACTTCATGCTCATTTTTATATTAATTGCCGCAGGACTTTATTTTTCGTTGCGAACGAGATTCGTTCAGCTTTCGGCGATAAAAGAAACATTCCGCATCATGTTGGGACGCGATACCAAAAAGACGAGTGGCCAGGAGAAGGGCGTATCCTCTTTCCAAGCGTTTGCGATGAGCACGGCTTCCCGTGTAGGTACGGGCAATTTGGCAGGGGTAGCCCTCGCCATCTCGCTCGGGGGTCCGGGGGCTGTGTTCTGGATGTGGGCCATTGCGCTCATCGGAGCCGCCTCCGGATTCGTAGAATCGACGCTGGCACAGGTATACAAGGTGCGCGACGGCAAGCATTTCCGCGGAGGTCCGGCTTACTATATGGAAAAGGCGCTCAATGCGCGCTGGCTTGGCATCGTGTTCGCCATTCTTATCACGTTCAGTTTCGGATTTGTGTTTAACTCCGTACAGGCGAATACCGTAAGTGCTGCGTTTCAGGATATGTTCAACCTGGATCCTCTCTATATGGGGATCATTCTTGCGGTGCTTGTCGTTCCGACGATATTCGGCGGCGTGCAGAGAATCGCGAAAGTATCGGCTACAATCGTGCCGATTATGGCGCTTGCTTATATTGCGATCGCATTGTTCGTCATGGTCATCAATTTTGACGCCATTCCGGGTGTGTTCGCTTCCATTGTAAAGAGTGCATTCGGATTTCAGGAAGCGGCAGCAGGGGGAATCGGAGCCGCCGTTATGAACGGGATCAAACGCGGCTTGTTCTCGAACGAGGCCGGGATGGGGAGCGCTCCGAATGCCGCGGCGACCGCTCATGTTACGCATCCGGTTAAGCAAGGCTTGGTTCAATCGTTCGGCGTGTTCGTCGATACGCTGCTCGTCTGTTCGGCGACGGCATTCATTATTCTGTTTTCAGGCGTCTCCGCGACTGGGGAACTGGATGGAATCAGATTGACGCAATATGCGCTTGCTTCGCAGGTCGGGGATTGGGCGCACATGTTCGTTGGCTTAGCTATCTTTTTGTTTGCGTTCACTTCGCTTATCGGAAATTATTATTACGGGCAGAGCAATATCGAGTTCATTACGAAGAAAAAGGGCTGGTTGCTCGCTTATCGTCTTGGGGTCGTAGGAATGGTGTTGTTTGGCTCCATCGCCAAGCTTACGTTCGTATGGAACTTGGCCGACCTGTTCATGGGTTTCATGGCGTTCATCAACCTGATTGTCATCATGCTTCTGGGAAAAGTGGCGTTTGCGGCATTGAAGGATTATATGCGGCAGCGCAAGCTTGGCGAAGAGCCCGTATTTTATGCGGATTCGGTTCCTGGATTAAAGCATGCCGAATGTTGGGAACGAAATTTAAACTCTGACTAAAACAAACTTATAATGCATCCGGCAAAGGGCAATACTACCAAGTATTAAACTTTGCCGGATTTTTTGTGCCTGAAATAGGCGTCACGGGAGGATGGAACGATGAACTTAAGTGTAATATTGATGCTAATCAACGCGTTTTTTGCCGTTGTAATCGGCATTTATTTCTGGAATTTGCTCCGCAGTCAGAAAGGTAACCGCTCCGCAGTTGATCGCGAGTCGAAGAAGGAAATGGACAAATTGCGCAGGCTGCGATCCATTTCATTAACGAAACCGCTAGCGGAAAAGACGAGACCGACGACAATGAACGATATCGTCGGGCAGCGTGATGGCCTGAAGGCGTTGAAGGCCGCGTTATGCAGCTCGAACCCACAGCATGTCATTGTTTACGGTCCACCGGGGGTGGGCAAGACAGCGGCAGCACGTGTTGTGTTGGAGGAAGCGAAGAAAAATCCGAGCTCCCCTTTTACGATGGAATCGAAATTTACGGAAATTGATGCGACGACCGCTCGCTTCGATGAACGGGGCATCGCCGATCCATTAATTGGTTCGGTGCATGATCCGATTTATCAAGGAGCTGGCGCAATGGGAGTCGCCGGTATCCCGCAGCCGAAGCCGGGAGCAGTGACCAAGGCGCATGGCGGTATGCTCTTCATCGATGAAATCGGTGAGCTTCATCCGATACAGATGAACAAGCTGCTGAAAGTGCTCGAAGATCGGAAGGTGTTCCTCGAGAGCGCTTATTACAATTCCGAGGATTCGAACATTCCGACGTATATTCATGATATTTTTCAAAATGGTCTGCCAGCAGACTTCCGACTGGTTGGAGCAACAACGAGGTCCCCTCAGGATCTGTCTCCGGCGCTTCGTTCGCGCTGTATGGAGATTTATTTCCGTCCGCTCCTGCCGGATGAGATTGAATCCATTGCGGATCATGCAGTGCGCAAGATCGGGTTCCCGCCCTCGAAAGAAGCGGTCGATATGGTCAAAAAGTATGCTACGAATGGCCGGGAAGCGGTCAATATCGTGCAATTGGCCGCAGGTCTTGCCATGTCAGAAGGACGATCTGCTATCGAGGCTGCAGATGTGGAATGGGTAGCGAACTGCAGTCAAATTGCTCCGCGACCGGACCGTAAAGTGCCTGCAGAGCCGCAAGTGGGTCTTGTTAATGGCCTTGCCGTATACGGCCCGAGTATGGGGGCCCTGCTTGAAATCGAAGTGAGCGCGATCCGGGTGAAGAATGGCCACGGGAAGTATACAGTTACCGGTGCGGTGGATGAAGAGGAGTTAGGCGGCGGAAGCCGAACCTTGCGCCGGAAGAGCATGGCGAAAGGCTCAGTGGAGAACGTCCTTACAGTGCTGCGCAGCTTAGGCTATGAGACGGCCAATTACGATCTGCACATCAATTTCCCGGGCGGTTCACCTGTCGATGGGCCGTCGGCCGGAATGGCCATGGCGGTTGCCATCGCTTCGGCACTTAATCAGTGGCCGGTGGACAACAAGCTGGCGATGACTGGAGAAATGAGCATACACGGTCGCATCAAGCCAGTAGGCGGCGTGCTGGCTAAGGTAGAGGCCGCATTTCAGGCTGGCGCGACACGGGTACTTATCCCTAAGGAGAATTGGCAGGAAATCTTCGCAGACCTGGGTGGACTACAAGTGATTCCTATTGAGCATGTGGATGAAGCATTCGCTCATTCCTTTGGCAGCCACATGCAGGAAGACCCGCTGCAAATGACGAAGCCGTTCGAACGGACTTCGGGCGCAGCGATGCCGCTTATGCATGCGGAAGCCTCAGACAATACGAAGCATTCCGAACCAAATGGTTTCGCTTAAGTCCAGCACATTGGTGTTTTATGTGAACATTTGATAAAATGTTGCTTACATGTGTATAAGATAAGGTAAACCATGGGGGTGCCGAACGATGGGGCTTAAACATACGAAGGGACGACGACTGCCTCTTCTTCCGCTTAGAGGATTGCTCGTGTACCCGAGCATGGTGCTTCATCTCGATGTAGGGCGCGACAAATCAATAAAAGCGCTCGAACATGCGATGATGGGAGACCAAATGCTGCTCTTGTGTACGCAATCGGAGGTAAGCATTGAGGAGCCTTCTCAAGAGGATATATTTCGCATCGGGACAGTAGCGAAGGTTCGTCAGATGCTCCGTCTGCCGAACAGTACGATTCGCGTGCTGGTGGAAGGTGTGGACCGGGCAGAGGCTATCGATTATGTGCCGAATGACGAATTTTATGAGGTAAACGTACGCTTGTTGGAGGAAGAAGCCGAAATGACGTCTTCGGAGACAGAAGCGTTGATGCGGACGGTGTTATCTCAATTTGAGAGTTATGTGCATATGTCCAAAAAGGTAACACCCGAAACGCTCGCTTCCGTATCCGATATTACAGAGCCAGGGAGGTTTGCAGATGTCATTGCAAGCCATCTCCCACTCAAGATGAAAGACAAGCAAGAGCTGCTTGAGACCGTCAATACGGCCGAACGTCTGAATAAGCTTCTTCTAATGCTTAATAATGAGAGCGAAGTGCTTGAACTGGAGAAGCAGATCAACCAGCGTGTGAAGAAGCAGATGGAGAAGACGCAGAAGGAATACTATTTGCGTGAGCAGATGAAGGCAATTCAGAAAGAGCTCGGCGATAAAGAAGGACGCGCGGGTGAAGTGGACGAGCTTCGAGCGCAACTGAAAGAGCTGGAAGCTTCGGATAAAGTACGTGAAAGAATCAAAAAAGAAATCGATCGTTTGGAGAAGATGCCGCCTACATCGGCGGAAGGTGCGGTCATCCGCAACTATATCGATTGGCTATTCATGATTCCATGGTCCAAGCTGACGGAAGATGATTTGGACTTGCATAAGGCGGAGTCTATATTGGAAGCGGACCATTATGGACTGGATAAGCCGAAGGAACGTGTACTTGAATATTTGGCCGTTCAGCAGCTAGTTAAGCGGATGAAGGGGCCTATTCTATGTTTAGTCGGACCGCCGGGTGTCGGGAAGACGTCGCTCGCCCGTTCTATAGCGAAATCATTGGGGCGCCAATTTGTTCGTATTTCGCTTGGCGGTGTGCGGGACGAAGCGGAAATTCGCGGTCATCGCCGCACGTACGTCGGTGCACTACCGGGACGTATCGTTCAAGCATTGAAGACGGCAGGCACGATGAATCCGGTTATGCTGCTTGATGAAATCGATAAGATGGCAGCTGATTTTCGCGGGGATCCGGCCTCCGCTCTCTTGGAGGTGCTGGATCCAGAGCAGAACAACACGTTCAGCGATCATTTCGTTGAGCTGCCGGTCGATCTATCTCGCGTCATGTTTGTGACGACTGCCAATGCAGTGCATAACATTCCGCGCCCGCTCCTGGATCGGATGGAGCTGTTGTCCATTTCAGGGTACACGGAGCTGGAGAAGCTGGAAATAGCCAAGCGTCATTTGCTTCCGAAGCAGAAGCGGGAGCACGGACTTACGGAGGAGCAGGTGTCGGTAGACGAAGCGTGCATTGAGCGCGTCATTCGCGAATATACCCGTGAAGCCGGCGTCCGTCAGCTGGAGCAGCAGTTGGCTGCGCTGTGCCGTAAGGCGGCGAAGCGCATCGTCTCCGAACAGCTGGAACAAGTCATCATTCATTCAGACGAGTTATCCGAATATTTAGGTGTGGCAAGATACCGCTATGGTCTCGCGGAAACCGATAATCAAGTCGGGACGGTTACCGGTCTCGCCTGGACGGAGGTTGGCGGCGACACGCTGAATATCGAAGTGACCGTCGTGCCTGGTTCCGGCAAGCTGCTGTTGACCGGCAAGCTTGGTGATGTCATGAAGGAGTCTGCGCAGGCGGCGTTCAGCTATATTCGCTCGAAGGCGGAGCAGTGGCAGTTGGAGCCGGGTTTTCATGAGAAGTCGGACATACACGTGCACGTACCGGAAGGCGCAATACCGAAGGATGGTCCTTCCGCGGGCATTACGATGGCCACGGCGCTCGTCTCTGCTTTGACGAACCGTTATGTCTCGAAGGATGTGGCCATGACCGGAGAGATTACGCTGCGCGGTCGTGTGCTGCCGATCGGCGGATTGAAGGAGAAGTCGCTGGCTGCGCTGCGCGCAGGCATTAAGACGGTCATTTTTCCTCAAGACAATGAACGCGATTTGGATGATATACCGGAAAGCGTTCGTGAAGAGTTGAGCTTTATACCGGTATCTCATATGGACGAAGTGCTGCAGCATGCTCTTTTGGAGCAGCCGCCGCTGCAATAAGCATATGTTTGTTACGGAAGCGGGCGCGGTTGCAATGCGTCCGCTTCTTTTTTTTGCAGTGGTTTGACGGCAAAATTTAAAAATGGGCTGCCCATTGGATATTGTCCAATGAACCGTCGTTGTTATAGCTGATAGCATGGTGATTCATTGGAAATCTCCACTAGAATCTGTTGTAAATGGTTGCTGAACCGGAAAAACGATGATTTGAATGGACGATTTCCAATGGAACAAAGATTTTTGTATGAAATATAGAATATGACTGTACATTTTCCAATGGCAGCCACTCAGACGGTCCGTTTGTGTAAAAGCGATTATGTAAAGCAGATACGAGTAGCAATTTCGATCAGCGCATGATCAGGTTATTATGCTGAGGACAAATGGGGATGTGCTGGGAGTGGGATACGATGGAGGGTGTTTCTGATGCAAGGGGAGAGTGGAGCAAAGGCATCCAAGATGAGTGATTCATACCAGCCAGCAAAAATGACAGAAGGCTCAACCAATATGAGTGCATCCATAGCAGTCGGCGATGGCATTCCGGTTTCTACTCGGCGCTGTTTTCGTGTACAATGGATGTTAAGAGGGTAAAGGTGAGGTTATAATAACATGAAAATTACGAATGCAGAATTTATTATTAGCGCTGTTGGTCCTGCTCAATATCCGGATGACGGACTTCCAGAGATCGGTCTTGCCGGACGGTCCAATGTAGGGAAATCATCGTTAATCAACCGTATGATTATGCGGAAAAATTTGGCGCGAACCAGTTCGCAGCCAGGAAAAACGCAGCAGCTCAATTATTATCGTATTAATGAAGATATTTATTTTGTCGACGTACCAGGTTACGGGTATGCCCGTGTATCTAAGCAGCAGCGCGCAGCTTGGGGACGCATGATTGAAGCATATTTCCAAGATCGCGATACGCTCCGTCTTGTTCTGCTCGTCATTGATCTGCGCCACCCGCCGACGGCTGACGATTGTACGATGTATGACTGGCTGACGCACTATGGCGTGCCAGTGTGCGTTGTCGCGACGAAGGCTGATAAGATTTCGAAAAATCATTGGCAAAAGCACATCAAGCAAGTGAGAAGCACACTTGGTCTCAGACCAGACATTCCGTGTGTCTTGTTCTCGGCAGAGACGGGTCAAGGCAGAGAGGAATTGTGGGACATGATCGTGAAGCATACGCGTCTCGATGAGAACAATGAAATCGACGAAGAACCGGATGGAAATGCATAATTATGCATTTCGGGTGATTTGTAATTTTATAGAAAATGTTAGATGTTAGCGCGAGATGGGGATGTAATGGTTATTTAGTGAGGATCCGTTGTAAAATATGCGCTTGCTTCGGCCTCAATCCGTTTTTTTAAGAAATCCTCAATAATTTGGCGGCTGGTGAACAGGAATTCATTTTTTGCATGTAGTATAATATGAGTAAGAATTCAGGTATGAAAAAAGAATTGAGGAGATTTTTTATGGCTCGGCGGTTAGCCACAGAATATGTGAAAGCCAGTATACAGTTGACAGAAGCTCAGTTGACCCGATTTTTGCAGTCGCTCGCACTACAATGTACGGTGTGGCGAGTAAAAGTATTGGAAAACGGTAATCAAGAGGTGGTTCTTGAGGACGGTCAGGGTGATGAGATTACTTTCCTGTTCGAGAAACAAGGCAATCGGTATGTCTGTGTAACGTCTTGCCGCTTGGTTCATCCGAAATTGACGCAAGTGATGCATAAACTTGTGGCCACTTTCCGTGGCGAAGCGGTAGTCAATCGGATTTTTTATGGATTTACGATGACTTATTATTATGAAGACGGGGCTGTACGTAAGATTGTTGAGCATAAGCAAGGCCAGTCTCGTGTTGTTTTCGAACATAAGGATACGGTTCGCAGCTTGCAGAAGCTGTACAGCAATGATAGCGTAGAACTGCGTATTGCTTCCGTTCAAAGTCACATCAACGTACTGCTGGATGAACGGAATCGGTCGCGCAAGCCGGAAACGCTCCATCATATCGATTCAGAACTTAGCCGCATGGCTCACCAATTGTTTATGCTGGAAGCCTAAACGTTAATTCATAATCGTGGATAAAAGCACCCAAAGCTTAAGCTTTGGGTGCTTTTTTTCGTACGCCCAGCATGGGCGTCATCTCTGCGGTAAAAGTCAGGAATGGGGGCTGCCAAGCGCCTGCCATTAGCCAGCTTGAGGCACACGAATCCAATTTGAGGAGGTTGCAGTCGGATGAGTCTCCGAAACAAAACGAAATCCTAAGCTGGGAAAGACGCGGCAAGCATCGATTACAAAGCGGCTTCTGTATATGGTGAACCTAACAAGCTCATAGGCCATATAGTATTGTGCGTTTAAAAGTGAGGTCTGCATTTAATTAAACGAATGAATTTCAAAAAAGGGTTGCATTTATGAGTATAAGATGTTATTTTTAATCTCGTTGAAAACAATATAGGAACCAGGATTCACTCAGGACATAGCCTGTTGCGAGAGATTATTCCCTCGAGAAGTGAATGACGTAGGTCCTAGCGGATGAAATTTTTTTTCCAACATTTTATTCCTAGGAAGGGGGAACCGAAAGATGGAATACTCAACTTTCGGAAGACACGTTGCTGTTGACACGTGGGGAGTCGACTTCGATTTGTTGAACAATGCTGAATTTCTTCAAACGCAATTAGTAGAAGCCGCTGAAGCGTGTGGTGCAACCGTCTTGTCCGTTCAATCCAAACAGTTTGAACCACAAGGAGCAACGGTTCTTGTCATGTTGTCTGAAAGTCATCTTTCAATCCACACATATCCTGAACGTGGATTTGCAGCAATCGATTGTTATACTTGCGGAGAAACGGTAGACCCGCAACTGGCCATTGATTACCTGGTCTCTGTATTGAAACCGGAGAGAACGTTCGCTAAGAAATTAGTGCGCGGATTAGGTGAATTGCAAGTAGTTACTCCGGATGTGAAAGTATCCGAGTTGGTATAAATGGCAGCCAAGCCCGCTCAACCTGCTGTAAGAAGCAGTTGAGCGGGCTTTTTTTATTTATCCAGCAACTTAATACAACCAGTACTGTAGACACAAAATCGTACAATAACTGTGTAATAACCGTGGATACTCGTATCCATGGTTATTTGTCCATCTGCTCCCCCATAGCATATATAAGTGCGAGTTTACCTCTAAAAAATCTCTAGATAGGAGAATATGATGAGACCGAAGCGATTTCGTGCGGGTGCAGTCCTGCCGGTGCTGCTGTTTATTTTGCTAATATGGCCTGCCTACCAGTTGTATGGTCTGCTGCAGCCGCATTCTAGCACAGAAAATCCGATGATTATGCTGTATGAAGTTGCCCATTTTCAAATGAACCTGTTGAACGGATCGATGCAAGAAGCGAAGCGCTACGATACAGCCACTCCTTTGAATAAAGTGAAGTTGGTTGCCTATTCGACCGTGTATACCCATGAGAGGCTGGTGAAAGCGGTTGGTGCGAAGAAGCTGACGTCATTAGCCGGATTGAGTCAATTCGTCGAATTCGTGACGGTGCTGCAAATGAGCGGAGAACGGCAGCTAACGGATACCGAGAAAGAAATATTGGGGAACGCCGCGGACCACATTGCAACGATGTATGAGAGCTATGCCCATCTGTTCAATGCAAGCGGACAAATTATTTCATCGAAAAATGACGAGCTGCAGTCGGTGGAGCAGCAGCTTATCTCGGCCTTGGATCGTTATTTAAAGCCGTAATTCAAATAGGTTGATCTTAGAAAATTAAGATGACTTTAAAGAATGGGAATGGTAGTATAAGGTGCGTTGTTCAAGCACAGACTAAATTTTGACATGCATTTCATAATATTTTCAAATAACGAACGTGTGATCGTGTCGATTCATGTTATAATGATTATCAACTGATAATGTACTAAATTTCGATAAAGCAGGTGAAACGAATGCACATCGTCGTCGTCGGCATGAACTATCGTACGGCGCCTGTGGAGATTCGGGAGAAGTTCGCTCTTCCCGAAAGCGATTGGCAAGAGGCGCTTTTACAACTGAGACAGACGAAGAGCGTGCTTGAGTGCGTCATGGTGTCTACATGCAACCGAACGGAGCTCTATGTCGTAGTGGATCGGCTGCATATGTGCGGTTACTTCATCCGCAGCTTTATGGAACAATGGTTTGACATTCCTAGACAGCAATTTACGCCTTACCTTTATATATTTGAAAATGATCAGGCCGTTGAGCATTTGTTCCGAGTCACGTCTGGCTTGGATTCCATGGTAATTGGAGAAACGCAAATTCTTGGCCAGATCAGGAGCGCTTTTTTGTTCGCACAGAAGCAAGGGACTACAGGAACATGGTTCAATACCTTGTTCAAGCAAGCGATTACGCTTGCGAAGCGCGCCCATGCGGAGACGAACATTAACGACAATGCCGTGTCGGTAAGCTATGCTGCCGTAGAGCTCGGCAAGCGCATCTTCGGATCATTTCATGGGAAGAAGGTGCTCATTTTGGGCGCCGGGAAAATGAGCGAATTGACGGTTAAGCATCTGTACGCCAACGGAGCGGCTGAAGTTATGGTTGCGAATCGAACGCTTGAGCGCGCAGAACAGTTGGCCAAGCAATTCAACGGACGAGCCGGAACGCTCGACAACGTGGGCCATCTCCTGCGTGATGCGGATATCGTCATCAGTTCTACCGGGGCCAAGGAATATATTTTATCTGCCGCCGAGGTGGAGCACGTCATGAAGAATCGCAAATCACGCCCGCTCTTTCTTATCGATATTGCGGTGCCACGGGACCTGGATCCGAGTATAGGGGAAGTGTCGAATGTCTTCCTGTACGACATCGACGATTTGGAAGGGATTGTCGAAAGCAATCTGGCGATCCGGCGCAAGGAAGCGGCTAAGATTGAGGCGCTTATTGCGGATGAACTGGAAGCTTTCCATCAATGGCTCAAAATGCTAGGTATCACCCCGGTCATTCGCGCGCTGCAAAGCAAAGCCGAGCGCATTCATCAAGAAACGATTGAGAGCTTGTTCAACAAGCTGCCAGATATGTCTGAGCGGGAAGAGAAGCTTATACGCCGCTTGACCAAGAGCATGCTGAATCAGATGATGCATGATCCGATATTACAAATTAAAGAGCTGGCCGCAGAGAAGGACGGGGAAGATGCGCTGCGTTTCTTCTCGCAAATATTCGCATTGGAAGAGCCGGAAGGTACTCCTTCCAGCGCAGAGGCACGTAAAGTGCAGCATACTACCGGCAAAGCATCGCGCGAGACGGAATCTGACCCGGAGCGGGCCAAGCCTGCGTTATCTTGGGCAGCCGTCACATGGTAAGCGGAGGACGACGGGAGGCGGCAGGCTCACATGGTGACGAATAGTTGGATTTACGATGCGATTATTTACACATATGCCCTGAGCCTTCTGTTTTATTTTTCCGATGTCGTAGGCATGAATCGGAAAGCGAAGCGGATGGGCACAGGGTTTCTTATTTTTGTTTGGGTGTTGCAAACGGTTTTTATGGCCGTGCGCATGGTAAGGCATCAGGATGTGCCTGTATTTAGCAGCTTTGAATTCATGCTCTTGTTTTCATGGCTGCTTGTAACGGTCTCATTGATTATAAGTCGTTTTTTTCATATTGAATTCATAGTATTTTTCGTAAACTTAATCGGGTTCGCTTTGCTTCTCGTCAATATGCTGAATGATCCGACAATGCCGACGGCCATGAAGGAATGGGAAATGATGCGTAATCTGCTCTCGTTCCACATTGCGCTTGCGGCATGCGGCTTCGCCGCGCTGACGGTCGGAGCGGTATTTGCGGGCATGTACTTATTTTTGCATCATAAGTTGAAGGCGAAGCAATGGTCTGACGCGGTCCGTCGGCTGCCAAGTCTCGAGAAAATGGAGCGGTTATCGTACGGCGCAGCTGTCATTGGCATTCCGCTGTTTCTGATGTCTTTGTCCGTGGCAATAGGCGCTGTGCTGCTCGGCAACCGGACAGAGCTGCTCTTCGATTTGAAAATATGGCTGACACTGTTTGCACTAATATTATACAGTTTTTATTTTGTGACGCGTTCGCGCGAATTGTCGACAGGATTTAGGCTTGCGTTGTGGAATTTAGGATGTTATGCCGCTATGGTGCTGAACTTCAGCTTAAATTCCTTATCGACGTTTCACCGTTGGATGGGAGTGTAAGTCATGACACATATGCCTTATTACCCGATGATGCTCACGTTAGCAGGACGGCGGTGTGTAATCGTCGGCGGAGGCAATGTGGCAGCACGGAAAATACGTTATTTAATTGCAAGCGGCGCCGAAGTGACGGTAGTCAGTCCGACGTTGACTCCCGAGCTTCGGCGTTTGGTGCAGGAAGGGAATGTTGTTCATCTGGAGCGGGAGTATGCATGCGGGGATACGGAAGGCGCATTGCTCGTCTTTGCGCTTACCGATTGCGCTGGTGTGAATGAGCGGGTGGCTGCAGACGCGCGACGCGATGGCGCGCTTGTGAACTTGTCGCACGCGCCAGAACTAAGCGATTTTGCCAATCCCGGCGTTTTGCAACAGGGAGCGGTGCAGGTTGCCGTTTCGACTGGCGGCGCCAGTCCTACGCTAACCCGACTTTTGATGCACAAGCTGTCCATTCTGATGGACGAAGGCCTTGCAGAGCTTGCTGAACATTTGCTGCAAGCAAGGCACGAAGCACAGTCGTCTTTCATCGATGCCAAAGCCCGCCATCAAGTGCTGCGGCAGTATGCGGATCGATGCTGGCATGCTCATGAACTAGGGGAGCCTTTGCCAGTGTGGAGCACTTGGATACAAGATTTCAATAGTTCACATAGGTAAGCGAGGAGGAAGTGGAGATGCGCACGATTATCGTAGGAACGAGGCAGAGCGCGCTTGCTTTGACACAGACGGGACACGTCATAGCGGCTTTGGAAGACATATGCGAGACGGCGAACTTGCCGTTCCAATTTGAAATACGCAAAATTGTAACAAAAGGTGACCGGATTCTGGATGTTACCCTGTCCAAAGTTGGAGGCAAGGGCTTGTTCGTCAAGGAAATCGAGCAGGCTTTATTAGATAAAGAAATTGATATGGCCGTACATAGCATGAAAGATATGCCGTGGGAACAGCCGGAAGGTTTGATGGTAGGAGCGATTCCGAAACGGGAAGATCCGCGGGATTGCTTAATTATGAAATCTGGCCAGACGCTGGATGATTTGCCGTTGGGAGCAAAGGTGGGAACGAGCAGCTTGCGGCGTTCTTGCCAACTTCAAGCGTATCGTCCCGATCTGCAGATTGAACCGCTGCGCGGCAACATCGATACACGACTGAAGAAGCTGGAGACGGAAGGATTCGATGCGATTGTTCTAGCTGCAGCAGGTCTTCACCGCATGGGGTGGCAGGAGCGCATTAGCTCTTATTTGCCCGAGGAAGTAAGTGTCCCGGCGGTTGGACAGGGCGCTCTCGGCATTGAATGCCGCAAAGACGACGAAGAGGTGTGCTCACTGCTTGAGCGATATCATGATGCGGACACTGCCCGTACCGTGCGTGCGGAAAGGGCATTTCTCGGCCGGTTGAACGGCGGCTGCCAAGTGCCGATAGGCGCTTATGCGACGAACGTAGGCATATGCGGAGCTATACAGCTGACAGGGCTGGTCGGTTCCGCAGAGGATGGCGAGATTATAAAAGAAACGATGGAGGGCGACCATCCCGAAGCAATCGGAACAGCCGTTGCGGAACGGCTGCTCGCTCGGGGCGCAGACCGGATGTTATCCTTATAGAGGAAGTTCAAAAAGGACCCTTTTGATTCTGAAGCGTCTCAAGATGTGATTCGGCAACGAATCATGCATTCATTCTCGAAGAGCTTCGCGAACTTTTTAACTCCACACCTCCTTCGAGGATGCTTCCAATGTAGTTTTCTTGCGAAAACTTGTACATCTTGGTGCTGAAAAGTGACTTTTTGAACACACACTTATAGAGAGGTTGATGACCGTGGAGCAGCATCCTCGTCAGACGGGAAAAGTATACTTGGTAGGCGCAGGTCCAGGCGATGCAGGCCTCATTACCGTAAAGGGAATGCGCTGCTTACAAGAGGCGGATGTCATCGTGTATGATCGCCTCGCAGGACCGCGCCTGCTGCAATTTAAAAAGGCAGGCGCACGCAAGATATACGTCGGCAAGCTGCCGGATCGCCATGCGATGAAGCAGGAAGACATCAATCAACTGCTCGTTGACTTGGCATTGGAAGGGTATACTGTCACGCGGTTGAAAGGCGGGGACCCGTGCGTGTTCGGGCGGGTTGGCGAAGAAGCGGCACTGCTTCGATCGCATGGCATATCGTTCGAGATTGTTCCGGGAGTCACTTCAGCTGTCGCTGTTCCGGCTTATGCGGGCATTCCCGTTACTCATCGGGATTGGGCTTCGTCGTTCTGCGTCGTAACGGGACATGAAAATCCGAATAAGCTGGACGAACTCATCGAATGGGATAAACTTACACTGGCCGCAGGAACGCTTCTCTTTTTGATGGGGGTTGCGAAGCTGCGCTATATTACGGAACAACTGTTGCGCTATGGGCGCTCTCCGGATACGCCGGTAGCTCTTGTACGCTGGGGGACAAGAGCGGAACAAGCAACGATAGTAGGGACGCTGGCCACGATTGCCGATGAGGTGGAGCGGGCGGGCTTCAAGGCTCCTGCGGTCATCATCGTCGGCGACGTTGTACGGGAACGTGAGCAACTGCAATGGGCGGAAGTACGTCCGCTGTTCGGCCGCCGTATTCTTGTGACACGCGCCCGTTCGCAAGCCAGCGAGCTCGTGCGGCGCATCGAAGATTTGGGCGGTGAGCCATACGAGTTCCCAGTCATCGAGACGTGCCTGCCTGAGACAGAGGCGCAGCGACAAGCATTGCGCCGTGCGATGGCGGAGGCAGAAACGTACGACTGGCTCGTGTTGACGAGTGTGAACGGCGTACATTACTGGTTCAAGCATTTGCAGGAGCAGCAGGCTGATATCCGGCAATGGGCCCGCACACGAATCGTGTCCGTCGGTCCGAAGACGACCGAGGCGCTGCAGGGATATGGCATTCAACCGGATGTTGCAGCCGCTCAGTATAGCCAGGAAGGTATATGGGAAGCGCTGAAGCCGCTTGTACATCCAGGACAGCGCGTGCTGCTTGCCCGGGGAGATCTGTCACGTTCTTGGTTGAAGGAAACGCTGCAGGAGGAAGGGCTTCATGTGGATGAGGTCGACCTGTATGTCACGGTGCTGCCCGAGCAGGACGATCCTGATTTGCTGGAAATGCTCGAGGAGAAGTCTATTCATATTATTACGTTTACAAGTTCCTCTACCGTAACCAATCTGCTTGCTGCGCTTCGGTATATGGGGGTCCAGGATCCGGTCGCACGACTGAATCATGCTCTAGTGGCCTGCATTGGCGAGATGACCGCGCGTACGGCTCGAGAAGCGGGCTTGCGAGTGGATACGGTAGCGAAATATTCTACGATAGACGGCTTGGTTGAAGCGATTTGTGCGCTTGAGCCAACAGCTGTTCAGGGAGGGTGCTAACATGGAATTTCCAACAACACGCTTGCGCCGTTTGCGCAATTCGACGGGAATGCGCAATATGGTGCGGGAGACGATATTAACCGTCCACGATTTGATTATGCCAATATTCGTAACAACTGGAACTGACATTAAGGAAGAGATCGCTTCGATGCCTGGGGTATACCACTTCTCGCTCGATCATCTGGATGCCGAAGTGGATGAGATCGTTGCGCTAGGCATTCCTGCGGTCGTTCTGTTCGGCGTGCCGGCAACGAAAGACGCCGTAGGCAGCTCTGCATTCGATGAGAATGGCATCGTGCAGCAGGCGACACGTCAAATTAAAGCGAAATACCCTAATTTGTTAGTCATCGCTGACACATGCTTATGCCAGTATACAGATCACGGCCATTGCGGCATGGTTCACGTCCACGAAGTAAACGGTCAGCAGGTGGGCGTTGTAGACAACGATGCGTCGCTGCAATATTTGGTTCAAACCGCTGTATCCCAAGCTCAAGCAGGAGCAGATATCATCGCGCCTTCGAACATGATGGACGGCTTTGTGCAGGCCATTCGTACAGGGCTTGACGAGGCGGGCTTCACGGATATTCCGATTATGTCTTATTCGGTCAAATACGCATCCGCATTTTATGGCCCGTTCCGGGACGCGGCGAACTCGACACCGCAATTCGGTGATCGCAAGACATATCAAATGGATCCGGCCAACGCAAGAGAAGCGCTGCGCGAAGCGGAGGAGGATGTAATCGAGGGCGCGGATATGCTGATGGTGAAGCCGGCGATGGCGTACATGGACATCATCCGCGTATTGAAGGATCAGTTCGATCTTCCTATCGTCGCGTACAACGTCAGCGGTGAATACTCCATGGTCAAGGCAGCCAGCAAGCTCGGATGGATAGATGAGAAGGCTGTAACGATGGAACTGTTGGTCGGATTGAAGCGAGCTGGAGCGGATATCGTGATTACGTATTTTGCGAAGGACGCCGCACGCTGGTTGTCAGATACACAATAAATAACAGCCTTCCTGTCCCGATAACGATGCTTTGGGGAAGGAAGGCTGTCTAATTGCGTTCAGCGGATTGCCTTTAACTGATGTAGGGACTCTGGAACAGCTTGGAGATGTCGAGTGAGTATTCGGACGCTCCCAAGAATAAGATGCGTTGATGTTCCAAATCACGTATGACATGCTCGAGCACGTTGCGGTGAACACCCGCCAGGCCGGACATGGCGTCCGGATCGAAGGCAGAGCGGATAATTATTCTGTCACCGCGCCGTTCGCCCTGCTGTTGAGCGATGCGAACAATATATTTCACGACTCGGCTAGGCGCGTCAAGAAACGTCAAGTCGTACACGTGGCCGTTCGTTGCACGAAGGCGGCTGCACAGCTGAACCATGACTTGCTTCGCAATATCGTAATGCGCGCGGAGCAATAGGTGAAAGCTTTCCGATGTAACGGTCAGCAGCACCGTATCCTCTTCCAACGTCTCTGCTGTTGCGGACCGCGGCTTGCCGTCGATAAGCGCCAGTTCGCCGAAGCTGTCGCCAGCCTGGAAGACCGCTAATATTTTCTGCTGGCCCTGCTTATTGGAAGTATACACTTTCACTGCGCCGCGAACGACGATGCAAAAGGTTTGACCCGGATCTCCTTGTTGAAACAAAATGGTATGGGGATCATATTCGCGGCGGGACGTAATGGAAGATACGATCTCAAGCTGCGCGTCGGTCAAATCAGCGAACAAAGGTACACGTTTAAGTAAATTAATCATGACTTTTCCCTCTTTTGTCCATTCCAATTTTTTAATAGTTTATCATAGATATGATGATTAAACATAGAAGGAGCGATTAAACATGACGGAAAAAAAAACAATCCGCCGCGACAGCCGTTCCCAAGCAGCGTTTGCAGAAGCGAAAAAATACATACCTGGTGGAGTAAATAGCCCGGTGCGGGCATTTAAGTCTGTTGGTCTTACACCGGTCTATGTCGAACGAGGCGAAGGTTCGCGAATTTATGACATCGATGGCAATGTGTTCATTGATTATGTGGGGTCATGGGGCCCGCTTATTCTCGGGCATGCGCATCCCGCGGTCATTCAGGCCGTGCAAGAAACGGCTGCCAAGGGAACCAGCTTCGGCGCTCCGACAGAAATCGAAACGCTGATGGCGAAGACGGTGTGCGAACGAGTGCCATCGGTAGATATCGTCCGGATGGTCAACTCCGGGACGGAAGCGACGATGAGCGCCTTGCGGCTCGCCCGAGGCATTACGAAACGCAGCAAAATTTTGAAGTTCGAAGGCTCTTATCACGGGCATGCTGACAGCTTGCTCATTAAAGCGGGTTCCGGTGTTGCCACGCTTGGTCTCCCGGACAGCCCAGGGGTTCCGGAAGGCGTTGCAAGCAACACGATTACGGTCCCTTATAATGATTTGGAATCTGTTAAAATCGCGTTTGAACGATATGGCGAGGAACTGGCCTGTGTCATCGTTGAACCGATTGCAGGCAACATGGGCGTGGTGCCTCCACTGCCAGGATTTCTGGAAGGGCTGCGCGAGGTTACGGAGCAGTACGGCAGCTTGCTTATTTTTGACGAAGTGATGACAGGGTTCCGTGTGCATTACAATAGTGCGCAGGGCAGGTTCGGCGTGACGCCGGATATTACATGCTTCGGCAAAGTGATCGGAGGCGGTCTGCCAGTCGGTGCATACGGCGGGAAACGAGAATACATGGAGCAAATTGCTCCAAGCGGCCCAATCTACCAAGCGGGTACGCTAAGCGGCAATCCGCTTGCGATGGCAGCAGGCTATACGACCTTGTCTCTCCTTACGCCTGATGTATATGAGGAGCTTGAACGCAAGGGAGCGAAGCTTGAAGAAGGCTTTACACGCAATGCGCGCGAGCTTGGAGTGCCATGTACGATCAACCGTGTCGGTTCGATGGTCTGCCCATTCTTTACGGAGCAGAAGGTTACCGATTTTGATTCGGCACGCACGTCGGATTTGGAACACTTCCGCAGCTATTTCAAGCATCTGCTTGATGAAGGCGTAAGCGTTGCACCTTCTCAATTCGAGGGCATGTTCGTATCGGCCGTACATACAGATGAGGATTTGGAATTTACGATTCAAGCACACTATGAAGCGTTGAAAAAGCTGTAACAAGCAATTACTAAAAAGCAACTGATAAGAAGCAACGGAAATCACGCGCATCTGTTTGTGAGGCGGCGACTGGCCCGGCGGGCTGCATAGGATGATATGCGGCGGCCGGGCTTTCCATTGCAGGCAACGGGAATGATGAAGCTGCGTGAAGAATCCATACAAGAGAAGCCTCATGTAGGAATCCATACATAAGGATCTATGCAGAAGAATTAAAGCCAATGTACCTGTTCATTCCATTGGATTCTATACAATGGTTTGGGGAGGTTAGGGGCGATGCGAGATGTTTGGTTGGAAAACGTCCAATGGATTCGACCCTTTAACGGCTGTGGACCAGAAATGTGCAGGATTTGATTGGACAATTTCCAATAGAACGGCGAATTTTTGCTGAAACCGGCAATTCCGCTGGATCTTTTCCAATGCAACGCGAACCTACGAGGGGCTCTTATCGAATATGCAGGCCTTGTGCTGACATAGTTACTTGAAGAGGAAGAAGCAGTGTACCTATGCTGACATGTTACTTGAAGAGGAAGAAGCAGTGTACCTATGCCGACATAGTGACTTAAGAGGAAAGAAGCAGGATTTGTGCCGATATGGTGATAAGGAGGAATGAAGCGTGCACCGACATTGGAGACGGCAGGGCGAGTGGGTGGAGTTTACGCCGGGGCGCAGTGTGATTGAATCGGAGCAAGCTATGAGCGCGTGGCTTACAGACACACTCCGCATGCCTCAGAAGATGCTAAGATTGTTGCTGCAGCGGGAGGAAATACGTGCGGCGGGCGATCGTCTCCGGCTTAAAATATTTACACCGGATACCGATTCGTTAGAAGCAGCCGATGCGCCGGTAGACGTATTGTATGAGGACGATGCGTGTCTGGTCGCGTTCAAACCGGCCGGAATGCCCGTACATGCAACGACTCCCGAGCAGGAGAGACAGAAGAACAGCTTGGCTCATGCTGTCGCTTGCCATTATGCTTGGACAGGCCAAGAGGTGCGGGTTCGGCATATTCACCGTTTGGATGTCGATACGTCAGGACCGGTGTTGTATGCGAAGCAAGCCTTTACGCACGCCGTGCTGGATGAAGCGATGCGCAGAAAAGAAATTCAGCGCCATTATGCTGCAATTGTCCAAGGACAGCCCAATCCCAAGCGTGGTGTGATTGATGCGCCTATCGGCAAGGATCGACACCACCCGTCAAGAAGGCGGGTAAGCCCGAGCGGAGATCATGCCATCACTCATTATGAGGTTGTGGAATCAGGTCCGCAGCTGTCGCTGGTACGTCTTTCCCTAGAAACAGGGAGAACGCATCAAATTCGTGTTCATATGAGCTATAAAGGGCATCCGCTGCTGGGAGACACGTTATATGGCGGAGATGACAGCGGATTCCCGCGACAAGCCCTACACGGAGAAAGTCTCCGATTCTTGCACCCGCTCTCGGGAGAATGGGTGCAAGTGGATGCGCCTTGGCCCGAAGATATGAGTCGCTTGCGGCAAAAAATATAGTCATGCTCCTCTCTTTACTCCCATATAGATGTAGTAGTGAACCGAGTCTGACTTTGCAACAGCCAGCAAGATATGCACATTGTACCGTATAAGGGCTGGGAACAAGGGCGGATGACAGATGAATTGCGGGAGGAGGAGCAGTCTGTGTATGATGAATCTTATGGTTTAAGATTTGATATTTATGAACGCGTACATTTGTCCGACGATGTCGTCGGCATTGACCAATTGGAAGAGGTTGAATTGACACCGCATATTCAAGTCATTCCAGCCGGAGACCAAGTGACGGTGCGTGGCAGCTTGCTATTGGCAGGTGCGTATGTAGGAACGTCAGGAGATGAGACGAGTCAGACACTGGAGCATTGGATTCCTGTTGAGATTACCCTTCCACTGAACCGTATCCGAAGCTTGGATGACATTTCAGTAGACATTGAACATTTTGATGTCGATTTGATCTCGACTCGAACGTTGAACATTACAGGCATTTTATCTTTAAACGGGATTGCAATGGAGTCCGCCGAACCGCCGGCATGGGAGCCTGAGCAATTCACGGTCGTGCATCAGACGGATGGCGAGCGGGAAGAGGAAGAACCTTCGTGGCTGCGGGATTACGGCCAGCCTATTCAGACATCACCTGCCACGGAGGAAAAGGCTGAGATATCTTCCTTTTCCGCGGAGAATGAACGACAGAGTGAAGTATGGCAAGCTTCCGTTCAACAAAATGCGGAGGAAAGGGAGTCCGATCCGTTGCCGCCGGAAGCTGATGATGAACCTGCCACGACACCACGAACTGAAAATGTGGAGCAAGAGCCCATGTCATGGACGTGGAGCCAATCCCCTTGGGCGAATGCAACCGTTAACGCGGAGTCCTCTACTGCACAGGGTGAGAAGGAACCGGCTGCGGAGACGTTCACGGATGCGCTGCAGATGAGGCAAGCGGAGGATGAAGCAGCGGATAGTGATGTTGCGTTTGATGCTTCAATGGCGGGCAGCCTCTCGGACGAGGCGAAGGCGGAAACGGTTGCGGGAGCACCAGTGCCAGAGCAGCGCGAACCGGCAGCAACTACCGGTTCCGGTGCGAATCCACCTCCTGCGACAGAAGCCAAATCGCATCATGCGGAAGCAAATCCTGCCGAATCGCATCATGCGGAAGCGAATCAGGACGAAGATGCAGGCCGCGAGCAACTGGTGGAACAGGTCGACGCTGTCGTCGTTGAAGAAGAATCCGTTCTTGCAACGGTTGAGCCGAAGCAGGCGATGAAGGTTGCGATCGGCAGCGCGAAGCCTGCGGATCCGGAAGCGGCTCAGCAGCTCGGCTTCAGTTCCCTGCTGCAATCGAGCTATCAGACGAAGGAGAAGGAGCGGGAAGCACGAGTGGCGGCAGAGGAAGAAGCCGCTTTGGTAGAGGCGCAGAAGGACACGACAGGGGACGACGTGAAGTGGCAGTCGCTCTTTTTGCAGCGAGTCAATCATGAGTCTGCATTCAAAAAGGTACGATTATGCATTGTACAGCGGGAGGATACACTCGAGACGATCGCGGACCGGTACCGTATGAACTCACGTGAAATTGCACTGTATAATCGGCTTGCCGAGCCTAGTGTAACAGAAGGCCAGGTCTTGTATATCCCGATTTCATCATAATTCGATATCGACCTGAGGAATGAAAAACTGCTCATCAACAATAGACCCGTCCGGCTTTCCAGCGGACGGGTCTATTGTTGTGATGCATGAATTAATATACGTCTAACAAAAAGCCGAGGTAAATCAGAAATAACGCAAATAGCAAAAATACATCGAGTCCGCTTGGCAGAAGCAAGGTTCGAACGAATTGCAAGCAGATGAGAGGGAAAATGACACCTTTCACCGAATAACGAATACGCACCCACCAACGTTCCATGCATGGACCACCCCCCATAGTACATGTTATGAAAATGGAAATTCGGGATATGACTAATCTATAAGCGGATGTTAGAAAAGAAGGCCTTTTATTCTTTTTCTTCAACCTCTATAAGGAATTGGAACTCGTCTATTGACTCATGCAAGGCGCGAAGGTAAAATATATCGTAAACGTTTCAACCTTTTATGTTTCAGTAAACGATGGATACATGTGAAGCAAAGACATTGATCAGGAGGAGTAAGCGTCAAGGCCCTTACAGAGAGCAGAGCGATGAGGTGCAACGCCTGCAGGAAGTCCCGCGCTGAAGTCATCTGGGAGTCGCCCGTTTGAACGCATCACGGTAGTGTATGAGCATTACGTTCATCATGTTCCGCAGCTGCGCTAGGATGGGACGGTCGCAACCGTTACCTTGCAGTTCAAGAGCCGCCACAGCTGATTGGGCCATACATGCCCTTTATTTGAATGGCGGAATAAAGGTGGTACCACGGAAGCTAAACCTTTCGTCCTTTGAGGCGTAAGGTTTTTTATTTTGCCGCATTGAAGCGAATTGTCCTTGTAGAACGGACGGACAGTCGTTTCTGCTTGTGCAAGGAGCACATTGTCTATATGACGTGCACGATGATAAACGGAGGGATTCCATTGTCAGAAAATCATGAACAAATGTCCATGCCGACAACGTACGACCCGAAGGCAGCGGAACAAAAGTGGTATGAATATTGGTTGAAGGGCGGATATTTCAAAGCGGGCAATAAAAAAGACGCACAGCCATTCACCATCGTCATTCCGCCGCCGAACGTTACCGGGATGCTTCATATCGGTCACGCGCTTGACTTTACGCTGCAAGATATTATAATCCGCTCGAAGCGGATGCAAGGATTCGATGCGCTGTGGCTGCCCGGCTCTGACCATGCGGGCATTGCGACGCAGACGAAGGTGGAGCAGAAGCTGCGTGAAGAAGGCGTTTCCCGCTATGATTTGGGACGGGAGAAGTTCTTGGAGCAGGTGTGGGATTGGAAAGAGTATTATGCGAATACGATTCGCGAGCAATGGGCGAAGATGGGCCTTTCTCTTGACTATTCCCGTGAGCGGTTCACGCTCGATGAAGGGCTGTCCAAGGCTGTTCGCCGTGTATTCGTGAAGCTGTATGAGCAAGGTTTAATTTACCGTGGAAAATACATTATTAACTGGGACCCGGCTGCCCGTACGGCGCTGTCCGACATTGAGGTTGAGTATAAAGAGGTGCAAGGCCATCTTTATCATTTGCAATACCCTCTGCAAGACGGCAGCGGCTCCATTACGGTGGCCACAACCCGTCCAGAGACGATGTTAGGCGATACAGCGGTAGCGGTTCATCCAGAAGACGATCGCTATAAGCATATGATCGGCAAGATGCTGGTGCTTCCGATCGTCGGTCGAGAAATTCCGGTCATTGCTGACGAATATGTTGAAAAAGAATTCGGAAGCGGGGCCGTTAAGATTACGCCGGCTCATGATCCGAATGACTTCGAAGTCGGGCTGCGCCACCAGTTGCCGCAAATTACAGTGATGGATGAGTCTGGCAAGATGAACGAACATGCTGCGCAATATCAAGGTTTGGACCGTGCGGACTGCCGCAAGCAAATTGTGAAAGATTTGCAGGAGCAAGGCGTGCTCATTCAGATTGAGGATCACGTGCATCAGGTTGGTCACAGCGAACGCAGCGGTGCCGTCGTCGAGCCGTACTTATCGACACAGTGGTTCGTCAAGATGAAGCCGCTCGCAGAACGCGCGATTGAAGCGCAGAAGACAGGAAAAGGCGTTCACTTCGTACCTGATCGCTTTGAAAAAATATATTTAAATTGGATCGAGAACGTGCGCGACTGGTGCATCTCCCGCCAGCTCTGGTGGGGGCATCGCATTCCGGCTTGGTACTGCGAAGACTGCGGCCATGTCCATGTTGCCAGTGAAGACGCGACGGCGTGCTCTTCTTGCGGATGCGCAAACTTGAAGCAGGATGAAGATGTGCTGGATACGTGGTTCAGCTCCGCACTGTGGCCGTTCTCCACGCTAGGCTGGCCGGAACAGACGGATGACCTGCAGCGGTACTATCCGACAAGCGTGCTCGTAACAGGTTATGATATCATATACTTCTGGGTCGCGCGCATGATCTTTACGGCACTTGAGTTCACAGACAATATTCCGTTCAAAGACGTGCTTATGCATGGCTTGGTACGCGACTCCGAAGGCAAAAAGATGTCGAAGTCGCTTGGCAACGGTGTTGATCCGCTTGATGTGATTGAAAAATACGGCGCAGACGCGATGCGCTTTATGATTTCAACGAGCGGAACGCCAGGACAAGATTTACGCTTCCGTTGGGAGCGGGTAGAGCAAGCGCGCAACTTTGCGAACAAGATTTGGAATGCTTCGCGCTTTGCCCTCATGAACCTCGAAGGCTTCAACTATGAGGAGATCGATATTTCCGGCAAGCTCGGAACGGCGGATCGCTGGATATTGCACCGCTTGAATGAAACGGCGCGCGATATTACCCGCCTAATGGACGCGTATGAGTTCGGCGAAACCGGACGCGTGCTGTATAACTTCATTTGGGACGATCTGTGCGATTGGTATATTGAATTTGCCAAAATCAGTCTATATGGCACTGATGAAGCGGCTAAGAAGAAGACGCAATCCGTCTTGGCATATGTGCTGGACCGCACGCTGCGCATGATTCACCCGTTCATGCCATTTATTTCGGAAGAAATATGGCAGCATCTGCCGCATGACGGCGAGACGATTACGCTGGCCGCTTGGCCGACATACGATGCTCAGTTCGAGGCGCCAGATGCGGTGCGCGAGATGACGCTTCTTATGGATATGATTCGTGCGGTACGCAATATTCGCGCTGAAGTGAACGTGCCGATGAGCAAGAAAATCGAGCTGCTCGTGAAGCCGACAGATGCAGGAACCGAGACGAATGTTACGAATAATCTAGAATATGTAGAACGATTCTGCGGTACGTCTAAGCTGGAAGTGAGCCAGCAGGTATCTGCTCCGAACAAGGCGATGTCCGCCGTTGTAACCGGTGCTGAACTGTTTCTGCCGCTTGCAGGTCTTATCGACATCGGTCAGGAAATCGCCCGCTTGGAAAAAGAAGTGGAGCATCTGACCAAAGAAGTAGAGCGCGTTGACAAAAAGCTGTCTAACGAGGGCTTTATGGCGAAAGCGCCTGAGAAGGTCGTCGAAGAAGAACGTGCGAAGCAGCGTGATTACAGCGAGAAGCGCGATAAGGTAATCGCCCGCATTGCCGAACTGAAAGAAGCCTAATCAATTTATGTGGATATGCGGCCGAACCGGATGAGATGCTGTTCTCATGACGGTTCGGTCGTTTGATGACATCATACAAAGGATGAGTAGCCATGTCGGAAATAAACGATCCGAACAAAACGGATATAACCGAGGTTCCCTTTACACGTGTAGAAGAAGCGATTGATTGGATTAATTCATTGATTCCTTTTGGCATACGTCCCGGTCTGGAACGCATTGAAGCGCTAATGGACAAGCTGGGCTCTCCTCACCGGCGCTTGAAATTTATCCACGTCGCAGGTACGAACGGCAAGGGCTCGACTTGTGCTTTGCTGACGAGCGCACTGCTTGCGAACGGATATGATGTTGGTACGTTTACTTCGCCTTATATTGAGAAATTTACGAACCGTTTTAAATATAACAATGAGGATATACCGGAAGAGACGCTGCTGCGCCTCGCGAATGAGCTTAGACCGCTTGTTGATGACATTGCGAATACTTCGCTCGGTTCGCCGACGATGTTTGAAGTGTCCACCGCACTGGCCATTTTGTATTATGCGAACGTGGCTTATCCAGATGTCGTCGTATGGGAGACCGGCCTAGGCGGTAGACTCGATGTCACGAACATTGTAACGCCTATCGTGTCCATCATCACGAACATCGGTCACGATCATATGGACATCTTAGGCGATTCCATCGAGCAGATTGCGGCGGAAAAAGCAGGTATCATTAAGCCGGGCGTGCCTATCGTCACTACGGTTGATCAGCCTGAGGCGCTCGAAATTATCCGCAAGACGGCAGGTGATCAGAAGTCGACATTGTACGCGATGAACGAGCAATTCACAGTCGAACTGCTGCATGCGGTTGAAAATGAACAAATCTTCACGTTCTCTGGGCCGTTCCGCAGCATGGAGCAAATGACCTTGACGTTAAACGGGGCGCATCAGTTGAAGAACGCTGCCGCTGCTTTGATGGCGTTGGAAGTGTTGCGGCAATATATGGCTTTCATGCTTGATGATGAGGAGACGCGTGCTGGTATGCGCCGTGCGGCATGGCCAGGTCGGCTTGAAATAATAAGCGAGAAGCCGCGCATGCTGCTCGATGGGGCGCACAATCCGGAAGGAGCAGAGACGCTGGCACAAGCATTGCGGGACACGTACCGTTATGAGCGTTTGCATTTCATGATGGGGATGCTGTCAACAAAGCATCATCAGGATGTTCTGCGTCATATACTACCTTTAGCGGATACCATTATTTTTACCGAACCTGATTTCCGCAAGAAGATGAGTGCGGAGAGCTTGAGTCATATTGCAGAACAATTGCTGGAAACAGCCTCGCGCCGACCACAGATTATTGTAGAGCCGAATTGGCGCGAGTCCTTGGAGCGGCTCAAGGCGATGACTGAACCGGGCGATTTGGCGGTAGTCACTGGCACATTATATCTGATTGCGGACGTCCGCTCGTACGTCCTGCATCGGACCGAATCTGAAAAAGGTTGGTGAGTTCGTGTTGAAGACGACGGAACATATTCATTTTATCGGCATCGGGGGCTATGGAATGAGCGCCATCGCTCGTGTCATGCTGGAAATGGGGTACACCGTCACGGGGTCCGATGTGGCCGAACAGGATTTGACGGAGAAATTGAGAGCGAAAGGCGCGACGGTGCATATCGGACACGATCCGGCGTATGTGCAGGATGCCGACATCGTCGTATATTCTACAGCTTGTCCCAAAGAGAACGTTGAACGGGTTGCTGCTGAGGAACGCGGTGTCCCCGTGCTGCATCGTTCGCAGATGCTGGCGCGTCTGCTTAATGCGAAGAAGGGGATCGCAGTTGCCGGTGCACACGGGAAGACGACAACCTCTTCAATGATCGCATTTGTGCTAGAACGCTGCGGTGTGAACCCAACCTATATTATCGGCGGGGAAGTAACGAACCTGGGTACGAATGCGCAAGCGGGCAGCGGCGAGTTCGTCGTGGCAGAAGCGGATGAGAGCGATGGTTCCTTCCTAGCGTATCACCCGTACATCGCCGTAGTGACGAACATTGAAGCCGATCACTTGGAAAACTACGACGGGAACTTTGAACGCTTGAAAGCAGCTTACGTGCAGTTTCTGTCACAGCGTAATCAGAACGGATACGCCGTGCTCTGCGCGGATGATCCTATCGTAAGCGGCATGGTGCCACAATTAGGTGAAGGTGTGGTCACGTATGGTATTGAAGCGCCTGCCGATTACGTTGCAGCAGATATTACAGCCGAAGATCGCGGCATGGCCTTTACGATGAAGCATCAAGATAAGCCGCTTGGCACGGTTCGTTTGTCCATTCCGGGGAAACACAATGTGTTGAACGCGATGGCTACGCTTATCGTCTGCATGCAGGCTGGCGTGCCGTTTGCCGAGGCGGCAGAGGCCATTCGCGATTTTATCGGAGCCAAGCGCCGTTTTCAAGTCATTGGCGAAGTGCAGGATGTGCTTATCGTCGATGATTATGCACACCATCCGACAGAGATTGAAGCGACCTTGGTAGCTGCTAGAGCCACCAAGCGGCGGATCATTGCTGTATTTCAGCCACAGCGATATTCGCGCACGTACTTTTTGTTTGACCAATTTAGCCGTGCGTTTCGTAATGCCGATGAGTTGATTCTTACCGATATCTACTCTCCAGCCGGTGAAATGCCGATAGAAGGCGTGCATTCCTCGAAGTTGGTCGAGTGCATTCGCGAGAACAGCAACAAGAACGCACAATACTTCGCGAGCAAGGATGACGCGCTGGAGCGCCTCAAATTACTTGTACGGCCGGGAGACATCGTCATTACGATGGGTGCGGGCGACATCTGGAAGACGGCATATGGTTTGACGAAAGCACTGAAAGAACATGCGTAAGCTGCCATAGAACTGCAAAAAGACCATTCCGCAAATAAGCAAATAAGCCGGAATGGTCTTTTTGTAAATATGCTAGAGCAGGAACTGTCACCTGTTTGCTTGTCCCTTTCATTCTGTCCCAACGGTGCGTTTATTGACAGGACGGCGAAGGCATTACGGTATATCCTGAACGGTTAGTCTCTGTCCAGGCTGATTTCTCTGACGCTGGCATAAGCTATCCGGCGCACGATGTTACGTCCCCTGCGGCGAATGCGCAAGCGGAACGTTGTCACGCCTGCCGACAAAATGACTCCTTCCAGATCCACGCCTCCGATTAAGTCTACATCAACCCGCCGGCCTATGTTCCGTTCGACGAATCGCCGCACTTCACGCGCACTCATATTGTTGTTGATACGCATGTCGTCTCCTCCTTTACCCCGTTCTATCAACAATCTATGATGAGTTGCGAGATTCGGATACGACATCTGCATGAAGCCATTCGCATGTTTTGCGAAAAATCACTCGGAGACTTGTTCTATCGTCTTGCAATCTATCATATAACTGATAGTAACGAAGAGGACAAGGTGAGGTGTGCGAGAGATGAGCGGATTAAATCCAAAAATGACGTTTCGGTTTCCGAAGACTGAACCAGGCGATGGGCTCATACAGCCTACGGAGTCGGTTGAAGAGAGCGACAGCCCTTTTACACGATACATTGACCGTTCTGTCGAAGCGGCGCTGGTTAACGATAATACGATGGCGGAGCCGCGTGAATCTCTGCAAGCGGAAGATACGGAACAAGAATGTTCGCATGATGGCATTGCAGCACAAGTCGGGAATATTTCGGAGACCGACCAAATTGAACGATGGATACGAGAGGCGGATCATAAGCCGCTGTCCTACTCCTTCAGCTCGTCTGTAGCGGATCCTGCTGGAGAATCGCTGAGCGATCAGGGAGAACTGCTGTGGCAGGGCGTGCATACGCGCACGAGAAGACCTTCCTTGTGGAAAGTGATCGCTTCTGTCGCAGGGGCAGTGGCGACCGGAGCAGTGTTCGGATTTCTGGCTCTCTCTTTGTTCAAAGGCGAAGTGACGATGCCTAATCCAGAAGCATCCATTCCGACGCTATCGAACGGGACAAGCACGCAAGGCGCTGCGGTAAAGGCCGGATCTACATCTGCGGATGGCGGTGAAGGGAAGAAAAATACGGTCGCCGCTGCGAATCAGCCTGCAGCTGACCAAGGTGCTGCACAATATGCAGCGACAACGGCAGGCGGAGTATATGTAACCGAAGTAAATATTCCGGAAAAAGTGTTCTACATGCTGCAGTATGGCGTGTTCGATCAGCCAGAAGGCGCGAAGAAGGCAGCTTCGGAGCTGCGTGAACTCGGGCTTGCAGCCATGGAGGAGCAATCGAGTCAGCATCGCGTCTATGCAGCCATTGCCCAGGCGAAAGAGGATGCCATGGGATTGAGCCAGCTGATGAAGAACAATCAGGTCGATTTATATGTCCGTGAAATGACGCGTCCCGCATTGGCGAAGCTGGCTTTTCAAGGCGGTGCGGCTACTGTGGAGCAGTTCATTGCCCAGAGCGATAAGGTGAACGACTGGCTGATGTCCCAATCTATCGCTTATTTGGAGAAGAGTGAGGTCAAAGGGTTCGATGGTGATGCAACCGAGCAGCTGCGGCAGGAGCATTTAAAATGGACGCAGCAGATGAACGGGATGCAGAAGGGACAGCCCGAGCAGTCCCTCAAGGCTTGGACGCAACTCGTTCAGGCGATGAATACAGCGATAAGCGCGGTAAATGAATACAATAAGCAGCCTGCTGCTTCGCATTTGTGGAGCGTTCAGGAGGCGGTCATGATTTATCGTACGGCGGAGAGCAACTGGCTCGACACGATGAAGGCGTAACACTGCGGTTGCGAGAGGAGCCTGCGGCTCTTCGGTTTTCGATAGAAAGTTAGGATGCATGGGAGGAATGCAGAGTTGCAAAGTTTTAGCCGCAAAATTTCTTTTGTGGTAGGAGTAAGTGACGAACTTGAAATGGGATGCGGCAGATCTGAAACGGGATAGCCAAAGCGAAAGTATTCGTCTGTAACGGGGAAAGACTCGAAATGTCACAAACTAACACCATAGTTCAACGACGTGGTTATCAAGTAGATGCTGCGTTGATCAAACGCCCCCTCTGCAAGGCAATCCTATAACGAAAGGCTTGTACGAGGGGGTGTTTGTAATCTGTTGATGCTTATGCGTCCGCGTTCAGCACGGACTCGATACGTGCCACCACTTCGTCGGTCAGCTGTACGCCGGAAGCTTTGGCATTTTGCTCGATTTGTTCTGGGCGACTTGCGCCGACAAGCGCACTAGAGACGTTGGATTGCCGCAGAATCCATGCAATAGCTAACTGTCCAACCGATAGCTCAAGCTCTTGCGCGATGCTGGTTAACTGCTTCACCTGTTCGATGCGCTCTTCCGTAATGCCTTTGCGCACCCACTCGAGCTTCGCCGCGCGGCTCTCTGCCGGGAAGTCCGTTGCCGAACTGTACTTTCCTGTAAGCAGTCCCTGCGCGAGCGGAGAGTATACGACCTGGCCGATACCGTGTTGTTCACCGTAAGGAATGACCTCTTGCTCAATCTGCCGCTGGAACATATTATACACCGGTTGGTTGACCACGATGCGATCCAGCAAATAACGATCTGCGATCGCAAGGGCATCCGCCATTTGGGAAGCTGTCCACATGCTTACGCCAACATAGAGCACTTTCCCTTGACGGATGAGATCGTCCAAGGCGCGCAGCGTTTCTTCCATGCGCACCTGTACATCAAAGCGATGACAGTAATAAAGATCGATATAATCATGGCCTAATCGATGCAAACTGGCATTACACTGCTCGATGATGTGCTTGCGGGACAGACCGCGATCATTCGGACCATCTCCCATTTCACCGAATACTTTAGTTGCCAAGACGTACGACTCGCGAGGGTAGGATTTAAGCGTTTCACCGACCACTTTCTCTGCTTCTCCTCTTTCGTATACGTTGGCCGTGTCGAAAAAGTTAATGCCCAAGTCGTAGGCGGTCCGTATCGCTTGTACGGCATTTTCTCGTTCAACATAACCGCCGTATGTAAGCCAACTGCCCAAGCTGATTTCACTCACCTTCACACCGCTCTTGCCTAATCTCCGATACTGCATCTTCGTTACCTCCTGAATCGTTCAATTTGAACTCATTGCTCACTGGACGTGCTGCTGCTATGAGGTTCCCTTCTCAATTGTAAAAGACGACCTGCCATTTGGAAAGGACTGCAAGCACTTTATCTAGATATTCGGCTCCGAGAAGTTTCATAATTTCCCTCCGTAACTTTAGGCATAGGACTGACGTCTAACCAATATGGATAACAGTTTTATATTTTTCCACTAATTCCCTTCTATTGATTGGCGGTATCATGAAAGGAATCGTTTGTTTCAAAAGAAAATTCCGCGTATAATAGAAAAAGGTGTCAAAAAATGGCGAGGAGCGATTTAGAACATTGAACACGCACTTTCAACAATCCGACCGCTCTCTTATCGTCTTGGCGTCTTCTTCACCGCGGAGGCAAGAACTTATCACATCATTAGGATTGCCCCATGTGGTACAGCCAAGCGATGCAGATGAGACTGTACCTGCCGACTGGGCTCCTTCCCGAATTGTGGAGGCGCTCGCACTGCGTAAGGCACAAGCGGTAGCTCAGGAATGGCACGTGTCCGGTGAAGACGGCATCGTCATCGGCTCCGACACGATCGTGGTGCTTGATGGCGAGGTATTAGGCAAACCACATGATGAAGCGGATGCGGAACGAATGTTAACCTCGCTGCAAGGGCGATCGCATGAAGTGTATACTGGCGTTGCCCTCGTCCGTGCTGCTGACGGTCGCCAAGAAGTGTCCCATAGGGTCACGACCGTTCATATGACCGAATGGACACAAGAACAGATCCGTCGTTATATCGCAACGGGAGAGCCGATGGACAAAGCGGGATCCTATGCGATTCAAGGCATAGGCGCTACCTTAGTCACTGGAATTGAAGGTTGCTACTTCAATGTGGTAGGCTTGCCGTTATCGCTATTGACGGATATGCTTAAGATGTTTGACATTATCATCCCGTAATCGGAAAGGCAATCAAACGTTTTGACAGACGCCGTATTTTCCTTATTATTTAAGGAGGTTGTGAATTGGCAAAAAGTCCACTTCTTCGCGACCTTCCCCACGATGAACGTCCGAGAGAGCGCATGATGCAGCATGGGGCGGAAGCGTTAAGCCATTCTGAATTGTTAGCCATTCTGCTGCGTACAGGAACGCGGGATGAATCCGCGATCATGCTGGCGCAGCGCATCTTGAATCGGGTGGGACATTTGCGGCATCTGCAGGATTTGTCGATTACCGAGCTGACGAATATCCGCGGGATCGGTCTTGCGAAAGCGATTCAGCTGAAAGCAGGCTTAGAGCTAGGACGGCGTATGGCGCGTGCGCGCCAAGAAGATGCCGTTACGATTCGACGTCCGCAGGATGCGGCAGATTTGTTAATGGAATCGATGCGTTACTACCAGAAGGAACACTTCGTTTGCCTCTTTTTGAATACGAAAAATCGCATTATGGCGCAAGAGACGATTACGATAGGCATTTTGGATGCTTCTCTTGTCCACCCACGCGAAGTATTCCGTGCAGCAATGAAGCACGGAACTGCATCCATCATCTGTGTTCACAACCATCCAAGCGGCGATCCGACACCGAGCCCGGAAGATGTGGCTCTGACAAGACGGTTAATGGAAGCAGGGGAAATTGTCGGAATCGAAGTGCTTGACCATCTGGTTATCGGAGATAACCAATATGTGAGTTTGAAGGAACGCGGGCTCATGTAATATAATGATTGAGATTGAAGGTTATAAAAAGGAGATTGACATCATGTTAGGTGGCTTTACAAAAGACTTAGGAATCGATTTGGGAACTGCAAATACATTAGTTTATATTCGCGGAAAAGGCATTGTCGTGCGCGAGCCGTCGGTCGTTGCCATTCGCACAGATACGAAGACGATTGAAGCAGTGGGTGAAGCTGCGAAGAAGATGATTGGCCGCACGCCGGGCAACATCCGTGCCATCCGTCCAATGAAGGATGGTGTCATCGCAGATTTCGATACGACCGCGACGATGATTAAATACTTTATTCGACAAGCGCAGAAGCAGCGTTCGTTGTTCCCGCGCCATCCGAACGTGATGGTATGCGTGCCTTCCGGCATTACAGCGGTCGAGCAGCGCGCAGTCGAGGATGCGACGAAGCAAGCGGGTGCCCGCGATGCCTATACGATAGAAGAGCCGTTCGCGGCTGCGATCGGCGCGGACCTGCCCGTATGGGAGCCGACAGGCAGTATGGTCGTCGATATTGGCGGCGGTACGACCGAAGTGGCTGTCATCTCGCTCGGAGGCATTGTAACGTGCCGTTCCGTCCGCGTAGCGGGCGATGAGATGGATGAGTCTATCACTCAGTACATCAAGCGCCAATACAATCTGATGATTGGTGAGCGTACAGCGGAACAGCTGAAGATGGATGTCGGCTCGGCGATGAAGCTGGATGAAGTGGAGAAGATGGAGATTCGCGGCCGTGACCTTTTGACGGGTCTTCCGAAGACGCTTGCGATTTCTTCCCAAGAAATTACGGAAGCGTTGATGGATACTGTAAGCTCCATCTTAGAGGCTGTGAAAGTGACGTTGGAAAAATGTCCACCGGAGCTTGCGGCAGACATTATGGACCGGGGTATCGTACTGACGGGCGGAGGGGCCTTGCTGCGTAATCTGGACAAACTGCTTGCACGCGAGACGGGAATGCCAGTCATCGTGGCAGAGAATCCGCTCGATTGCGTTGCAATCGGTACAGGCCGCGCGTTGGACAATATTCATTTATTTAAGGGACGCAGCAGCTCTGCTCTTCGTTCCAGACGATAATAGAGCGTCATAATGGCGTTACAGATTCCCGCGTCGGTTCGGTCTAACGGCGCGGGCTCTGATTTGTAGGGGAACAAGTATCGCTTTACGATGAGAAGGTGTTGACACTGTTTAAGCTGTTGGGGAACAAGCGATTATTTATTATGTTGTTCGGACTTATATTATTTATTGCGCTGATGGGCTTCACTCTTGGCGGACGCTTGAATTTGTCATGGCCGGAGAAATTTGTGCATGATACCGTCACGTTCGTGCAGCAGATTTTTTATAAGCCTGCATCCTACGTTTCTGGATTTATTAAAGATGTGTCCAATCTAAAAGACGTGCATGAAGAGAACGAGCGCCTCAAGATCGCTGTTGCTCAATACACGCGTGATAAAGCTCACTATAATGCCATTCAAGCGCAGAATGAATCGCTGATGGATGCCTTGAAGTTCACCGAACGGCAGAAGAAACTGAATCTTCCTTATGAATACCGGATTGCTCAGGTGACGTCCATTAACGTGGCTGATCCGTTCAACCAGACGATCAATGTCAATCTTGGTTCCAAGAACGGCGTTCGTCAAGGAATGCCCGTCATCTCGGTGGAAGGGGTCGTCGGCATGATTAGCCGCGTGTACGAATTCTCTTCGACTGTACAGCTGCTGACCAATCTGGATGACAAGGATCCGAGCTCCCGGCCCATTTCGGCGACGATTATGGGCAAAGAGAAAAAATCATTTGGCATGATTGAATCATACGATCACAGCAGCGGCACTTTTTCTATGACACGCATCGAAGAGGATGACGAAATCGCTGAAGGGGATACGGTTGTCTCGTCAGGAGAAGGCGGCATCTTTCCGAAGGGTCTTATTCTCGGGACGGTCATTTCCATCAATGTCGGGGAATTCGGTCTCACTCGCACGGCGACGGTGCAGCCGGCGGCGACATACCGCGATTGGCGCGAACTGTTCATCGTCATTACGCCGGATGCGAACGAGACGGGAAAAGAGGCCAAGTGATGAACCGTAACTGGATGATCGGATTCATGTTCATTCTCTTCCTGCTGGAGGGAACGGTGCTGCCCGTATTGATCCCGGATGCGTGGCAAGGGCGCATCGTCCCGCAGTTCGTGTTCATGGTCATACTTTACCACGCTGTATATCAGCATCGGCACACCTCACTGCTGATGGGATTGGGATTCGGGTTTCTTCAAGATATCGTATATTACGGTCATATGATCGGTCCGCATGCTTTTAGCATGGGGTTATTAGGATATTTGGTCGGACTTCTATTCACGTCGCGCAACGCCACTTTATTTTCGATGATGGCGATTGCGGTATTTGGAAGCTTTGCGAACCAGACGATTCTGTTCGCTGTTTATTCGTTGTTCGGCATCAATCGCATGACGTACGAGTATGCTTTGTTTGATTTTATGATACCGAGCTTGTTCGTGCAGCTATTGTTCGCGTTAGCGATTTATGTTCCGATGCGGACATGGTTTGACCGTCTGTCGGGAAAGGCATCTGCCGAAGATGAACAAGGCTAACAGCCGTCTTGGAAACTTTTATTTCCAGGCGGCTAATGCCATTTTTAAATGTTTCGTTACTTTCATGCAGGAACTTTCCTCTTCCGTCACGAAAAAGATAACCTTGGGGAGGGAACATTCATGACGGCCAAGCCATTGGTAACCATTAAAGGCATGAAGGACGGCCTTGTGTTCCTGCTTGACGATGAGTGTGAATTTAAGGACTTGTTGCGTGAATTGCGTGACAAGCTTGACCATACACCGAATTTTTTCGACGGACCGATTGTGTATGTCGATGTCAAGTTAGGGGCCCGTTCCGTCACGGACGAGCAGAAGGCAGAAGTGCTGGAAATTTTAAGACAACGGGGGAATTTGCTCATTCGATCGTTGGAATCCGATGCCGACTCGAAGACAGAAACGAAAGGATACCACGTTCATACGATGACTGGAATTATACGCTCCGGACAAATATTATGCCATGACGAGCATTTATTATTTCTAGGCGATGTCAATCCGGGCGGAATGATTATAAGCAGTGGAGATATTTTTGTGCTCGGCGCTCTTCGAGGCACAGCGCATGCAGGGGTGGACGGTGATTCGTCCGCCGTCATTGCAGCGTCATTGTTCGCTCCGACACAGCTCCGCATTGCGGACGTCATCAGCCGTCCTCCGGATGAATGGGGTGTCACACAAGCGCATATGGAGTTTGCTTACGTTCATGACGGCATCATGCAGATCGATAAAATCTCGCAGCTTCATCGTGTTCGCAAGGACATCAATTTGTTCAAAGGAGTGTAGAAGAATGGGAGAGGCAATCGTCGTCACTTCGGGTAAAGGCGGCGTTGGCAAGACGACGACGTCGGCCAATTTGGGTACAGCGCTTGCTTTACTCGGCAAAAAAGTGTGCATGGTCGATACGGATATCGGCCTTCGTAACCTGGACGTCGTGATGGGGCTTGAGAATCGCATCATCTATGATATTTGCGATGTGGCAGACGGTCGTTGCCGATTGAATCAAGCGCTCGTCAAGGACAAGCGATTTGACGAATTGTACATGCTGCCTGCGGCGCAAACGAAAGATAAGCTTGCTGTGTCGCCGGAGCAAGTCAAAGACATTATATTAGAGCTGAAGAAAGAGTTCGAATATATCATAATCGACTGTCCGGCAGGCATTGAGCAGGGCTTCAAGAACGCAATTGCCGGGGCGGATCACGCCATCGTCGTTACGACACCGGAAAATGCAGCCGTACGGGATGCGGATCGCATTATCGGACTGCTCGAGAATGCAAGCATCGGATCGCCTAAGTTAGTGGTGAACCGCATTCGCGCCAATATGATGAAGAGCGGTGAAATGCTTGATTTGGACGATATTTTACAGGTGCTGAATATTGATTTGTTGGGGCTAGTTCCTGATGATGAAATGGTAATAAAGGCTGCAAATGCAGGCGAGCCGACGGTAATGAACCCGGATTCACGCGCAGCAATGGCTTACCGCAATATTGCTCGCCGTATATTAGGAGACACGGTGCCGCTTATGCCGCTTGAACAGAAAAAGGGCGTGTTCACCCGGATGAAGAAGTTTTTGGGAATGGGATGAGTGAGCAGTGCTGAACAAATTTAAAAGAATCGATTGGGTTATTGTTGGAATTTTGCTTGCCTTTTCTGTGTTCAGCCCGCTTGTAATTCTCAGTGCGACGCATGGTGATCCGACTTTTGAAGGAACAGCAATGAAGACGGTCGTTTATTTCATTATCGGCTTTTTGCTGATGTTCGCTGTCGCTTTATTCGATTACCGCTGGCTGCTTAAGAGCTGGCCGATCTCGATGGGTATTACGATAGTTTTGCTTGTAGGCGTATTCTATTTTGGGCAAAATCTGAACGGAGCGATCGGCTGGTATAAGCTTCCCGGGGGAATGTCATTCCAACCTGCGGAGTTGGCCAAAATTACGCTTATCTTTGCACTGGCGCAGCTGATCGGCAGAAGAGACGGCGATCCGTTAACCTTTACCAAAGATTTGCTGCCTATTATCGCTGTGACCTTGGTTCCATTTTTGCTTGTTGTCAAGCAACCCGATTTGGGTAACGCCATTATTTACATCGTGATCTTGATTGGGATGCTATGGATAGGCGGCATGAAATATCGCCATGTTCTGCTGGCAAGCCTGCTGGCCGCCGTTATGTTCGCTGCCGTCTTTTTTGCCTTCACTACTTTTCGAGTCGATTTGCAAGGCTTTTTTAGAGACGTCATTAAGCAGGAGCATTGGTTTACGCGCATCGATACGTTGATTAATCCGGAAGAAGCGACCAACGATGCCAAGCACCAGTCGAATTACGCAATGATCGCCATTGGCTCCGGAGGCTTGAGCGGGGACGGTTACATGCAGGGGGAATTGAAGCGGCGCAGCTTCATTCCGTATACCTATTCTGATGCTATATTTGTTGTCATTGGAGAGGAGTTCGGGTTTCAAGGTTCCTCACTGCTGCTTCTGTTCTACTTCTTGTTAATATACAGGATGATACTTATCGCCTTCCAATGCTATGACTTGAGGGGTTCGTACATGATAATCGGGATCGTCTCCATGTTTGTATTCCAAATCTTTGAGAATATCGGAATGATGATAGGTCTTATGCCGATTACCGGGATTACGTTGCCGTTTATCAGTTACGGCGGCACGTCTCTCATCTTGAATATGGTTTGTATCGGTCTTGTCATGAGCATACGTATTTATCAGGAAAAATATCAGCTGGAGCCTTAATTGCCCGGCTGCCAAAGGTTCCGTATTTTGACCTTCTTCAAGAAGGATCTGATGCGGAGCCTTTTTTTGTGGAGAATGACTTATGCGTACTAATCGAACATGTTCAAAAATGGGCTTTATGAACAACCTCTAAAGGAGAGCTTGTTCATAACCGATTGGGGCTTGTCATACATATGATATATACACAAGTTCAACACGGCTGTATGTTGAAATCGGTGATGAAGGGATGAGGCAAGCATGATAGAGGACATTCGTCGGCGTAGGCAGGAGCGCATACGAGAAATTATAAACAAGGAGAATCCGCGGGAAGCCAAGATGGTTGTCATGGAACCGCAGAATATTACGGACGATAAGTACATCATTTCATACGAAGATGAATTTCCGCTTGCAGCGGATACTAGAGGAGATGTGACGTGGAATGACACGGAATCCATTCCGGCATATTCCGGCGATCCGGAACGGTTGTGGAAATCCTCACGCAGGCAATGGCATGATCGCTATGGCTGGGATCAGGAGCCAGGCGGAGGATTGTGGCGTTCTATCCGCATAAGACTGATGTTGTCGGTGCTGCTGTTAGCAGCTGCCTATGGAGTGATGCGATATCCCGCCGAGTGGAATGCTCCTGCCCGAGCATGGATCGTGCAGGCATTGACAGAGGAAATGGATATGAAGCCGATTGCTGCGTGGTATAATCGTACATTCTCCGGCGCGCCATCGTTCATTCCGCAGTTCGCGCAAGGCGTGGATGCGACGAAGCCGGCACAGGCCCGAATATCGCTCATTCCCCCGTTGAAAGGCCAGGTGGTGCAGCCGTTCGCCATGAGTCTGAAGGGGGTGCGTATCGCAGCCGACTCGTCTGAAGGCGGAGTGGCAGAGGTGCACAGCGCAACGACCGGCCGGGTAATAGATATTACACATCATCCTGAAAAAGGGACAACCGTTATCGTCCAGCATGCGGAAGGCTTGGAGACGGTGTATGGCGGTCTTAGCTCGAGCTCGGTTCAGATGAACGATTGGGTAGAGGCGGGAGAAGCAATCGGCTCGCTGGCAGATTTCTCATCCTCATCCTCATCCTCAGCTACGCAGCCGAATACCCTTTATTTTTCTATCAAAAAAGAGGGTCAGTACATCGATCCGTCGGATGTGATTTCGTTTGATTAAATGGAGGGGCACCGTCTACAGTTTGCACCCGCTTTTCGTCCTCATGCTGGGCATGGCCGCTCTAACCGGTTATATATTCGAGTTGTTAACGCTATTCGCAATTGTGCTCGTTCATGAGCTTGGACATGTGGTCGCCGCCCGAATGTTCGGCTGGTCTATTACGGAAGTGAAGCTCCTCCCGTTCGGGGGGGTGGCGGAGACGGAAGATGGATCGCTAGCTCCGGCATGGCAGGAATGGATTGTAGCCATAGCGGGTCCGCTGCAAAATGGCATCATGATCGCTGCTGCCCTTTTTTTTCAACATATGGGATGGTGGAATGATAAGTGGACGGAGGACTTCGTACGAGCGAACGCGTTCATCGGTTTATTTAATTTACTGCCTATCTTGCCGCTGGATGGCGGACGCATGCTGCAAGCAGTATGCTCACTCTGGTTCAGCTATCATCGGACACTTCTGCTAGGCGCATGGATGAGCATTGGATGCAGCGTGTTGATGGCATTATTCAGTGTCTATCCTTTACTGTTAGGAGAACGAATGAATTTGAACTTGTTTGTGCTCTCCCTATTTTTGCTGTGGAGCAATTGGGTGGAGCAGCGCAACCTTCCCTATCGCTTCGTGCGCTTTCTGATGCACCGGCCAATCCGGCTAAGGCAATGGGAGCAGCGTGTGTCTCTAGGGCGGCCGATCGTCGCTCAATCCGGTCGATCTTTATCGATGGTTGTGCGTCTATTTAGGCGGGATTCGTATCATTTTATTTATGTGATGGGCGAGAGCGGCCGCATTCAACGCGTCATCCCCGAGCAGCAGCTAATCGATGCGTTCTTCGATGCTCCGACGCCCGGCGGCACGAATATCGGACGGAAATAGAGCTATGGGGTTATTTTTTTGCTCGTTCCATAAACCGACATGTTCACCGCATCCTGCTTCATGTTACAATGGACTATGACGCGCTGTAGCAGAGGTGATACCATGAATCAAATGATTGTTCACTGTGAGGAACAAGTAACGCAAATGGCGTTATTGGAACATGGTCGGCTCGTCGAATTTGCAGTCGAACGTGCCACTGGCACAACGCTTGTAGGCAGCTTTTACAAAGGCCGTGTTGTGAATGTACTTCCGGGGATGCAGGCTGCATTTGTGGACATCGGTCAGAAGAAGAACGCATTTCTTTATGTCGATGATTGTTTGCACCCGCATTTGGAGAAACAACCGAAACAGAAACCTCCGATTACAAGTTTGCTTCGCGTCGGACAAGAGCTTATCGTGCAAGTCATGAAGGAGCCGTTAGGCGGCAAAGGAGCTCGCGTTACGACGCATTACTCTTTGCCTGGTCGATATTCGGTGTATATGCCTTTTGCCGATTATATCGGAGTGTCCAAAAAGATTGAGCAGGAAGCGGAACGCACCCGTTTGAAACAGTTGGCGGATGAGCTTCGCGAGAATGAGGAAGGTATGATCATTCGTACAGTTGCTCAAGGAGAAACGTTGGATACGATGGAAGGCGATATTCAATCTTTGCGAGAAGCATGGAAGCAGATTGAACGCCGTGCGGAACAGGTGGAAGCGCCTGCTCTCCTGCACCACGATTTGAACATGGTGGAACGGTTGGTTCGTGATGCGTTCTCCCGTGATATTGACCAGCTGCTTATTGACGATGTACGGCAAGCGAAGCGAGTACTTTCGTTTATTCGTTCATTCGCACCGGATTTGGAGCATCGGGTTCACATCTATAAGGATGCCGAACCGTTGTTCAAACGATATCGGATCGACGAATATTTGGACAAAGCGATTCAGCGCAAGACTTGGCTGGAAAGCGGCGGCTATTTAGTCTGGGATCAGACCGAAGCGTTGACGGTTATCGATGTGAATACGGGCAAATATACGGGGACAAGCGATCTTGAAGAGACGGTATACTTAACCAATATGGAAGCGGCGGAAGAAATTGCGCGTCTTATCCGTCTACGAGATATCGGAGGCATCATCATTGTTGATTTTATTGACATGGACACGGACGAACATCGTGAGCGTGTAGTCGAGCGGCTAGAGCAAATGATGAAGAAGGATCGAACAAAATGTTTGGTCGTCGGATGGACGAAGCTTGGCTTGCTGGAATTGACACGCAAAAAAGTGCGCGAGCAAGTGATGAATCGACTATTTCAGACTTGTCCCACTTGTAATGGAGCTGGCTTGGTGTCGGCAGTCGTCCCACATCGTGAAACGGAACTTATGCGTTGATTTATTGTAAGGGATGTGTTAGAATCTACAAGTATGTGTCTAGTCTAGTTGCTGCACACATGCTGTAACCGCACCGAACGGGTTGGCAAGCGTAATGCTCTTTTTGAGCGTTACCACCTGATTTAGGCGAGTCTGAGACATGAGGAGGTGCACACAATGTACGCAATTATTGAGACGGGTGGCAAGCAGTACAAAGTTCAAGCTGGCGATGTATTGTACATCGAGAAGCTGAACGCTGCTGAAGGCGAAAGCGTGACGTTCGACCGTGTATTGGCAGTATCCAATGACAAAGGTTTGGTCACAGGTACTCCGGTCGTATCCGGCGCTGCTGTAACGGCGAAAGTAGAAAAGCATGGAAAAGGCGAGAAAGTTGTCGTCTACAAGTACAAAGCGAAAAAGAACTATCGTCGTAAACAAGGTCATCGTCAACCATATACAAAAGTGACGATTGAGAACATTAAGGCGTAAGAGGTGCCGTGATGATTCGCATTAACATTCGACGAAAGTCAGACCGCTCAATTGAGAGCTTCTCGATTGAAGGGCATGCGAATTACGCTCCCTACGGGGAAGACACCGTATGTGCTGGTGTCTCCGCTGTGTCGGTGGGCGCGGTGAACGCCGTTGAAGCATTGACTGGCGTTGAACTGAAGTGCAAGATGAAGGATGGCTTCTTAAGCGGATTTGTGCCGCTTATTGAGCAGAAAGACATTGAAACGAAAGTTCAACTGCTATTGGAGTCGATGATCGTCAGTTTACGTACGATCGAGGCTTCATACGGTTCGTATCTTCAAATAGAAGAACAAATGATTGAGCAAAGGAGGTAGACCATATGTTAAAACTGAACCTTCAGTTGTTCGCATCGAAAAAAGGGGTAGGTTCCACAAAGAACGGTCGAGATAGTATCTCGAAACGTCTTGGTGTGAAACGTGCCGACGGCCAAACAGTAACGGCTGGCAGCATCCTGGTGCGTCAACGCGGCACGAAAGTTCATCCGGGCAACAACGTTGGCATCGGTAAAGATGACACGCTGTTTGCGAAAGTGGAAGGCGTCGTGAAGTTCGAACGTTGGGGTCGCGACCGCAAAAAAGTGAGCGTCTACCCGGCTGATGTTGCACCAGTTGCAGCAGCTGTGGAGAAGTAAGACGACATGAGGAACCCTCGGCTTGAGCCGGGGGTTTTTTTTAACTATAACGCTCGATTTTTGACAAAACGGCTTCGACGAGACCAGAATCGTTTCACTTTTCTTGGACGTGCGAATCACCTGCATGATATACTGAACTTTGGGGTGTTTGCACATAATTTGGAAACATGGAAACGTTAACGGGGAGCGAAACCATGAAGAGGATACGCTTAGGGTTGGGATGTTGTGTGGCAGTAGCGTTGGGTAGCGCCGCGTTCATCATCGGCAGGGATCTCACCTGGGTATGGCGTGCTGTATGTCTCATCTTTTTAACCGTCAGCTTCATTTCCGGAGCCGCTATTCTTGTGCAGGAGCAGTCAAGACAGCGGCAGCGCATGCTGCGGTCATATCAATGGTCGGCGATTGAGTTGATGAATCATCAGCGTCACGACTGGATGAATGATCTGCAGCTATTGTACGGTTATGTCCGTTTGAAGAAGTACGATAAATTACCGGAATGTGTGGAAACAATAAAAGCAAGGATGGCAGAGGAAAGCCGTATTGCGAAGTTGGGCATACCGGAACTGGTCATGTTTCTAATGCAGCAACGCACTTCAGGTGGTACAATGCCGCTCGACGTGATTATTCCCGAGCCAGTAGAACTCGACCGATTGAACTTGGAAGTAGACACAAGCCGCTTAGCGGATGTGATTATGGAGACGGTGCAGACGTTCCGCTTCGCGCCGAAGGCGCAAATGGACACCTTCAGTCCGCTGCAGCTTGCATTCGTGCGAGAACCGAACCGTCTAGTTATCCGTTATCGATATGAAGGGAAACTGCTTCGGCCGGGCGAAGTGGCCGCACAGCTTAGTCGGATCGCATCGGAACGCGGCGTGCGGCTGGAGCAGTTGTCGGCGAAACAAAATAATGAGCACGATGCATTTCATATCGTCGTGCCATGCAGCGCGTAATGAGGTGACAGCATGTTTGTAGATAAAACGAAGATTTATGTAAAAGGCGGCGATGGCGGTGACGGTATTGTCTCGTTTCGCCGTGAGAAATATGTGCCAATGGGAGGGCCGGCCGGAGGCGACGGCGGAAGGGGAGGCAACGTCATTTTTCGTGTTGACGAAGGTTTGCGTACGTTGGTGGACTTCCGTTATCAGAAGCACTTTAAGGCTCCTCGAGGAGAAAAAGGCCGCAACAAGAGCCGCCATGGAGCAAACGCGGAAGATATGATCGTCCGCGTGCCGCCGGGGACGGTCGTAGTGGATGACGATACGCAGGAGATCGTTGCCGATCTGACGCGGCAAGATCAAGAAGTCATCATTGCGAAGGGGGGCCGGGGAGGGCGCGGCAATATCCGCTTTGCCACAGCTACCAACCCAGCGCCTGAACTTGCGGAGCATGGGGAAGAAGGCGAAGAGCGCTGGGTCGTGCTTGAACTGAAAGTGATGGCTGATGTCGGGCTTGTCGGCTTTCCAAGCGTCGGTAAATCAACGCTGTTATCTGTCGTTTCTTCCGCCAAGCCGAAGATTGGCGCCTACCACTTCACGACGATTACTCCGAATCTCGGTGTCGTAGATGTGGGAGACGGCCGCAGCTTCGTCATGGCTGATCTGCCGGGTCTTATCGAAGGCGCTCATACCGGCATCGGACTAGGACATGAATTCCTTCGTCACGTGGAACGCACCCGGATTATTGTCCATGTTGTGGACATGGCCGGGACAGAAGGACGGGATCCGTTCGATGACTGGATGAAGATTAACGAAGAGCTGGAACTGTACAACGAGAAGCTTGCGGAACGCCCGCAGATCGTGGCGGCGAACAAGATGGATATGCCGGAGGCGGAAGAGCAGTTGGCGATCTTTAAGGAGAAAGTGCGCGACAAGACCGGTCGGGACATCGAAGTCGTTCCGATATCTTCCCTGACGAAAATGGGTGTGCAAGAGCTGCTCTATAAGGCGATGAATATGCTGGAGCAGCTACCGGATGCGCCTGAAGTCGAAGAAGTGGCTGAGGTCGAGGAACGGAAAATTTATCGGTATAACAAAAAGACAGAGGCGCGGTCGGAGTTCACGATTCGCCGTGAGAACGAGATGTTTGTCGTAGAGAGCGAAGCGATTGAGGGTATGCTGAAACGACTGCAAATGAACTCGCACGATGCCATTTTGAAGTTTGCGCGCACGTTGCGCAAAATGGGTGTGGACGAAGAGCTGCGCAAACGCGGGGCAACGGATGGAACGATTATCCGTATTGGGGAGTTCGAATTTGAATTCGTAGAAGGCAGCAGCTACTATTGACATAAAAACAACAAAAGGAAAGACCGCAGGTCCTATTATGGACATGCGGTCTTCTGTCTGTTATGTCTGAACTTCGTCTGAGGTGCTGCAGGCGTTAAGCTTCGCCAGATCGTCAGACGCTAGCGATAGTTGTGCGGCCTTGGCGCTGTCGCGGATTGACTCTGGCCTTGTCGCTCCCGGTATCGGAATGAGCTGCGGTGACAGGGCCATCATCCATGCAAGTACGATCTGATGGACGCTCACCTCATATTGCTGGGAGAGCTCTTGCAGCAGTGGATGCTCCTTCAGCTTGGCCGCTTGACCAGGACCGCCGTTGGGACTGTATGCGACAAAGCTGATGTGGTGTTCGGCGCAATAATTCAGCACATCCAGCGATCGTCTGTCAAAGAAATGGAACCGATTCTGTATGGCGGCGACGTTCGCCATGCGGAATGCCTTTTCACACTGAGCCATCGAGACGTTGGACAGGCCAAGATGTTCAATCTTGCCTTCCGCCTGTAGTCTCGTCAGCTCTCCGAAAGATTCTTCAAAGGGGACTTCAGGATCGGGTGCATGCAGGTAATATAGCGGATGGGCTTCTCTCTGCAATAGGGTCAAGCTGCGTTCACATGCTGCCCGCAGCGCCTGCGGATGGCCGGAATAGGTCCATTCTCCGTTCGGTCTCGCCAGCCCTCCCTTCGTTGCAAGGACGCAACCCAGGCCAGCTGGAATTGTATCCAAGAACAAGCGCTCGTTATGCCCAAGATCATGCTCGCCCAAACTGTATGTATCAGCGGTATCGAAGAATGTGATGCCGCTCTCCAGAGCGGCCCGGATCGCAGCTTCCGCTTGTGGACGTTCTGGTCTTCCTTGTACGGATAGCGGAGCTCCACCGAATCCGAGGGCAGACACATGTAGCGAAGTGCCCCCTAATGGTTTCATCTGCATAATAAAAGCATCCCTTTCTAAAAAAATGAAGTAAATTCAACCAGTATTGAACAGTCCTATACTGTGCTTGACGTTATTCCATTGTACGCGTCCTAAGCGTGAAAGTTCCAGCTGCTGGGAATTGATTATTGTTTTTGTGGCACTCATTCATTCATTGGACTCTGTCCAATGGTTTGTGGGAGCAACCTAAAATTTCCCTTGCTGGATGGTCCACGTATTTTTTAAGCAACTTGTTAGGAAAATGCTTTAGTTAAGTTCACGATCGTGTATAATAGATCCAATTTAACTACTTGTAGAGGTTGTGCAAAAAGCTCGCTTTGAATCACGCACTTTTATCGGATTGCCTATTGCCAATACGCATACAAATCCGCTATAATGTCCTCTATAAGAAAACAAAAGTCTTTTTATGGAGGACTACCAATGTCAGAACGATACTACTTAGTACGAGAGGACATTTTACCGGAAGCGGTTGTCAAGACTGTGAAGGCGAAGCAATTGCTCGCTACGGGTGAAGTGAAGACAGTGCATGAAGCGGCTGAGCGCGTCGAATTAAGCCGCAGTGCTTTTTATAAGTATAAAGACGGCATTTTTCCTTTGAATCAGCTGGAGCGGGAACGAATCGTAACGATATCTATGGATTTGGAGCATCGTTCAGGAATTTTGTCCAAGGTGCTTGGTGCTGTGGCAACTTTTGAGGGCAACGTGTTGACCATCAATCAGACGATTCCGCTGCAGGGGATGGCGAATGTCGTTATTTCCGTAGAAACGTCGCTTATTGCGGAGCCGTTCGGCGAGATGCTGGACTCGTTGCGCGATATTCCCGGCGTGAAGCGGGTTGCGGTTATTGGACAAGGATAATGGTTGAGCTTTACAGATAGATTCCGTTGAAGAGAAGGGGAGAAACAGCGATGAAGCCAATTAAAGTTGGGTTATTAGGGTTGGGGACGGTAGGAACTGGAGTCGTACGTATTGTGGAGGGGCATCAGGACGACTTGTCGAGCCAGGTGGGATCGCCAATTCGAATTGAAAAGGTGCTCGTCAAGGATTTGCAAAAGGCGCGCAGCGTGTCTATTCCGGAAGAGATGCTTACTGAAGAGGCCTGTGACATTATTCATAACCCGGATATCGATGTTGTCGTTGAAGTGATGGGCGGCATTGAACCTACCAAGCAATATATTATGGAAGCTTTGGAGCAAGGCAAGCATGTGGTCACGGCCAACAAAGACTTGATGGCGCTCCATGGACGCGAGATTATGGCGAAGGCGAAGGAGAAGCGCTGCGATGTATTTTATGAAGCAAGTGTTGCCGGAGGCATCCCTATCATTCGCACGTTGATGGAAGGCTTCTCTTCCGATCGGATTAAGAAAATAATGGGTATCGTGAATGGTACGACGAATTTTATACTGACCAAGATGAGCCAAGAAGGGGCAGGCTATGAAGAAGTATTGAAGGAAGCGCAAGCGCTTGGCTATGCGGAATCTGATCCGACCTCAGACGTGGAAGGTCTTGACGCAGCACGTAAAATGGCGATTCTGGCTACGCTCGGCTTTCATTCGGATGTCGCTTTGGAAGATGTGGATGTGCGCGGCATTTCGCAGATTAAGAAGGAGGACATCGCGTTTGCGAAGCGTCTCGGCTACGAAATGAAGCTCCTCGGCATTGCAGAGCGCCAAGATGATCAGATCAGTGTCGTTGTACAGCCGACAATGGTCAGCACTTCGCATCCGCTCGCTGCGGTGAACGGTGTGTTCAATGCTGTTTATGTATACGGAGAGGCTGTAGGCGAGACAATGTTCTACGGACCAGGCGCCGGTGAAATGCCGACGGCGACATCAGTCGTTGCTGACTTGGTCGCTGTCATCAAAAATATGAAGCTTGGTGTTAACGGCCAGCGTGCGCTTACCCCATATAAAGAGAAAAAGCTGAAAACCGACGATCAAATCGTGTACAAAAACTTCATTTTGCTGCATGTTGAAGATAAAGCAGGTGTGCTTGCTCAAATAACGCAAGTATTTGCGGAGTACGAAGTGAGCTTGGATTCTGTCGTTCAGCAGCCGAATCCGCACAACCCGGATGCAGAAATTATCATTATTACGCATCAGGCGAGCCAAGCGAGCATGAAGAAGGTGTATAAGCACTTCGACAATCTTGACGTTATCAAATCGATCAAGAGCGCTTATCGAGTGGAAGGCTAGGCCGAGCAACGAGAAAGGCTTGGGCTAACAATATATAATTTACATCTGAAGAGGGGATATGTGGATGAGATACATGGGACTGCTCGAAACCTATAAATCATACTTACCAGTGAACGACAACACGCCGATGCTCACACTGCATGAAGGCAACACGCCGCTTGTTCGGGCAGAACGTCTGTCGAATGAGCTTGGTTTGGATTTATATTTGAAATACGAAGGCTTAAACCCTACGGGTTCGTTCAAGGACCGGGGGATGGTAATGGCTGTTGCGAAAGCGATGGAAGAAGGCAGCCGCACGATAATGTGCGCTTCGACGGGCAATACGTCTGCGGCAGCGGCTGCATATGCTGCACGCGGCGGGGTGAACTGCATCGTGCTGATTCCGAACAACAATATTGCGCTTGGCAAGCTTGCGCAGGCGATGATTTACGGTGCAAAAGTTATTGCGATCGAAGGCAACTTCGATCGCGCGCTTGAAATCGTGCGAGAAATTACGGCGAAGCATCCGATTACGCTTGTGAACTCGGTTAATCCGTACCGCATCGAAGGACAGAAGACGGCTGCCTTCGAAGTATGCGACCAATTGGGCAAAGCTCCCGATGTGCTCGCGATTCCGGTCGGCAACGCAGGGAATATTTCGGCGTATTGGAAAGGCTTCAAAGAGTACCATGCTGCAGGCAAGAGCAACCAGCTGCCGAAGATGATCGGCTTCGAAGCGGAAGGCGCAATGGCTATCGTCAAGGGAGAACCGATTCGCGAACCCGAAACGATCGCAACGGCGATTCGGATCGGCAATCCAGCAAGCTGGAAGACGGCGGTAGAAGCGGCTGATCAATCGAACGGCCAGATCAACTATGTTACCGACGAACAGATTCTTGAAGCATACCAACTATTGGCGGCGCGTGAAGGCGTATTTTGCGAGCCAGCTTCAGCCGCATCGGTTGCAGGCGTCATCAAGCTCCATAAGGAAGGTTATTTCTCTGGCGGTGAATCGGTCGTATGCGTGCTTACGGGCCACGGATTGAAGGACCCGAACATCGCTATTAAGACGGCAGCAACCGAACCGCTCGTTGTGAAAGACTCGGAAGAGGCGGTTATGGATGCGATTCGGCAATTAGAGGGTGAGCAATAATGTGGCAACAAGACGGCGTGCTCGTGCGTGTGCCGGCCAGTACCGCGAATCTCGGTCCAGGCTTTGACACGCTTGGCATGGCACTCAATTTGCATTTATGGATTGCCATGAAGCCGGCAGAGGCAACGGTCATCCGGCTTCATGGCAGCGAGTTGGCGGGCATACCTACCGACGAGAGCAATCTAATCTATCGGATTGCTCATTCGGTGTTCAGTGCAGCTGGAGTAGAAGGTCGTCCGCTTGAAATGGATGTGTATAGTGACATTCCTTTGACACGCGGTCTCGGCAGCAGCGCATCGGCTATCATCGGCGGACTCTATGCCGCCAATGCACTGATCGGCTATCCATTGACCCAAGAGCAACTGTTCAACATGGCAACCTTAATCGAACGTCACCCGGACAATGTCGGGGCTTCGCTGTTCGGCGGCATAATTGCAGCTGCTTGGGATGGAGAACGAACGGAACATATCCGGATTGAGCCTCATTGTAACTTAAGCACGGTTGTGGCCATTCCGCAGTTCCAATTGGAAACGAAGCTGGCGCGCAATGTTCTGCCCAAGCAAGTAAGCGTGGCGGATGCAGTGTTTAATATTAGCCGCTCTTCCTTGCTGGTCGCCGCGCTATGCAGCGGGCAATTCCATGTGATTGAGACGGCGATGCGTGATCGTCTGCATCAGCCCTATCGGGCACCATTGATTCCCGGAATGTCGCGTATATTGGACGAGGCGACAGAGCATGGTGCGCTAGGCGTTGCGCTTAGCGGTGCCGGACCTACACTGCTTGCGTTTACGGACAAGCGTCAATCGAGCGCTTTGCTTGTCTCTTATATGAAAAAAACGTTTCTTGCACACGGTGTGGAAGCGAAAGTCATGGAGATGGGAATTAGTCGGGAGGGTGCTGTGTGCTGCGGTACGTGGGACAACATGTCCTCCATTCTAGCGGCACGTATAAATTATTAGTCAGCGAAGGAGTAAAACGCTTATGGCGCGAATAGCATTATTACCAGAAGGCTCAGTATCACATGAAGCTGCGGTATATTTAGTCGGTGAAGAGAATTGCTTTATGCACCATAAGCTGATTTCGGATGTGTTTTTATCGACGGTACGCGGGGATACGGATTATAGTGTCATTCCGATCGAGAATACGATCGAAGGCTCTGTCAATTTACATATGGACTGGATTGTCCATGAGGTAGATCTCCCTTTTCAGGCGGAATGGGTGTACCCATCGATTCAAAATGTAATTGGCCGACGTGAAGAAGTGCAAGGTGACTGGTCCCGGGTGTGCAAAGTGATGTCGCATCCTGTGGCGATGGCGCAGTGCATGCAGTTCATTCGGGCCCAGCTTCCACATGCGGAATTGGAACATGTCAATAGCACGTCCGAGGCTGTTCACCGTGTAAAGGAGAATCCGGGTCAAGGGTGGGTTGCCATCGGAACGGCTCTGGGCGCGCGCACGCACGGCTTGGACGTATTGGCTCCGCAAGTGACTGATCATCAGAACAATTTCACTCGATTTGTTCTTATCGGGAAAGAACCGATGTCGTTGCCGGAATCGTCTGCTAGGAAGACGACGATTCTCGTCACCTTGCCGGAAGATTTCCCAGGTGCGCTCCATCAGGTGCTCTCTGCGTTCGCGTGGCGTCGAATTAACCTTTCCCGGATCGAATCCCGGCCGACGAAGCGCCGGCTTGGAAACTATTATTTTTACATTGATGTCGAAATGGCGCTGGATACGGTGCTACTTCCCGCCGCAATGGAGGAGATTGAAGCTATCGGTTGCCAAGTTCGCATATTAGGCTCTTATCCGAGTTATACTTTTCAACATGCTATGACAGAATAATGCTACCATTTGGAGGTGCTGCACGATGACACAGTGGATTTATTTAGACGGTGAGTTTGTAACAAAAGAAAATGCGAAAGTTTCGGTGTATGATCACGGCTTTTTGTACGGTGATGGTATTTTTGAGGGGATTCGCATATACGGCGGCAACATTTTTAAATGTAAAGAGCATTTGGAGCGCCTATATGATTCGGCAAAGTCGATTATGCTGAATATTCCATTACCCATTGAGGAAATGCAGGGCGTATTGGTCGAAACCATTCGCAAAAACGAGCTGCAGGACGGATATATCCGTCTGATTGTCTCCCGTGGTCCCGGTAATCTGGGATTGGATCCACTCCGCTGTCCGAAAGCGAGCGTCATCATTATTGTAGAGCAATTGGCGATCTATTCGGAAGAGGCGTACCGCAATGGATTGCGCACGGTGTCGGTAGCCGAACGCCGCAACATCCCGGACGCTTTGAATCCGAAGATTAAGTCGCTCAACTATTTGAATAACATTTTGGTCAAAATTAAAGCGAACTTGGCTGATGTCGGTGAAGCGATTATGCTGAATGCGCAAGGGTATGTAACGGAAGGATCGGGCGACAACATTTTTCTTGTGAAAAGAGGAGTTGTCTACACGCCTCCGTGCTACTTGGGCGCACTGGAAGGCATTACGCGCGGAGCTATTATGGAGCTGTGCCAGAAGCTTGGACTGACTTTAAAAGAAGAACCGTTTTCGCTGCATGACATTTATGTTGCCGACGAAGTGTTCTTTACAGGCACGGCAGCAGAGGTTATTGCCGTACGCGAAGTGGACGGTCGTATTATTGGTTCTGGTCAAGCCGGACCGGTTACATTGAGCCTGTTGGAAAATTTCCGTAAAATCGTCACAGAAGACGGCGTTAAAGTATACGATTAGCCGCTGTTTCATATCAAATGGCCAGTCCTCCCTAAGTTAGGGAGGATTTTTTTGTGTTGAGGGATGTCAAATGCCTAACACCTGCATAGGATGTATTAATTGAATTTCCGGGCGATTGTCCCGAGGTGAAGAGGATGATGAACGGTTGGGAGGTTACAACAGGTGAAAATTCACATCGTGAAAAAAGGCGATTCGTTGTACTCGTTGTCCAAAAAGTACGATGTATCCCTTGAAGAGTTGATTGCCATGAATCCACAATTGAAGGACCCGAACCAATTGGATGTCGGCATGAAGATCAAGGTTCCGTCTTCAAAGTATCCGTCGAGCGGGCATGAAATTATTCATAAGCATGTTGTTAAGGAGGGGGATACGCTGTGGAAATTGTCTAAAGCTTGGGGCATCCCGCTGGAGACGATGATCAACGCCAATCCGCAGCTGAAAAATCCGAATGTCTTGGCTATCGGTCAAGTCATCAATATTCCAAAGGTTCACACCGGAATGGCAATGCCTGCTGAGACAGCGCAGCCAAATAGTAATGCAGAAATGACAAAGCCCAAAGCTGAGCTTACAAAACCGAAAACGGAAAACACCCAGCCCAAAGCTGAGCTTACTAAGCCGATTACAGTACCTGAGAAGAAAGCTGAGTGCATTTATGAAATTGAAAAGGTCGAAAACGTAAAGCCAGTAGAATCGTATGTTCCGCCAACACCTGAAGTGCCGGCTCCGCCTACAGCACCTCCCATGCCGACTTACGTTGCTCCTGCGACCCAAGTCCAACAGCCGAACATGCCGTCAATACCTGTTCTTCCACCACCAAACTATGAAATGCCGATTGCACCTATGCCGTATGTTCCGATGGCGCCATGTCCTGAGATGAAGCCATGCGATTGTGAAAAGCCTCATCATCATTTGTTCGCGCAATTCGCCATGCCTGCTGCCGAAATGATGGCCCCGATGCCAATGCCACATGCTTATTCTAACTGTGCTCCATGCGCATCTATGCCGATGTATCATCCGCAAGCTGAATGTTTCGACGCTTTTCCGGCTATGCCGAGCGTGATGTACCCTCCTGTACCGCCGATGTACGGTGCAGTGTCATCCGGTGTGCCAAGTATGATGCCGTCTTCTGTGCCAGCTGCTGTTCCTTCCTCTATTCCGTGGGCAGTGCCGTCTGGCATATGGGAACCAATGATTCAGCCTTATGCCGCCATGCCGTATACCCATGCCATGCCATGCGGCTGCGAGGAGAGTATTGCGCCCGTTCATCAGGCTCAGATGTTTACCGCACCGTCGAACTGCTATGATCGGCAAGGCTATCAAGGGTATGAAAATGATCCATATCCATCCTCCTACGTTTCGCCTGAAGCCGGATGGTATAATCCCGCAGCCTATTCTTCGGCGTCGAACATGCCAGTGGACGCATATGAGTCATCGATGCCTTCGAAATCTTGTGACTGCGCATGTCATGGAGAAAGACAGGAAGAAGAATTCCAAGCTGTTTTCGATACAGATTCTTCTGATGCAGAAGACAAGGCCGTTAATAAAAGCAATGATAGTAAAGAGAAGAAAGCTACGGTTCGCGGTGAAGCACACAGCTCAAGCAACAGCGAGAGAAAAGCAACTCTACGAAAAAAGAAACTTGCTGCTCCGCCAAAAAAGGAACATATGCAAAGCCTGCCATGGATTAACGGATAAGATAGAAATGGCAATCCGGATCTGAAGGTAATATCAACACTATCACTCTATATAATAGAGAGAGTGAATATGGTTGATATTACCTGTTGCTATAGTGGGACAAGCCATGCTATATTATAAATCCGGCCGCAAGAAACGGCGGAACACAACGAAACAACAGTCAATCAGCTTTTGAAAAAAAGATGTTGACATAGAGTTGGAAGATGTGTTAAGATAAAATCCTGTTGCAAATGATGTTGAGTAATGTCGAATGCAACAACGGTAACAAAATGAAGATTGTTCTTTGAAAACTGAACAACGAGTGAAACGTTTGTGTAATAGAGGTTAACAACCTCGTCAGCAATACATGAGCAAGTCAAACTAACTTTAACGGAGAGTTTGATCCTGGCTCAGGACGAACGCTGGCGGCGTGCCTAATACATGCAAGTCGAGCGGAGTTGATGGAGTGCTTGCACTCCTGATGCTTAGCGGCGGACGGGTGAGTAACACGTAGGTAACCTGCCTGTGAGACTGGGATAACTACCGGAAACGGTAGCTAATACCGGATAGACATTTTCCTCGCCTGAGGGAGATGGGAAAGACGGAGCAATCTGTCACTTGCAGATGGACCTGCGGCGCATTAGCTAGTTGGTGGGGTAACGGCTCACCAAGGCGACGATGCGTAGCCGACCTGAGAGGGTG
>NZ_JAMAWB010000070.1:0-466 GCF_023713585.1 Paenibacillus sp. MER TA 81-3
GTACGTACACCTTCTTGATCCGGCCGTCGGTGTCGAGGAAGTTGTTCACGTACTGCGACGCCCATGCGATCGAGAACGTCTGGTCGATCGCCGCGGCCGTCACGCCGAGCGCATTCGCTTTCTCGCGGTCGATGTCGACCTTGTACTGCGGCGTATCGTTCAGGCCGTTCGGGCGCACCAGCGCGAGCGCCGGATCCTTCGCGGCCATCCCGAGCAACTGGCCGCGCGCGGCCATCAGCGCATCGTGGCCGAGACCGGCGTTGTCCGTCAGCTCGAAGTCGAAGCCGGCAGCCGTGCCGAGTTCCGGAATCGACGGCGGGTTGAACGGAATCACCATCGCGTCCTTGTACGTCGAATAGTGCGCGAAGGTCCGGCCGATCAGCGCCTGCACCTTCTGGTCCGAACGCTGGCGATGCTCGTACGGTTTCAGCTTCACGAACACGAGGCCCGCGTTATGGCCGCGGCC
>NZ_JAMAWB010000071.1:0-460 GCF_023713585.1 Paenibacillus sp. MER TA 81-3
CCCAGTCGGCGGCGCTCGCGGCGTCGCCGGCCAGCGCGAGGCCCCCCGTTTCGGCAGCCAGCGCGTCGAGCGGCGCCTGGCGGCGCCCGATCAGCACGACGCGGTCGCCGCGGCGGGCGAAGCGGCGCGCGCAGGCGGCGCCGATGCCGGTGCCGGCGCCGGTAATGGCGATCGTGCGGGGGGGCGGGTGCGTCATGTCGTTCTCCGGTAAGGGGGCGTTCCGGCCACTTTAGGCGGCGCCGGCGCGCGCCGGTATCCACCGAAAGGATGAACGCGGGTCGTCCGAACGGCCGGCGTGGCGGGCACGGTGGCCTTGGCCCATTTTGCAAAGGCTGACGATGTCCGACGCCGAATCGCTCTATCCTCCACATTTTTGCGATAAGCCACGAAAGCCCGGCAAAATAGCGCGGGCGGGCAGCGACGGGCGGCGCGTCGGCCGCCGATTCCGTCGTACGAATGG
>NZ_JAMAWB010000072.1:0-459 GCF_023713585.1 Paenibacillus sp. MER TA 81-3
GGTTTTGAGGGTCTGCCTCCCTTGTTGCGTGTCTGGGTCTCGTCCGGGTCCGGACCCGCGATGCTACCGGTTACCGTACCATCGGGCCCCACCACATCAATCCAGTTGGCAAACGGATCACCTTCATGCACCCGGGAACTGCGAATAGCATCCACATTTGTATCTTGGTCCCGAACACTTGTGTACTGTGGAATACCACCGTTGAATAGATCGCCCGCGCCCTCTACCCGCGCCATATCCTCAAATGGGTTGTGTTCGGCGTACACGTGATCGGACGTTGAGCCCATGGACGATGCGACAGGCATACCCAGCGTGGGCGTGGACGCTGGCGTTACATCCATCTGGTCAAGACGGGACGCGACCACCGACTCCAACATCAGAGATCGCGATTCTGCGTCTTGCGCACGGCGTTCAGCCTCATAAACCCTTAGCTCCGTCTCATCCATCTCTGGAACCTGC
>NZ_JAMAWB010000073.1:0-458 GCF_023713585.1 Paenibacillus sp. MER TA 81-3
TGTACCCACCATAAATCGTCCGCGTGTTTCGACCGGCTTATGGCGCTTTCCTTTGTGCCGAAGCACCTGTAAATCTCCTGCTACAAGCCATCCAGAGTAGATCCAACGGTAGATCGTTTTGAAGCATGCGAAGGATCTTTTGTCCTCTCGTCGCTTCTCTGCAATTTGCTCAGGAGACCAGGTTTGTTTCAGCTCTGTCTGCAGTTCTTCCGCCAGTTGCGAAGAGAACTTCCCTCTAGGCTTGCTCTCTCTTCTACGATCCTGACTAGCTTAATGGGAGGAATTCGCTTCGTAAGCCTGATTCACGAACCCACGCTTGATCTCACGAGCGATGGCTCTTGCAGACCAACCTAGTCTATTTAATATCTCTAGTTGTCCACGATCAATTATGCTAAGATGGGAATAGCTCATGTTGGGTTCTCCTGTATCTATGGTGGTGTGGTAACTTCCATTTTACA
>NZ_JAMAWB010000074.1:0-458 GCF_023713585.1 Paenibacillus sp. MER TA 81-3
CGTTTGATCCGTCCAACGACAGGCGTCGCATACGCGACGCACCACGACGCATCTGAAGCGCGGCACCGCCGCCCCGTCAAAACACCGTATGCACCCCCACCCGCGCCACCGCCTGACTCGCGGAACTCGACGCCCCGTTCGGATCCAGCACGCCGTTCACCTGCGCATTCGCGCCGTTATTCGCGCGCTGATAATCCGCCGACACATACACCATCGTCCGCTTCGACAACAGGTATTGAAGCGCGACGCTGACCTGATGCGCATGGTCGTCGTTCAACGCTTCATTGCCCTTCATGTACATGTATTTCGCGCCCAGCACGACGTCCGGCCTGATTCGCCACAAGCCGCCGGCCTCGGCCATCCACACGCCCGCATCGTTGAACGAATTGCGCACGGTGGTCATCAGCGCCTTCGCGGTCACGACACCGAAGTCGTAGTGCATCCCGACACCCCAGTTG
>NZ_JAMAWB010000075.1:0-455 GCF_023713585.1 Paenibacillus sp. MER TA 81-3
GTCCTCGGTCGACGAAGCGACCCAGTTCGAAATCGGTTCGGGAGACAGGTTGATCAGCGCGCGCGTGCCGGCCTTCGCCACGTGCGCGGCGCCGGCGAGCGAGCCGCCGGCGAGACCCGCGACCGCCAGCATGGTCGGGTCGGCATGGCCGAGCGCGCCGGCCGCGAGCACGGCCCCGGCCGGGATGCGGATGAAGGTATGCACGGCATCCCACAGCGAGTCGAACGCGGGGATCTTGTCGGCAAGGAACTCGGTCACGGTGAGCACGGCCGCGGCGCCGATCACCCACGGCGACATCAGCACGGCCAGCGTGTCGGGTAGATGGAGCCAGCCGAACCGCGCCAGCACGCCGGCGATCAGGACCGTCAGGTACAGGCGCAGGCCGCTCGCCCACGCGAGCCCCGCGCCGAGCGAAATGGCTTCGATCATGGCCCTCTCCTTGCACTTTCCGTGCG
>NZ_JAMAWB010000076.1:0-454 GCF_023713585.1 Paenibacillus sp. MER TA 81-3
CGGTCGTGGCTTCCGCCAGAACTTTATCCGTGCCTTGCTCCAGATAGTTCACGCTCAGCTTTTGTGCTGTTCCTTTGTAGTAGAAGGTGTACACATTACCTTCTGCTTTAAAGGTGTAGCTATCGCTGGACTTCACTGGCGTGTAACCCGCTACTTCCGCGGCTGTCAGCTCCACCGTTTTACCTGTTACTCCGTCTACGGTCGTGGCTTCCGCCAGGACTTTATCCGTGCCTTGCTCCAGATAGTTCACGCTCAGCTTCTGCGCGCTTCCCTTGTAGTAGAAGGTGTACACATTACCTTCTGCTTTAAAGGTGTAGCTATCGCTTGCCTTCAACGGCGTGTAACCCGCTACTTCCGCGGCTGTCAGCTCCACCGTTTTACCTGTTACTCCGTCTACGGTCGTGGCTTCCGCCAGGACTTTATCCGTGCCTTGCTCCAGATAGTTCACGCTCAG
>NZ_JAMAWB010000077.1:0-451 GCF_023713585.1 Paenibacillus sp. MER TA 81-3
CGACTGCATCGCGTCAGTCCGGCTCGACCCAGGCGGCGACGTCGACCGCGCCGAGGTCGCGATTGCCGAGGACGAACGTGGCACCGCCCGGCGCGGGCAGCATGCACGGCGTGTCGCCGTAGTTGAACGCGAACGTCACGCGCCCGCGTCGGCGCAACCGCACACCGTCCGGCATCGCGCGCACCAACAGGCCGGCATCGCTCGCACAGCGGGCGACGATCGCGCGCAACAGCGTGCGGTCGAAACAGGCCGTCGCCATCGTCACGCGACCGCGCCGCACGAGTGCGGGCACGCCGTCGTCGCTGGCGGCCAGCACGTCTGCGCCGTGCGCCGCCTCCATATCGACGTGATCGCGCCATTTCAGCGCATGGCCGTCGATGCCGTCGAACGACACACGCGGCGCGAGCGACGGCCGTAGCGACTCGACCTGGCCGATCCGCACCGGTAGCAC
>NZ_JAMAWB010000078.1:0-450 GCF_023713585.1 Paenibacillus sp. MER TA 81-3
TGCCCGTGCGGCGGCGCGTCCCCCGCGCCCGCCAGGACGTCCGCGCCGCGCTATGCGGCCTGCTGCGGCCGCTTCATCGACGGCGGCGAGGCCGCGCCGACCGCACTCGAATTGATGCGTTCGCGGTACAGCGCGTACGTGCTCGGCGCGACCGATTACCTGCGCGCGACGTGGGCCGCGCGCACCTGCCCGCCCGATCTCGACACCGACCCCAGCGCGCCGGACGCGCCGCGCTGGCTGGGCCTCGCGGTCAAACGCCACGCGCCGCTCGACGACCGGCACGCGGAGGTCGAATTCGTGGCCCGCTACAAGGTCGGCGGACGCGCCTACCGGCTGCACGAGACGAGCCGTTTCGAGCGCGACGAGCACGGTTTCTGGCGCTATGTCGACGGCGAAGTAAGTGAACGCTGACAAATAGTTGCTGTGTCAGACGCCGGGTTATTCCCGCAT
>NZ_JAMAWB010000079.1:0-448 GCF_023713585.1 Paenibacillus sp. MER TA 81-3
GAAATGGGTTAAACCAATGTATGTCGAACTATTTTGTGGTGTCGTCATCTTTTTATTCACATTTTTAGAATTTAATAATCGTAATGCATTATTTGTATCTGGTGATTGGACATTATCACAGACACAATATGTTATTGAATGGGTTACATTATTAATTCTGTTATTCATTATTATCGCATATATCGCTACAACGTTAACTTTCCACTTGAAAGGTAAGTTTTATTATTTACAATTATTTATGGGGAGCATTTTATTCTTTAAATTGTTAACGGAATTTATAAATATAATGATTCATGGACTATTACTTTCAGTGTTCATTACGCCAACATTACTATTAATGTTATTGGCAATCATCATTTCTTATTCGTTACAATTACGAGAGCGACCATAATTAAAAGCATTATAAAAGTACTATCTATTAAACATTTTGATGTGTACGCTATAAGTT